>NZ_JBJMBA010000026.1:0-54670 GCF_045799135.1 Weissella sp. MSCH1 | reverse complement strand
ATGAATATGACGAAAATGGCCATCATGGCGGGATAAAATCCCGTTATTTTTGGATAAAAAGAAAGAAGGAGAAGAAAATCCGTCGGATTTTCTTCTCCTTCTTCATTTTCAGCTAGAACTGTTCTGTCCCAGCCTCTTTTTCATTTTACTTTGCGTATTCAACTGAACGTGATTCGCGAATAACCGTAACCTTAATGTGGCCTGGGTAATCCAAATCGTGTTCAATTTGATTCTTGATATCGCGGGCCAAAACAGTTGCTTCCAAATCGGTAACAGCTGCTGGCTCAACAATAACGCGAACCTCACGACCTGCTTGGATCGCAAATGACTTTTCAACCCCGTTGAAGTCATTTGCGATGGCTTCAAGTTGTTGCAAACGTTGGACATAGTTTTCAAGTGACTCTGAACGTGCACCTGGTCGAGCAGCTGAAATTGAATCAGCAGCTGCAACCAAGACAGCAATGACAGAATCAGGTTCTACGTCACCGTGGTGTGAGGCAATAGCGTTAACCACAACTGGACGTTCCTTGTACTTCTTGGCAATTTCAACACCAAGTTCTACGTGGGAACCATCCACTTCATGATCAATCGCCTTACCAATATCGTGTAATAATCCTGCGCGCTTGGCAAGCGTAACGTCTTCACCTAACTCAGCAGCCAACATGCCAGTTAGTTTAGCGACTTCAATTGAGTGTACCAGTACGTTTTGACCGTAACTTGTACGATAGTTCATGCGACCGATTGTTTTAATCAAGTCTGGGTGCATGCTATGAATGCCGAGATCGAAAATAGTTTGCTCACCGACTTCGCGGATGTGCTCGTCCATTTCCTTGCGGGCCTTCTCCACCATCTCTTCAATACGAGCTGGGTGAATACGACCATCAGCAATCAACTTCTCCAAAGCATTCTTCGCAATTTCACGACGGACTGGATCAAAGCCACTCAATACCACAGCTTCTGGTGTATCATCGATAATCAAATCAATACCAGTAACCGTTTCGATGGCCCGAATGTTTCGACCTTCACGACCGATAATTCGTCCCTTCATGTCATCGTTAGGTAACGTCACAACAGATACCGTTGTTTCAGCAACCATATCTGCAGCAGAACGTTGGATAGCACTAACTACCAAGTTCTTAGCCCGCTTTTCAGCTTCGGCCGCAGCTTGCTCTTCGCTTTCCTTAATCATGACAGCGCGTTCAGAAACCAAAGCTTCCTTGGTTTCTGACAAGATTTGCTCACGAGCGTCTTCGCGACTCAAGTTTGCAATCTCCACCAACTTCGCTTCGCGTTCATCAATCAATGATTCAGCACGCTTCTGCTTGTCGTTGACACTTTGTCGTTGTTGATCAAGTTTCGTTTCTTTTTCCGAAATAACTTCCTCACGCTTTTGCAATGAGGCGTCCTTTCGATCCAATACAGACTCACGACTTACCAAGCGATCTTCTTGTGACTTCACTTCTGAACGGCGTTCTTGAAGCTCACGTTCGATACGATCTTGGTAACGTTGGCTTTCATCTCGTGCCTCAACCAAAGCAGACTTCTTCATCTGCTCGGCATCAGTGGCAGCTTGACTCGTAATATCTGATGCGGTTTGGTGCGCAATCGTCAACGTGTGGTTAATTCGTGTCTTAGCCACCATATATCCAATTACAACACCGATTACGATTGCGACAAGCGACAGCAGGATGATCATTGCAATGTTCATCTTGTATCTCCTGTCTATAGAGTTGACGTTTATGTCAAATCGATAGTGTTTTTTTGCGCTTTATTAACACAGGTTTCATTTTAGGCTTTTCCCCATAATAAGTCAATTAGAAGCGGAAACTGTGACGCTTACAAAAAGCCCGCCACATCAACCTTTTGGCGGTGTGGCGGGTGCCTTGTTTTACGCTTGTAACATTTGTTATGATTCGGGATCAACGACCGTTAAAAGGGTCAATGAAAGCGCTAATCTTAAGATTGTTGCAACAACTGGCGCTACAAAGAAATATGGTGAAATAAAGATGCCTAAGCCAGCTGCCAGCAAAAGAAACAGCACCATCACCACCGACGTCCAACGTAATACCTTGGTATCAGTACTAAAGAGCGCCTCAGTAGTATCCCAAAGCTTGCGCAAATCAGTCACTGTCGCAACGTGAATGTCCGCATTGATAGGCTGATCACCAACCGCAACTGTAATGGTTGGTTGCACGTCAGCCGGCAATGTTTGATTCGTAATTAACATCGTATTATCTTGATTCAGCCAAGCCACCATTTGGGCTTGCTTACCTGCCGGCGTCAAATCAGCGACGGTTTCCGTTAACGATCCCATCAGCTTTTTCACCTGCATTGTTGAACCAGTTGTATCGGCCGTCGCCATGCGCACTTGTAATCCTTGCTCAGTAAAGAGACGGTCAACGGCTAGCAATGCGTTATTAAGCGATGAGCCAAACGTAATGACCCCAATGACTTGTAGACCATCGACAATGTAACTCACAGAATTACCTAATTCTTGATACGACTGTAGCGTCGCCGCATCGATAGCAAACTTTTGCTCAACCGCATACGCCGCAGACACAATCGAGAAACGTTCATTTAAGATGACCCCTTTTACCCCAACCAGTGGCATAAGCTCTAGTTCTGAGGCACTTGATGGGTACACCCCACGTTCTTCGGCAAACGCCAAAACTGAGCGGGTTAATTCTGAATCAAATGGTTCCAACAAACCAGTTGTAATTCCCAAAATATCAAAATCACTGTACCGTTCATCAACAGACAAGACCGACCGCACAACAATCGTGTCGCTCGTCAGAATACCCGTCTTTTCAACCACAACATTTTTTACATCATGCACGTAATCCAATGCTTGTGGATTTTGAAAGGTTACCCCATCGGCAGCCAACGCCCGCAAAATTTTAAAACGACGCCAACCGGCCCAAAACGCTGGCCAACGGGGATCAACGATTAGCAAAACTGAGGTTGCGACTGCCAAACCTGATTGCCAATTTAAGGTCATGCCGAAAAATAGCAAGGCGTAAATGGCCAACACGACCGTAATCCAAGTTAGCCGGCGAGCATTTTGTTGCATGACCGCATCTAACGGTATCGCACGTTCACGGCGTTGTAGCAGACCAAGCGATAGCAACAACAATGTTACTCCCGCCAATGCAAACGGCAATGTCATCGTCCGCAAAAAGTCCCCTGCCGCTGGCATTTCATGTAACCAAGCAACCGTTGCGAACCAAAGTGCTTGCCCCACAACTGGGACCCACAGCGTGGTTAATTCGGTCTCTTTTTGTTGCCGATACGCCTGCATCAACATTCGCACATTGACCAGCACAATGAACAAGGCCGTCACAATAAACGCGATTAGCTCAAAATGAGGTACCGGTATGTGTAACAGGGCCGCTTTCCCCTGTAAAAGTGGCATCGTCAGCGCCGTAATAATCGTTAAGACAGCAGACGCAATGGCATATCTCAAGTACCTCAATTGTAGTGTCAGCATCGTCTCACAACCTCCCAAAGTCATTTAGATAAGCAGACCAAGTCTCCCAGAATCTCAACCTAAAACTGCCGTGATACAAAAATAACCGCGCCCATAAGGACACGGTTATTAAGTAAGGAGAATGTGGGATTCGAACCCACGCGCCGCTTTCACGACCTGACGGTTTTCAAGACCGTTCCCTTCAGCCAGACTTGGGTAATTCTCCATTAATTGCGGGAGCAGGATTTGAACCTACGACCTTCGGGTTATGGGCCCGACGAGCTACCAGACTGCTCCATCCCGCGATAATAAATATTTAAGTTGTAACGCCAATGACGTTAAAGGAGAATGTGGGATTCGAACCCACGCGCCGGTTTCCCGACCTGACGGTTTTCAAGACCGTTCCCTTCAGCCAGACTTGGGTAATTCTCCATAACGTAATTACTTATCGCAACTACAAGTAATATAATACAGACCTACCTATTAAATGTCAACACTTTAAACGAAATTGATTGAATAAAGTGAAAACGCAAACCTCACCGCAGTTAATTGGTGGGATTTGCGTTTTCATGTTGTGTTATAAAACACCACTCTGTTCATGTTTGAGGAAGCGTAACAACTCATTCGTATCAACACTCACCGTTTGGCCTGTTAAGGCGGTTTCATCAAATGCTTGTGTTGGCTGCTGACTAGTTATCACCCCTGCCACATTTGCTTGGGGCAACTGCCACCCATGTGCGTCCGCCGCTCGTAGCACATTAGGTCGAGCATACTGTACGCGTGCCGTTTCATAATCAGGTAACGGCGTCAACCAAGTAACCGGTAGCTGAAGCAGTTCCCCGTAATAGGCTGCTGCTAGCTGGCTAATTAGTCCCGTGCCAACCAAACTAATCGTGTCATACCGGCCATCTCTTTGCGCATTGCGGATCAAGGTTGTGACAAACTCTGGACTTGATTGATAATAATCCGCCGCTAACCCAAGATTAGCAAACAATAACATCGGCACCTGGGCCGCCGTTGCGCTAGCAATCGGCCATTGTGTCTCTTTGTCTAACGGTTCAGTAAATGCCACAAAGAGATGACGATTTGCATCACGGTTAACATAACGCGCTAACGTCCGCCCATCCTGGCTAACATAATCATTCGGAATGTAGGTTCCCGTCAGCAAGACTTCTTGAATAAAAATCTTTTCGAAAACAAAGCGGCCGTTGCCAAAGGCGATGATTTGCACATCATAATGATCCAAATTAGCCGGCGCTACTAGTTGCACTTCTTTTTGACCGCGACCACTACTTAAAATAATCGTGCCCGCTTGATCATACATCGTCACCAATAAATACGTGTTTAACCCTTCATCAACCGCATCCAAACGGAAACGGTATTCATGACCCGGCACGAGCGGCATTAGCGTTTCTTGCCGAAATTCACGCCGGAAATTGACTAAACTTCGCCAAACGACGACACCAAACCCACTCGCGTAAATATCATTTTCGTAATTCACTTGATCAATTTGGGCATGCGTAACCGTCGCACCTTGCAACTCCAGGAGCTCAGATTGTTGTGTCCAATAGACGTTCTGCCATGTTTTCATAACGTCGCGCGCCTCCGCTTAATCAATAAATCTAACTTACCTTCAACGAAATTAATCATCTCGTCAGTGTGCGCCAAGTGGTCACCATCCAGCCAAAAATGTTCCACACTGCCCCCACGATCTTTAATAAATCGGAGCAGTTGCGGCAAGGATTGCCCGTCGTACTCATCTTGCGCAAGCGAAAAGACATACGTGGCAACCTGTGTCCAATCAACTTGGTCCATCGATTGCCACAATTTTTGATCAATGACCGGTGTATCGGCACGAAGCACCCGACCGAATAAATGGCGTCGCATATCAAGAGGCCAATCCTTCGTACCACCATGTGCAAAGCCATCTTGCCCGGAAAAGGTGCCCAAATTCACAATTGCCTTGCTGACAATAATACCCTGGGGTTTGAAGTGGCGCGCATAATAAAGGGCCGGGAATGAACCCATAGAATAACCTTGGAACACCACATCGTGCTCATCAAAACCTAACCATTGTAGCTTCTCGCGAATTTTATCAATCACCAGTTGCTCATACTCTGGCGTACCAACCATGAAGGCGCCACCTTGGGTCCGGGAATCAGTGAAGAGCAAGTACGGCAACTTATGGCGACCGTACACACTCATCATTTCAAAGCCATCCCCATACAACCGTGATCCCGTAAAGGACACCAATAGCGGCGGCTTTAAATCACCTGGATTAAAGTACGACAGCACCTCATCACCGGTACTGGTCATCTGCTTTTCATCCCCCGGCAACAGCGTGCCATACGTCGACCGCGACCGCCGAACAATCACGCGGTTAAAATCCACCTCGCCTTGCCCACTAATCCACAATGACATCTGGAAAGAATAAAACGGATGCACATCCGGAAAGACGTGTTCTTGCAAGCTTTCCGTCATGGGAATCACGAATTGGACCAGCTTACCATCCGGTTGAATGAATTCAACGTGCCATTCCCAGTACACATCACCACGTTGATTACCTTCTAGGTAAACCTTTTTATCACCGGCATCCAAAAAAATACCATTCATACCGGCTAAAACCGTTTCAAATTTTTCAACGCTGATGGGGTGCCACGTTACCACTTGCTGCAAGGTAGGCCCAAAATCACCACTTAAGGTCATTTGAAAGCGTCCCCGGCGTTCGACAGAACCCGTGAACGTTTCCGAAATATCTAGCGCCTCCGTAACACCCGAATGGATACCACGTTGACCCATGAAAAAATTATCGACAATTGTTTGAAATAAAGCGTGTCCAGCACCTGGCACAAAAAAAGCCGCTTTTTGGCGTAAGACAGTCGCGATTTCTGGATCAACTGTTGTGCTAGCATAAATGATTGAAAATGGTGGCAGGCGTTTCACAATTGCTAAAACGTCTGGCCCAGCCAATATCTCATCAGTAAAGACTGCATAGTGGGCAGATGGTCGAGCAGGAAAGGCAGCTGCCGTCGTAACGAGTACTGACTGTAACTTAGGATCCAAGTCCCATTCATCAACCGGCCATGCTTGATCACCAACCTGAATGAGACGGAATTTCGCTTTCGGCGCTTTTTTTGGTTTTTCCTGCACTTCTACGACAATGCGATGCGTTTTTTCTGATATTTTTTCAACCGGAACTTCGTCATTATCAACCGCAGCTTGGTTTGACTGTAAACGTGCAATTTCGTCACGATTCTTCTGACGATCACGATCTAAAACTTCCTCATCACGTAATCGTTGCCGGGTTTGCTTTTCTAAATCTTCAGCCATCATTGTCCTCCTTGCCCTGACAACACTTGTTGCCAAGCGGCTACAAGGTGCGCATTGTCAAAACGCTTCGCAAAACTCTCTGCAAATGTGCGTGCCTGCGTCCACTCGTTTAGCCGATAGAGATACTGCGACAAACCAGTATCCAATTCATCAACTGTTGTCACCAACGCACCATTATCACCAACGACCATAAAATCAGATGGCATCTTTGTGAAATACGGCACCCCCAACGTCAGGGCAGTCGACCCAACGAAGTCATCGGGTTGATCACCTAAATCAAGAATCATGCGTGCTGGCAGCAACGCGCGATAAGTCGTTTTGGCATCCGTCGCAATTTTTAACGCAACGCGTGGCTTTACCTCGTCGTTTTTTTGTTGCTTATACGTCGAATATTCTTTTGGAAAATAAAAGTCATCGCCAAGTGTCTCTTGCGCCCACTGCAAATAAAAGTCCATCGCTGGGCCATCACCCACAATCCAAACAGCCATCATGGGGTATGCCACCATTAACTGCATCAGCTTTTCAAAGGTTACTTGACGCTCATACGATCCCTCAAAGTTAGGGACGTACCAGGCGACAATTTCTTCGCGGTACTGCGAACTCGTCCCAAAGCTGTCCGGCCGTGTTGGCCACGCCACAATCTGCTGAACTGTTTCGGCTGATAATTGCTTGACCAACTGTGCCTTTTGATGGGCCGTCGTTGTCACAACCTGACTCCCCCGTGCTTGCAATGCCTGTAGTTGGTCCATATCGGGTGTCAAATTATCACGACTGCTGACGTTCAACGTGACATGTGCTAACGAGGTAGTAACACGCGCTACCACCGCGAGCTTCGCATTGGTGGCATTCACAATCACTGGCGTCTCCCCAACAAGGTCTGTAAATAGATGTTGTAGATAATGGGCTTGCAAATCAGTCTCATCATAAAATACATCTCGGCCGTAGAAGGGTTCCGTTAAGCTCAATGACGCTTGTTGTTGATCGGTAAAAATATAGAAGCCACGTAGCCGGCCCCCCGGCGAATAAAACCGGCGCGTTGTTGGTTGACCATTTTCATATTCAATGCGTTGCGACAAAAAACCACGGTAATCATAACGATTCTCCGCTACTACCTGGCCGTCCGCGAAATACCGCACGACATCTAAGCGATCTGTCATCATCGGATTCATAAAGGCTTCCGCGATTCGGGTTGCCCCTTGATAAACAAATAGCCCGCCATCTGTCGTAAAAAACAACACATCAGACGGCCAGTTTAAATCACGAATACTCAGCACCCGCTCTTGGACATCCGTGGCTAATTGCAAGTCATCGTACAAACCCAAAACAGGCTGGTCTTGCCAACCGTCGCGTTGTTGGTAGGCCCGCAGCCGGGGCGTCCAATCGAGATTAATAATCGTTGGCGCCATGCCCGCTTGTTGTAACAAAAGGGTCCGGGCCAACGTTTCATCAAACGGATTGCTACCTTCGCTAGTGGTCCAATCCGGAATTTCAAAATATGATTTTATTGCCACTTCAATCCCTCTCAATATCATTGAATTCCCATTTCAACAATGCCAAGGCGTCCTGCAAGACATCATCCGTCAGGTCCAATTTCGCGAGCACCTCACTAAATCGCTCACCCAAAATTGGCCGACTAAATTGATGGGCGCGATCATCAACCAGCACCCGGGCGTGCCAATCATACGCTGATCGCATCAATTGCCACCACACCTCGTCAGGTTGATCATCGGACAGAATGATTAACACCACATCGCCTCGTTGCATACCAGTCAATGTGCCAGCAGCAGTCGCAACAAGTAATGATTCTTGTGCGATAATCGTGGCAGGAATCGTTGGCACTGGTCGCAACGCAAACTGACGTTGTAGGGCTGCTTGGGCTAAGTGTGATGTTGTACCACTTGTAACTAACCAATTCATGCCCGCTCCTCCAGTAAGATCATCATCGTTAATAACGCACGTTGTGTATAAAAGCCATTGCGAACACGTATGGACATTGTCTGTGCGTTCGCTTGCATCTTCCGATATGAATCAGCCGTCACGGTATTTAACAATGCTGGCAAATCCGTCAACGAATTAATCACATAGCCCAAATGGTGACGTTGCACGACCGTGGCAATCGCCATCTCTGACCACACAATGACTGGTAAGCCAGCAGCCATATACAAGCTAAATTTATGCGGGTTATTCATTCGCGTATACCGGCCAAATTCATTATCAGCTGGTTGAATATCACCATCCCATACTAGTCCAAAGCCATCTTGCATAATACCTGGCAAGATGTCGCCATGGACTGGGGCGTGAATCGCAAAAGCTTGTTGCTGACGTAAGGTCTGGTCAGGATTACCATAGACCGTTAAGTTCAGCACTGGCGACCAGCGCTGCAAAAACGGAGCTTTCTCAGGCGCCAGCGAACCAGCGTAATGCAACTTTCGCGCAAATTGTTGCGTGGGCGTCGGCACGTTACTACTGTAATCAAAGACTTCCAACACAATAATCGGCACCGTCACTTCGTGTTGTTCAAGCCAATCCTTCATTCGTTGATTATGAACAATAATCGCTTTAAATTGACGCAACAACGTTAATTCAGGTCCTTGTACTTTTTCACCAAGTCGAATACTCTCCAAGTCGTGTACAATCGCAACATTAATTAACCCACGTTGCGTCATCTCATCGAGCACAATTTCGTCATACAGATAACCGTTATAACTCGGCACCTGGTGGAGAACGGTGTCACCTGCTTGCGTTGCTGCCAACACACCAATCAAGCGGGCCCGAATCGACGCTTCGGGCTCATCGGACCAGGCCGTAATAAAATACGGTAACTTTTGCCAACCAATCGCCGTCGCAAAGGTAACAACGTCGCGCTTTGGTTTATCAAATGCCAAATAATCATCCACTTCAATATGATCAAACACCCAATAACTCATCCTGTTCCCCTTCGCTTTCTCTATGTATGCAGACTTATTAGTCTGCTAAATTTGCTTGCTGTAACACAACGTCAACGGCATGTGACAACCGCTCAATTGGTACACGTTGCCCAGTCATACCGTCTAAGTACGGACGTGACTGCGCGTCGTTTGAAATGTTAACCACTGGTAACTTAACCGCCATGGCGTACGCATAAATACCGCCCACTGGGTTGCTATCTGAAACGGTCAGCAATAAATCAGTGTCAGCCAATTCATAAGCCAACACTTCTTTTTCTGACCATAACGTCCACTCAACGACATGGTCATCAATCATGTCATCCGCCACTAAGGCCGTTTGATAATCAGTCGGGTTGAACATCCGCAATAAATGAATTTGCGTCGCACCAGCTGTTTTCGCCGCTGTAACCGCCGCTTTGAGTCGCTCATCACTATCACTGTGCGTCATAATTGTCACGACTAACCCATCATGTGCTGGTTGCACCCCACGTTCTGGCACCCACTGCCACGTAGTATCGGTCACGCCAATTCGGGCGGTCAATGTCAGCGATGCTGAGGCCATCAAGTCATCAATCAGGTGTGACTCGCCAACGGTATACATTTCTGGTCGATCATCGAGCTGCAACGCTTCTATCAAGACCGCCGTTTGCAGTGCCAGTTGCGATGGATACGCCGTCGTATTGCGCATCCCGTCTCGTCGTAACCAAAGATATGGTTGCTGATGCTGATCATAGAGCACTGTCAGCGCCTCAAGTCCAGTTGCATCAAAATAATCGGTCTGATAGACCACATCATTTCGCACCATCTTTCGGCGAGAAGCAAACCCACGATAATCATACTCCGTCATCATACGTGGCTCCTCACGTCGATTATAGTATTTAACTTGTCGGACAAAGCGCCAGGCCGTGCTGATATGTTCAAAATAATCAAACCATGCTAACCGTAATGAGCCAGCTTTAATTTCGCCCCAAGTAAAATCGGAGTAGAGCTCCGTTTTTGGCGCCCGTGGCAAATCCCAAAACCAGCGTGGTTCATGCCGATAACCCTTGGTTCGTTGGACAATATCCGTCAATTGCCAGATGTCATCTAAGTCGATGCGATAATCTTGTGCAAGTTTTGTTAGTTCCGGTTGATAGTCAACCACCACGATATTGATTGGTTCTCTTTGTTCCTTAAATCGTCGATAAACATCTAAAATTTTTTCTGTCACATCATCAATTTGCGGATGTAGTGTCTCAATTAATAAATATTTCATTTTGCTTGCCGCCATTCTGCAATTGCCGTCAACCAGTTTTGCCAAGCTTGCCAAACAGCTGTTTCACTATAGGCTAAGCGGGCTTCTAGCGTGCTAGCCATCAATGAATCCAGTGCTTGTTGATTCGACAAATAATGTTGGATCCAGTGTGCCATTTGTTGCACATTGTCTGCGTCATGCAATCCAATCAATTGCCCATTAACGCCGGGTTGCACGATTTCACGAGGCCCGTATAACGCATCATATGCAATAATCGGTGTCCCAACCGATTCAGCCTCCATCATCGTCAATCCAAAGCCCTCTGACCGACTAGCTGCAACAAATAGCTGTGCGTTGGCCAGTTTTTCAAAGACTGCCGTCGTGTGTCCCATCAAATGGACATAGTCTGCGGCATCTAACCGCGCAATCTGTTCACGGAGCCGACCATCATCGCTACCATTACCCCAAATTTCAAGTTGTGCCTGGGGCAGTTGCTCATGCACAATTGCCATAGCGTCAATCAGGTGATCAATTTGCTTTGCCTCATCCAAGCGTGAGACTGTCACCACTGTCTGCGATTGCCGTTCGGTGCTTGGCTTCACCGGTTCACGCAACACCTCATCACTAATCATGCCGACTGGAATTTTGAAGAAGCGTTCCCGATAGCCAAATCGATTGGCGACCCGATCGAGTTGAATTTGCGTTGGCACGATCACCGCATTGAAATCACCAATGTTATCGAATTCATATTGGTAGTTGTAATTCACCAAACCGTTTGGCGCGGTTTCATCATTGAGATGGCCAGCATGTAGAATAAATGTTTTGAATGCCCGTGTCTGCATATTGTTCAACGCCCACGCTTCGGTAATGCCGCGATCAGCAATGAAGGCATTCGCACCACCAAATGCCTGATTAATTTCGTCAAAAAAGAATCTAAATAACTCATCCGACCCAAAGAATTGATAATCATGCCCGTGATAATCAAATACTGAGACCATTTCAAATTCATCAATATCCGTTCGATCATGTGCCATGGTATACAACATCTTTAATTGACCAGTTGGTGAATAGAATGCACGGCTTTCCCGCACATTCTTATCTGCCAGCATGATATAGCGATCTTCCGCAATGATAAAGCCCCGTGGGTCATACCATTCAGCCCGTGTTTGGCGACGGGTTGGATCGAAATATGACACAGCGTAAATGTCACCATTTGCATCCGCATTCACATCAATCAGACTGGTTGTTTGCCCATCAAATGCAAACTGCCGTAATTGAGCATTCCCCGTCTGTAATTCAACCATGCCAGCGGGTACTGGATAATCAGATAGCTTAGGTGCACCCTGACCAACATAATCACGCGCATCGATAAACCAATCATGCAACCCTAATAATTGCGACTCTGGTAGACCCCAAATAACTGCATTCCGATGCAAATCAAAGAAAAAATCCGTTGCCACCAACATGGCCGGGACATCGTGGTCACGAAACAACTGGAGGCGCTTGAGAATAGCGTGTTCAACACCCGAATTAGTGCGTGCTAAACCCCCGTTAATAAAAAAGTTCATCTTACAATTCCTCATCGTCTGTCAGGCGTCGTACAGGTACACCCAACACTTCCCAATTCACCCCTGCAACTGACTCGTCGACCCACAACGACTCAATTTCATGACGATTAACCGCGCCCTGTAGTAGATCAAAGAGTAAATCAAGTTCACCTGTTAAGCGGCGCTCTTGCAACTGATTTGGCCACTGATACCATTGCGTCTCCGCTTCAGTTTGCATTGCCATGACGGTTACTTGTTGCTGACCATCAAAAAATTCCGTCAAACTAATTTGGCCGGCGTGGTTCCAATACTGGCGTCGCACTAATCGACCGTTCGCACGAAATTGTTCACTTACCGCTAATTTGCCTAATTGATTGTAGTAACCAACTTCATGAACACGGCCCGCATCATCTAAAAGTGTGGTCACACGTACTTGGTCACCAATTAGCCAATTACTTTGGTGGTTATTTACCGCATCTTCGGTAAATTCAGCACCCTGTTGCGGCGTTTGTGACACACCATCGTAAGACGTACCAAGCACCTCATAGGCATTCGACTCATTGATCAAAAAATCACCGTTTATGTTAAACAAGCCTGAATAGACTCGCATCGTATCTGACACCAACTCGTGGCGTCGCTTAACCGGCACCGTTAACGTGACATATCCAATCATGACAGCACCTCATTCCACTTCTGCCAAATATTTTCCGCACTAAACCGTTGTGTTGACGCTACCGCCGCTGCGCTTTTACGTGCCAATTCTTCCGGCGTAGTAAACCATGTTACTAACGTTTCAGCCATCTGCGTGTAATCGTGTTCTGGGACTAATCGGCCCGTTGACTCATCAATCAATTCGCTTGGGCCGTACTTAACATCGTAAGAAATTGCCGGTACGCCATTTGCCAACGCCTCAACCAACGATAAGGCGTATCCTTCATTGTGTGACGTTAGCAACGTCGCTTGGGCCCGTTGCCATACCTGCTCTGGTTGGGCCGTATACCCCTTTAATTTGATATAAGCTGTGGCGCCAATTTGATCGATGAATGCTTGCAAACGGTCGTCGTCACCATGATTACCAGAGCCCCAGATTTCAGCATGAATCATGTCATTTTGCTGATGTGCTAAGTGAATTGCTTGCACTGCTTCGGTCAAGTTTTTCTCTGGTGCAATTCGTGACACAATGGCTACCAAACCTATTTCACGCTCTACAAATGGTGTATTCGTTGGTCGCTGATCTGGTAATACCGCAACCGGTATCGCGGTCACCGTTGCTTTAGGCCATCGTGCCAACACATCAGCTGCCTGTTGGTCACTGGAAACAATGAAACGTTCAAATAATTCTTGATGATTTAAGACGGCTTCGTAATTTTCATTTAGCGGCCCCATCACTTGTTGCGGATCAATTGTGTGGGTGTTATGCAAGACACTAATTTTCCGTGCTGATTCCGTAATTTGTTGCAAGGCATCAAACCATTCAGCATTGCGATCCACAATAAAGACCGTTTCTTCGCCGGCAATCGTATTTTTACGAACCAATTCATCTAACCAAAACGCTTGAAGCGCTGCTTCACTATCAAACATGTGCTCTTGATTATCAGCCGTGCGGTAGCGATAAGTGGTTTGCCCAGTGGCCGTCACGGTCGTCCACAACTTGGTTGGTGTGGTCGTTGACACAAACTCTCGCAAATATAATTGTTGATCATCAGGTGAAAAATATTCAGTCCCAATTTGTTGCCCACGTGGATCAAAAAACTTCATCCGTGTTGTTTGGCCATTTGTCGCAATTTCAGTCCATAGCAATAACGTTTTGTGGTCAATACCAGGTTGTAATTTAATTGTTTGACCATCCGTTAGATGCAACTCACGGCCATTTTCGTCAATGTAATCCTGGGCAATATTGGGCAATAAAATCGTTTTAATATCAATTGGATTTGAAGTCGTTGGTCGTTCCATCAACTCCTCATACATATTCAAATAATTTGGCGTTAATTCAGCCACCGTTTCAAGTCCAAAACGTGCATTCAAGTCGAGCTTGTAGGTCACGAATTGCGTCTGTAAACCATGTTCGTTGAATAATTTTGTTCGCAAAATGCCGGCGTTATCCAACCCCGAGCGTCGAACATAGAACGAATCATTTAGTATATAAATTTTCATATTGCTTCCACCCCAAAGCTACGTATAACGCTACTAATTTTATTTAATCGACGTACAATTACTTATTATTATATACCGCGATAACCTCTACTTTCACGTAATTAATACCCTATTTTCTGCGACTTTATCATCCCTTTCGGATAGCAAAAAAGGCGAAGCGATACGTCATCTCTGGACTATCGCTTCGCCTTATTTTTATGCTTAACATTCACCGCTTAACGGGTTGTTGCAGAGTCATCCTCATCTTCGTCATCATCCTTACGACGACGAGCAACCAAGAGACCGAACAAGCCCATCATAATCAACGCAGCAACGCTCAAGAACTCAGTCGTTGAGACCTGGTCATCGGCCGTTGCGTGTTCCAAATTTGCAGACTTCTGATCGACAGTCACGGCATCAATGCGTCCGTTATTGTCATCACCTGCTTGAGAACCAGCAATTTCAGCTGATTGACCCGGCGTATTAACTACGCCCGCGACGCTAACCGTTGCATTAGAGAGTGATGTGGCAACAGCACTTCCCTGGTTCGTCAACGACGTACCTGCAACAGTTGCTACCGTTGTGCCAATCGTGGCAACACCAGCCGCAACGTTAGCACCAGCATTACGCCCACTCGTCGTTGAGTTGCTCAAACTCGTTGATGTTGAATTGCTCAAACTTGTCGAAGTCGAGTTGCTCAATGACGTTGAGTCTGACAAACTTGTCGAAGTTGAGTTACTCAATGATGTTGAATCGCTCAAGCTTGTCGAAGTTGAGTTACTCAATGACGTTGAATTACTCAAACTTGTTGAAGTCGAGCTGCTCAATGACGTCGAGTTGCTCAAACTCGTTGAAGTTGAGTTACTCAATGACGTTGAATCGCTCAAACTCGTTGAGGTTGAACTGCTCAACGATGTCGAGTTACTCAATGACGTTGAATCGCTCAAACTTGTCGAAGTTGATTTACTCAACGATGTTGAGTCTGACAAACTTGTCGAAGTTGAATTACTCAATGACGTCGAATCGCTCAAACTCGTTGAGGTTGAACTGCTCAATGACGTTGAGTTGCTCAAACTCGTTGAAGTTGAGTTACTCAATGACGTTGAGTCGCTCAAACTCGTTGAGGTTGAGTTACTCAATGACGTTGAATCGCTCAAACTTGTCGAAGTTGAATTACTCAATGACGTCGAGTTGCTCAAGCTTGTCGAAGTTGAATTACTCAATGACGTTGAGTCAGACAAACTTGTCGAAGTTGAGTTACTCAATGACGTTGAATCGCTCAAGCTTGTTGAAGTCGAGTTACTCAATGACGTTAAATCGCTCAAGCTTGTCGAAGTTGAACTGCTCAATGACGTTGAGTCTGACAAGCTTGTTGAAGTCGAGTTACTCAATGACGTTGAATCACTCAAACTTGTTGATGTTGAGTTGCTCAAACTCGTTGAAGTTGAACTACTCAATGATGTTGAATTGCTTAAGCTTGTTGAAGTTGATCCACTCAACGATGTTGAGTCTGACAAACTTGTCGAAGTTGAGTTACTCAATGACGTTGAATTACTCAAACTTGTCGAAGTTGAGTTACTCAATGACGTTGAATCGCTCAAGCTTGTTGAAGTTGAATTACTCAATGATGTTGAATTGCTCAAGCTCGTTGAAGTTGAGCTGCTCAATGACGTCGAGTTGCTCAAGCTTGTCGAAGTTGAGTTACTCAATGATGTTGAATCGCTCAAACTCGTTGAAGTTGAATTACTCAATGACGTTGAGTTGCTCAAGCTTGTCGAAGTTGAACTGCTCAATGACGTTGAGTCTGACAAGCTTGTTGAAGTCGAGTTACTCAATGACGTTGAATCACTCAAACTTGTTGAAGTTGAATTGCTCAATGACGTCGAGTTGCTCAAGCTTGTTGAAGTTGATCCACTCAACGATGTTGAGTCTGACAAACTTGTCGAAGTCGAGTTACTCAATGATGTTGAATCGCTCAAACTTGTTGAAGTCGAGTTACTCAATGATGTTGAATCGCTCAAACTTGTCGAAGTTGAGTTACTCAATGATGTTGAATTACTCAAACTTGTCGAAGTTGAACTGCTCAATGACGTTGAATTACTCAATGACGTCGAGTTGCTCAAACTTGTTGAAGTCGAATTACTCAATGACGTTGATCCACTCAACGAAATAGAATTTGACAAACTCGTTGAGCCTGACAATGACGTCGACGTACTCAAAGACTGACTCGTTGATGTCGACTGGCTCAAACTCGTTGATTGACTAATAGATTGTGACGTACTAATTGACGTTGACTGGCTCTGACTTTCTGACTTAGCAACCGCTGCTGCTTCCGAAGCACTTGACTCCGCGTCACTAGCTGCACTCGAGGCGATCTCCGCCGCACTTGAGGCGACGCTGGCTGCACTTGATGCTGCTGAAGCTGCAGAACTGGCGTCCTTAGCTGCGCTTGATGCTGCTTCGTTATCGCCAGCTGTGGCCGCACTATCAGCGGCGCTGGCTGCGGAACTTGCTACTGCTGCTTCTGAAGCTGCGGCCGAGGCAGCAGAACTAGCCTCTGACGCAGCACTCGAAGCGACACTAGCTGATGAATCTGCTGCACTAGCTGCACTTGACGCTGCTGGGAATTCAGTGGCGGCTGAATCCGCTGCTGATGCTGCGGAACTGGCCTTTGATGCTGAACTACCTGCTTCACTTGCATCAGTTGCTGCGTCGCCAGGCAAAGTTGGTGAAACCGACTTAATCTCGGTGTAAGTAATAACCGCCGTCGTCGACGTATTGTTACCGCTCAAAGAAGCCAACTGCACACCATTAACGTCCGCAAAATAACCCTTCACATACGTTGCCGTAACATAGGCAAATGTCACCGTTCCAGTCGTCGCATCAACCTGTGCGGTACCAGCCTTCAACGCATAAGATGGTGCCACATAATTTGCAAAGTCGTCCGCATTGGCGGCATCAATTACCTCACCAGTAATTGCGTCAACTGAAGCAGTCTTAGTCACTACGGCAGTTTGCGTATTAACAGCTAAGTTAGTGCCCTTAAATGAAACAGAACCGGTATACGTTGTATCCGTTGATACCAACTTGGCATTGTGGACAAACGTCACATCAAACGATTGATCTGTCCCATCATTAAAGTCAAAGTTTTGACCCGATGCCGTGTCACTCGTAATCGTAATATTGCCAGCGTAATTTGGTTGTGCATCAGTCACTGAACTGATAGCCGTAGCCAATTGGTCCGCTGTTATTGCATCCCCTGACTTACCTGAAATCGTAACTGTTCCAAGCACCTTACCCGTTGACTTGTCATGAATTGTAATCGTGGCATGCTGGGTTGTCTTGACGTAGTTAACCGTAAACATCTGGACGCTTTCGTCAGCCGTTCCCGCGTTATCCGTATTATCAAATGACCCATTAGCCGCAACGGCCTCAGCCAAACTTGCATAGGTTACGCCATCTGGTCCAACGACCGTGTAAGTGTACCCAGGCGTGGCCAACGTAGCATCTGAAACAGTCGTAAACGTCAACTGATCTGACGTCTTACCAGTGATTGTCTCCAATGTGCTGTTAACGCCGTCCTTATTAGCAATAATCGTCGCCGATTGTGCATCTGGCGTGTAAGTCACCTTGAAAATTTGTTGACTTGGATCGATAGTCCCCACTGCAAAGTCAGTTTCATCAAACTTGCCGACCTTCACTAATGAACCGTTAACCGTCATTGTCGCTGCTAATGCTGCCGCAAGTGACGCGTAAACGATGCCATCCGGCGCCGTTACCGTGTACGTAAAGCCAGCCTTCTTCAAATCAGCATCGCTGGCCTTAAAGGCAATATCAGAATCGGTATCACCAGTCACTTGTTCAGATAAGCCTGCGTTTGGCGCACCAACTTGAAGCTGGGCAACTTGTTGGTTGAAGACGTAGTTCACGGTAAACGTTTGGCGCGTGCCGTCTGATCCAGTGGCCTCAGTCCAATTTGTTGCATCGAACGTTGGGTTGGCTGCTAGTGCATCTTTAAAGTTTGCATACGTTTTACCGTCTGGTCCAGTTACCGTATAGGTTGCACCTGGCATCTTCAAAGTTGTATCGTTCGCTTTAAAAACAATCGAAGATCCAGTGGTCCCGACTGCTGATCCTTGTGAAACACTGCTTGGATAATAACCACCCTTCACAACAACACGTGCAATTTGGGTATTCGCATCTGCATGCAATACCAAAGTCAACGCATCATTTGTCGCATTGTCAGCATCGATTTTATAAGAACCGTTATCAATAGCTGTCCCGTTCACAGTAATCAGCAACGTGCCATCGCTATTAACTGATAAGTGGTATCCAGGAACAGACACGATTGAACTTGTTGTCCCCGCTGCTTTATTCATCGCCAAAATTTGGTCAGCTGTCATCCCAACAAACGCACCCAATTGTGGGTCGCTGATAATAGCTGAACCAGTTCCAATCAATAGACCGTTTGCCAAATCAGTTGTGTGTACCGTACCCGCCGCATCCGTGTATTGCACTTGCAATGACACCTTTACTGCCAAAGTACGCTGGACATTGATGGTTTCAGATGAACTGCCCGCCGTCTTATCCAAATTCGTCCAACTAGTTGCCAACTTAATCGTTGACTGACCGTTGTAACTATTCACATCCGACTTATCCGGTTGGGCCGTCCAAACAACGACCAACTTGTAGTCGCCTTGAGTTGGCAAAACAACCTGGTTCAAACTGAATTGACCAGTTTGGCTATTATAGGTTGCTGAACTGGTGTAATCAGTGACCGTATTACCTTGACTATCCACCAACAATACTGATGTTGGCTTCATATAGTTAGCTGATCCAGTCACCGTAAAGGTTTTCTTTTCACCAGCGTTATTCAAATCCGTTGTCGTTGTGACCGTTTGGGCCGCTGACGTCAATGAAATTGGGGCTGTAGCAGTTGTGGCAGCTGATACGGCGGCACTACCCGTCTTACCAGCAGTTGTTGATGGCGCAATTGTGTGATCAAGTGCCAACCAAATAGCATTCACGGCACTATCAACGTCTTGTTGTGACACATTACTGTTTGCCAAAACTGACTTAGCAGCTGCAATCGCCGTTGCCGTTGCTGAGTCAGTTGTTGTTGTCGCTGCCAAAGATGTCAAAACGCCTTCATCAACTACTTGGTAAACCACATCAGTTGTCGTTGTGTTCGCAACATTGTTAACCGTTGCCGTTGTGGTGTAGTTATTGTCAATGAACGTTCCTCCCGTCAGGCCTGACGTAGAAGGCGTTTGTGCAACGACACCGTAGTGCACATCGGTTACGGCAGCCGCTGATGTTACGTTGAACAAACTTGCATATGAATCCGTCATCGCTTGCAAGCCGGAATTCATTTGCGTCATCATCACTTGAATATTTGACGCCAACTGACTACCAACAACCTTGGTTCCGTTCGTAATTCCCAACGTGATCAAACCAGGAACTGCGTTAAAGACACCAAAATTCAACGCACCTGCTGAACTCAATACCGAGAATTCGGCACTTTGTGAGTTATAGGCTGACATCATAGCTGAGTAGGCCGAATTTTGTGCGGATGCCATCGCATCATACAGGCTTCCCAATAGTGAATTTCCAGCATTCGTGCCTAATGCTCGATAGCTATTCGCAATCGATGCATATAGTGCTGCATAATCGGATGCTTGTTGATAAGCCAACTTATCAACGATCATAGCGGCTGAATCTTGCACGGCCTGCCAGGTACCTGCCATTCCCGCTAAATCACGATAATTTGTACCATCCTTGGTATTTAACAATTGGTAACCAAAATAATTACTTACGAAGTCCGGAATCGTCGTCACAACGTATTGATTAATATCGTCTACCAGATTGTTGACAACCTTAACTTGGTTCGTCAAGGCAGAACGCAACTGATCAACAAGCGCTGCGTTATACGTCGTACCATACGACTTAGTTACATAGTTCGACCCACTCTTTGTCAAATCAGCCGCAACGGTATATGAGTTCGTAATGTCATTTAGGTTCGCCATTGCATCAGATAACGCAGCATATGCGCTTGTTAATTCATCAGCTGAATAGCTCATGCCCGGCACAACACCGCCAAAGAAGAAATTGGCAGCACTATTCCATGTACCCGAATTCTGGCTCATTTGCGTTTGTGCAAGCGTAGATGCACCAGCCGACGTCTGGAGGTAATCCATGTATGACGCCAGGCTGTTAAACATAGACGCCAGCTTACCAGTATTTTTCGCCGCATTTGAACGGGCGTAGCTGCCAACACTCGATGCAAATGATGAACGAATCGAGTCGTTTGCATTAGCCGCCGAAACCCAGAAAAGTCCAGCAACACTGTTATCGGGAACATTAAACGCAAATCCGTTACTCAACGAAGCCATCGACTTGTTCAACATACTTGTGACACTGCTTGCCGCCTTATTTGCATTATTAGCATAGCTTTGTGTCACTGATGCATCCGCACCAGAATATGAATTGTGGATAATTACAGCACTTGAAGTTTTAAGACCAGCTGCAATGGAACGAGCTGACGTGATTAAATCAGCAGCTGACTTGGCTGCTGCTACTGCCGCTGCAGAGAATGAGTTGTAGTCTGTTTGGGCTGATTGACTCGACAATAAATTAGCGGCTGCAATTGACCCGTAGGTAGAGGCACTTTTAGAAGCCGCCGTGGAAGTAGCCGCGTAATTGTTGTACGTCGTGTAATCAGAATTCGTGATATTTCCATTGGCCCAACCCTTTGAAACAGTGAAGCTGTCCTTGAAAGATGCCAATGACGTGTAGTTAGAATCATTACTATACCAATTAGTGTATGCATAACTAGTGGCATAACTCAATTGTGTCGCCGCATTAATCCAGTCACCTGTCTTGATGTAACTGACAGCCTTAGACAAAGCTGCTGATTCCACACCGAATGAAGACACTCCGGAATTCAAGCCAGACGCAAAGCTAGTCACCTTATTAGCAGCTGACAATGCAACACTTGCTGCCGAATCACCTGCCGTCTTAGCGCTAGCCAACTGTGCTTGTTGCAATGCTGTATTTGACTTTGCCAAGTTGCTGTAGCTGTCAGTTACACTCTTAGCAGATACTGCTGAGGTTGAATTCTTTGATACAACCGCAAACTCAGACTTAATCGTACTAGTAGCTTGTGACATGATATCAGAGGTTATCCCTGATCCCATTTGGTTCACAATGTATGAACTACCACCAGGTGTTACGGCGACTGTGTTACCAGCACTATCAACCGTGTACTTGATGTTACCAACTGTGGCGTTGCTTGGTGCATTAATCGTCACCGCAACAGAACTTGTGTTGGCCGTTGCTGACGTTGAGGCAGCCTTTGACATGTTTAACATCAAATGAATTTGAACTTGACGTTGAGGCGCTCTTGTTAACCGTTACCGCACCTTGATTGTTAATCGATGACGTTGCCGAATTACCAGAAATTGATGGGTAAGCGTCCTTGTTACCATATGATCCCAACGTACCGGTACCATCGGCCGTTGAGCCAGACGTGGCTGACTTGATAACGCTATTGGCACTATCACCAGCTCCCACTGCATTACTCGTCAACGTGTTAGATGCTGCTGTGCTAGCTGTTTCGCTTGGTGCTGGCGTCGCTGATGCCGTCGTAACTGGCGTTGCGCCCGTTGATTGACTCGTCGTGTTGACTGTCGCAGCCGTTGCGACTGGCGTTACCGCTGTGTCAGACGTTGCTACTGCATCAGTTGTTGGTGTTGTCGTGGTACTAGTCGACGTAGACAATGTCACTGTATTGCTATCAGTCGAGCTAGTTCCTGTATTGGTTGTCGTAGCCACTGTCGCCGCATCAGTGGTATCAGCTGATGCTTGTTGTGAAGGCGCAGCGATACCAGCCCCCAACGCGATGGCCATAATCCCGGCAAACATCCATTGCTTACCGTCTTTATACATTTTGTAGTGCGTTTTTGACTCAAAATCAGCCGTGTGTAATGATTTGAAATTCATTATCTTTCCCTCTTCTCATCATAACCGTGAACCCTACTGCCTTTGTTGCATCAAAAAAGCCACAAAGTCCCGTATTAAACGTAACTTCGTGGCCCTTAAAATCATTTTATTAGGTCGTTAACTGCGAAGGTTACGCGACATTCACCATAACTAGTGTCATTTATGTTTCCAAGGCGTTCCCACAACTCTTGGTTCCTTCGTACCAGATATGTAAAATGTAGGCATACCTTCATTCAAGACATGCCTACAGGAATTTTATTATTACTTCGTTGCCAAATCAACTTTTCGGTTTTCAACAATCACGTTACGTGACAACTGTCCTTGTGTCATAACCAAAGTTGACAATCCAGCGACCATCCATTGCTTGTTCTCTAACTTGTTGTACATTGTTGTATCCCCCGCTCTTCGTTGTTTGATAACTTACTTTATGTTAATTAGTATAACCGTTATACTTACAAAAAGTTGATTTGCACCACAATTGGAACGGTTTAGCGAATTTTAACGCATTTGGATAACAAACAGACGCAAAAGTCGCGAAATTAGCTCAAATCTGGGACAAATTACGCCGATACAATACCCAAAGAACGGAGGTAGCCACCATGAACAACGATCAGATTATCAATTTTTATCAGAATAACGGGTTCGGCCACATTGACTTAACGAACAATCGAGAAATTCGAAGCTTACCAAGTTTCGGACAATTCGGTCTGATGACCCTCCGCATTTTCAATCAAACTGGTGCACCTGAACCAGAGGTCATTTTTCAATGGGATAATCTATCCTCAGCCCTGGCTTGGGCCATTAACTTATCTGATTTTATGGCCTTGGTCGAAAAATACAATCATTAATTAGCCATCGTTGGTTGTTCAAAACGAACTTGGCGTAGTAATGCGACCACCGCCCGATAGTCATCACGAGTCGAGGCTTGCGCAAGCGTCGATTGACTCTCAGCCATCAATCTGTCAGATTCAGGCGTCAATGTGGCATTTGATTGCCACACCATCGCTGCATTCGTATACAAATCTTGTACATAATTCGCAACCGTTGCCAAATCTGACAGCGACATAATTTTATCGCTCAATACCGGCTCTAACTGCTGAATTAGCTGTCCAATGACCATGTACTCTTCTGGTGCCGAGGCAATCGCGACATACAAGTGAGCTGCTGAAAAGAAGTTCACCAAATCTGCAAATTGGAGCAATTGATACTGGGCAACCTTTAAGTACAAGCCCCCGACCAATTCATCCAAGAACTCGCGACTTTCGCGGTGGAAGGCTACTAATTCATGGTCGAACACACCTAAAGCTTGTAACAGGCCGAATCGATTGGTTGTTACCGCCGTTTGTAAAGCTTGATACGGTCCACTCAGGCTCGGGTCAACACTTGCTGGCGCGTATACCGCCAACCAGTGTTGCGCTAACGTTTGCTGGGCCATCATTTTATCGGCTGTCGCTGCAATTTGGAGTGGCCGAATGGCATCACGCGTGCTACTCAAAGCGGCGCACAAACGATTAATCGTTGCATCCGTGACGTCAACCACCTGATCAATGTTTGCCATCAAACTAGCTCGGGCCTGCACATACTGTTCGTGTGCAATCACATCATCTTCTGTTGCAATCTCATCAACCACTTTCACCAGTCGCATTGCAAAAGCCTTCAAAACAGATGGATCTAGTTCAGCCGTAGTGCTAGTAGGCGCTGACTGCTGTGCCTCCATATTATGAAGTGCTTGCTCAGCAATTTCAGCCAACGACTGATACATTCTCATTGTGCGATTACTTTGTTCCATCGTCGTTCTCACCACTCTTTCACCACAATTCTCATAGTAGCCATCAGTCTAGGGAGTCCCAGGCCACTTTATTAACCTTCATTATAGCGTGAAGCGCCCGCCCTGCAAACGTTACTTACAAAAAGACTATCTCTCTATTGAAACGCCCACCAATCGCTATCTTGATTGGTGGGCGTTTTACTAATCATTGTCCGGGTTCAATTCTTTAAATCGTGCTTCGAATTTTTGCCGTTTAATCACCGACAAACGTGACCG
Organism: Weissella sp. MSCH1; assembly: GCF_045799135.1. NCBI lineage: Bacteria > Bacillati > Bacillota > Bacilli > Lactobacillales > Lactobacillaceae > Weissella > Weissella sp. MSCH1. The sequence goes on along the minus strand of NZ_JBJMBA010000026.1, from coordinate 29,988 downwards.
TAATTGGGCAATTTGCTTAATGGTTGGGAGTTGTTGCCAATCAAAACGATTTCGGCTATCAACGTCCGCCAACATGGCATCTGAAATGACTAAATCAACGTTATCTTCAAAACGATTCGTAAAAACAATATTAAACTCTGCCATCCCCGCCAACATACGCTTCAAAATGACTTCAAGCGCCGGGCGGTACGTAATATCAATATCAATTTTAATCGGCGCAAAAATTTCAGCCTGGTCAAGGTAGGCAGCAAACGCGGTAAACAAATAACCAAACATCAAGCGTTCAGATTCTTCAGGTGTAAGGTCGCGCAACGGCGCTATGTCACGGCTCACATCGATCGCCATTTCAACCAACACCGGGTACATGCGGTAAGCCTCTTCCATGTCAAAATTGCGCCGGTGTCCCACATCAATCGCGTGCAACTCAAACATCAGTACTGGGGGCAATAACTCACGCCTGATTTGGGTCGCACTGGCCGGTGTCATCGCGACACCAAAGTAGCGTTGATGATAGTCAGCGACAATCGTCATAATTTCTGTAATGCGTTGTTGCATCTTTGGCGTAATAATATGTTCCCAGTCCGTTGAACCGACGACATTTAACATATACAAATAATACAAGGTTTCGCGTGCCTCAACTGCCGCCTGCTCCGCATTGATGGTGTCGTACTGCAGTGAATCAGCCACCATTTCTGCCAACAAGGCTTGCGTTGTTGGCGCCATATCAGTTGTTGGCACAAAAATATCATCTAAGTTATGCGGGTCAACAAAATGCCCCTCGCGTACCCGAATCGCAGCCAGCGCATAATAGAAGCGTAAGGCAATCCGCTTTGAATCGCGAATAAATGGTTCTGCCGTAAACGAAGCAACTAAGCGGTCGATCCCCTCGTCGGCCTGTTGTTTCAATTGTTCACCATATGGAAATTCGCGATCACCAAAATAACGAACTGCGAGGCGGAAAAAGAACATCCGAATTGCGGATTCATCCCCCGTAAAATGGTAATGATCATCAATGCCAATCCCCAATGGCGCCAGACGTTCTGCCAGATGATTTTTTACATTGCGCGTTGTACTTGGTGTCGTTAAATAACGCTCCGCAAATTCTTCATACGACGTCACAGTCTCCAAGAACACTTCTTTGATGAAATTCCAATATAAAGATTCGCGCAGATAAACTAGCATCACGGCATCAACATTAACGTGCCGTTTCAGGGATAAGAGCAATTTTTTCTCGTCCGCTGATAATTGCAAAGACTTGTCAGCACTTTGTTCTTCACCGTATATTACCGTTAAATCAGCAACCAATTCGCTCGCCACCGTCAAAACCAGGTATTTTGACCACGACAACGCCTCACCGATTTCCTTAACTGAGATTTCGCCTTGAATCTGCCGTTTCAAATACGTCAGCAATTCAATCTTTTGCCGTTCCTTCTTTTCCAGCATCCAATCCATTTTTCATTCTCCCTAACACGTGCTCATTCACTCACTTATTATAAGGTCATTTCGTCAATTCGGGGGCCTTTTTGCGTAAATCCATGAAAAAAAGGCCATGTGTTTCCACATCGCCTTTTAAATTTATTTCTTTAATTGACGGGTTGCCCACATATTCGTTGCAATCGCACCAATCATCAACAAGGCACCTACCCAGAAGATATTGTGTAGACCAAACGTCATGATGTCACGTAACGGTGCAATGTGACTAGCTGGCAAGTTCTTAGCCGTATTTGGATCAATCAGTTCATTTAGTTCATTGAACTTCAAATTACTGTGACCCCGTAAAGCAATTGCCATCGACACATTCAAGACAACGCCGTAAACCGTTGTCATCATCGTTTGGACCATCGCCCGTGCCAAGTTATTAAATGATGTTGCCATACCGACTTGACTTGGCGCAACTGTTTGTTGCGCCATCACCGTCGTCCCTGTCATCGTTGACCCCATTGTCAAACCAAAAATCACACCAGTTGCCAAGAACAATACAAACGGTGCATCCCCTGGCATAACAGCCAACATAATGGCGTACAGCGTACCAATAAGCAAACTAAACTTAAAGAGATATTGTGCACCATGCTTAGACATCACACGACCCGCAATCATCGCACCAAACATCCAAACTACTGAACTTGGTGTCACAACGAACCCCGCAACCGATGGCTTCATACCACCCAAGGCCTGCATCCAAGTTGGCAAGTAAACGTTATAAGCGATAATGAAACCAGCCACCAAGCCGGCAATCGCGTTTGCTGCTGTAAAATCGACTGACTTAAACATTGCCAAATCAATCAATGGTTCCTCAGCCTTACGTTCCCGCTTAATGAACAACCACAAGCCGAGTCCTGACATGATAAAGAAGACAACCATCAAGAGCCATTGTGATTCGGAAATCATTTGCAACCCTAACAACAAGCCCACGATGAACATCGTCATCCAAAGCACACCAGGATAATCAATCGTGGCCTTCCGACGTTCGAAGCGATCCTTATAGAAGAAGACCAAAATACCAATCGCGATTAAGCCAACTGGTACGTTGATGAAGAACACCCAGTGCCATGACAGGTTTTGTACCAAATAACCACCGACTAGTGGTCCAACCATTGAGGCGACACCCCAAGCTGTTGAGTTCAGTCCCATGACTGAAGCCCGCTTCTCGATGGGATACAAATCGGCCAAAATTGTAAAAGCGACGGGCATGATACCACCCGCACCGATTCCCTGAATCGCACGCCAGAAAATCAAAGCGCCCATACTGTCGGAAATACCACTCATCATTGAGCCGAATAAGAAAATAATAAGTCCTGATAACATGGCTGGCTTACGGCCAATCAAATCGGCAAGCTTACCGTAGATTGGCGTCGCAACTGCAGTCATCAACATGTAAATACTGAACACCCAACTCATCAACTTGATACCGTGCAAGGAACCAATGATGGTTGGCATGGCGGTTGAAATAACGGTTCCTTCAACCGCTGACATAAATGTTGAGAGCAAAATGGCGGCCGTGATAATACCGACAAACTTTGGCTTGTTCTCCACAACATCCACCTTCTTTCGTTTTTTCTAGACGCTTTATTCTAACATTGTGTCAGTACAATGGTGGTTTAAAGGGGCGTTATGAAAAATTTCTCGCATTTTGCGTCAGTTTCGGCACTTTTGTTATGTGACTCAAAAATTGTTGCATACTATAATCATTCAAGGCGCAGATATGCACCCTAGAATCTAGCATATTCAGATGCCGGTTAATCGGATATCCCCCTATCCCCTTAGTTTCATGCCGATTAACCACCCATTAAGCCACGTGCCCCCTCACGTGGCTTTTTTGATGCGTTCACAAGCATTCCGACAAATGGGATTTCACTTATTAAAAATACACAAAACTTCCCGTTTTTGGCACTTTTGCAAAAAATGCAAATAATTCACGCATACTAAATCAAGTAATAAGCGTTCCGGTTGTACGCATCGTCTTTTTCTCTCTTTCCCTTTCTCGGCGGTGTGACATCGAACGTGGTGAACCACTTTTCCCACAATCCGTGGTTCACAAAGTATGACTTTTTGAGAGAGTCAGATTGAGCGTCCTAATGGAATGATCAGGATATAGAAAAAGCACGTCGTTTTCATCACGGCGTGCTTTTTTGCGTTTATTTTAACCTAAGCGTCATGGCATTAATGGCAACAACAATTGTGGATAAGGACATTAGGATGGCCCCGACCATTGGATCCAAACGAATACCAATCGGCATCAAAATTCCGGCTGCTAATGGCAACGCAATTAGATTATAGCCAGCTCCCCACCACAGGTTTTGCGTCATCTTACGCTTGGCTTGGCGTGCCAATGACAACAATGTTAACACATCGCTTGGCTTTGAGTGGACCAAGACAACATCTGCTGCATTAATGGCGACATCCGTTCCAGCGCCAATCGCCACCCCTAGGTCAGCTTGGGCCAGCGCAGGCGAATCATTCACCCCATCACCAATCATCATCACTCCACCTTGTTGTTGGTATTGTGTCACCAAAGCTACCTTATCTTGTGGCTTCAAATTTGCATGTACCTGTTCAATCCCTAATTGTTGGGCGATGACTTGGGCAGCCGCTTCATTATCACCAGTTAACATGACGGGCGTAATTTGTTGTGCTTTGAGATCTGCAATAAATTGACGGGTGTCATCCTTGATGGCATCCCCCCACCCGATAACACCGACAACCGTGTCATGTTTAACCAAAAAACTAACCGTATAGCCTTTGTCAGCTAGTGTCGCAAACATGGCGTGTTCATGGGCGATACCCCGTTCATGTAATGCTGGCATATTTAACAACGCAAAGTGATCATCCCCAATCATACCGGTCACACCGGCACCTGGAATGGTTTCCTGATGCATAACCGTTGGCAAGTCTCCAGTGACTGCCTGCAAAAGACTCGTGGCAATCGGGTGCGTACTACCTTGTTCTAGGGCAGCTGCTGTCCGCAAAATTTCATCCGCCGTCATGGCATCCGTTGTTGTTAGGACTTGTTGCACTTTAAAGTTTCCAGCCGTCAACGTGCCCGTCTTATCCATCAACGCATAACGCAATTGATTCACTTGCTCTAAGGCGGGACGGTTTTGAATCAACAGTCCTTGTTGTGCCGCAATGCCTGTCAAGCGGGCAACAACCAACGGAATCGCTAAGCCCAACGCATGGGGACAAGCAATAATGAACACGGTCACAGCAATTGGCAAAGCAAAAGCAAAACCGTGAATAACCGTCCAAACTATCAAAGCCAAAATGCCAATAATCGTGGCCGCATAGAACAACCAGCCAGCCACGCGGTCAGCTAACGTTTCAGACTTTGTTTTCGCCTGTTGTGCTCGGGTTACCAATTGCTGGACCTGGGCTAAGAAACCATCTTGGGCTTGCTTGGCAACGGTCATCGTAAACGGCGTGTTGCTGTTCAACGAACCGCCAACGACATGGTCACCTTCATGTTTCATCACGCCAACCGACTCGCCTGTTAAGAGTGATTCGTCCAGGGTTGGCATCCCCGTTAACACGCGACCATCAACCGGCACGCGTTCGTTTTCTTTAACGAGCACGACATCGCCCAAATCTAACTCGTCAATGGGCGTGTCTTGATAATGTTCGTCATGTTGCCGGCGGTGGGCCGCTTTTGGCACCAAATTGGCCAAGGCATCAACCGCCGAACCAGCCTTCATAACCGCATTCATTTCAATCAAGTGACCTAACAACATGATATCGATCAGCGTGGCGAGCTCCCAGAAGAAGTCCATTATCATCGCGTGAGGGTGCAAAGCGTTCATGATTGTGGCATACAAACTATAAAAGTACGCGACCACAATCCCCATCGTAATCAACGTCATCATCGCTGGTTGCTTGCTTTGCAATTCACCACGCGCACCGTTAAAGAAGGGTGTTCCACCATAGAAAAATAGAATCGAACCAAGGACGAGCACTAACCAGTTCTGGCCAGGAATGCCAGTAATCGTAAATGGCAGGGCCATCCCCATCATCGGTGATAGCAAAATAATTGGAATCGTCAAAATAACCGAGACAATTAACTTTTGCTTCATGTTACCCATATGCATCATGTGACCACCGTGCATCATCATGTCGTGGTCACCGTGGTTCATGTGCATATCGTGCATATCGTGCATATCGTGGTTAGTATGCTGCATGTGGTCGTGGTTGTCATGCGAATTATGATTCATTGACTGTTTCTTCATGTCTTCGTCGTTCATATTTGCCTCCTATACTCCTACTTTCATTTTTATCTTAAAACATTTAGACTAAAAACCAATGAACGAAAATGAACGGAGTGTTGATTTATGAAAACTGAAAGTGCCCCAGCGAAAATCAAAATCGCTTTTACCCAACTCATGCAACAAAATACGTTCGATAAAATCACCGTCGCTGCCATCGTGAAAGCCGCCGACATCAATCGTGGCACCTTCTATCTACACTACGAGGACAAATATGCGCTGGTTGAAATCTTAGCTGCCGATCTGTTATCAGCAATCCAACAGATTGTTCACGATAATCCTGGTAGTCAGTCTGAAATCTTAACGCCAACTGGTACGCATAGTTTGTTGACGTATTTATACGGCGAACGTCAACTGCTCCGCGGGTTACTTTTCAGCGGTGCTGATTTGCAATTCCAATACAAGCTCAAACTCATTCTATTGGAGAATGTTCAGGTCAAGCCACACGGTCTGCCTGAGATTTATGCCAAGGAAATGATTGTGGCACACTTTATGAGTGTGATTCTTTTATGGCTGCAGCGTGATTGTCAGGAGCCAATTGATCAAATCGCCTCGTTATTGCAAACCGGCACCATGTCAGATGACTGGCACGCCTTATATCACCATAACTAACAAAAACGCACAACTCCATCATAGAGTTGTGCGTTTTCATTAGGCCTCTTTCTCTAGTTAGCCGCGAGTACTTGTCTTTGTCGCTGTACCAACTTCACGAATTGCACCTTCATTCTTGGTGGAATCCGCACCGGTTCAGGCTTAACCGTAATTAAACCTGCCGTCGCAAATTCATCCAACGCTTTACGCTGCGCTGGCGTCATGTCATTCGCGTATTGTTGCACACCATTGTGTACACTCATTGCGCCTGTAATTTTCATGGCATATGCCGTCATTGCCGTGTAGCAAACCTTTGGTACCGACTTAATGTAGTCTTCAATTGTCGTGTTTAAATCACGCGCTGCCAACGCATTCAGCATCATGCTGTGTGATCCACGCAAATCGTACCAAAGCCCCTCTTGCGTCAAAATCCCCTCAAGACCCGTTTCAGGCTTATTGCTGCAATCATTCGTGGCCAAAAATTCTTGTACCGTCACCGGCGGATTTTTGGTCATGAATTCTGCAACCATCACCTGTACTGAGCCATTTTGCTGCAACCAATTTTCGATCCGTTGTGCCTTCTCCATTGCGTCCATAACGTTGAACTCCTTTCGTAGCCGTTGGATACCTCTAGCCTACGCTTAATTCGTTCAAATGTTAAATGATATGCCTTGGACCGGCCACACGAGAATCTTTACATGACGTGTTGGTTGATGGTATTAACAATATCAACGCCATCATCTACGCTCAATACTAAACGAACGTATTCCTCATCATGAAGTTGCACAACGATGACGTCGCTGCCACCGATTTCAGCATTATAGAACGTTTTTTCACCCTCTAAAATGAAGGTCCCCGCATACTTACCCGGCACACGCAAACCAGGCCATTTCATCCCCTTTGGTTCTGCCAACGCTTCATTATCTAGTGTTGCTCCCGCAATATGTGTATACGGGATTACCAAATTACTTTTGAAGCTCCACATCTTGTCTAGTCCATTAATTGTAATTGTTAGTGTTTGTTCCCCAAACGTTACTGAATTAATTGCCATGATATCCCCCTATCATTTTGCCTTTGCTAATATCTGTAAACCGATCTTAACCGCTAATTGTTCTGTATCAATGTCCACCAAGTAATCCTGTAAAAAGTTCTTCACCACTGGATTATTCGGTGCAACTTCTAGTAACGCAACAATCAAAAAATCCAATTCTTGCTCAGTTAATGCATCAAGCGTCGGTAACTGTTGTAGACCGGCCACAAAAATTCCTAACTTACTACCGTATGCCGCATATAAGCTGCCCCGTAATAAGCCGGATGCTGCTACAAGTTCCGACACCGATGCACCTTCATACCCACGGGTAATGAAAACCGGCATCAATTGTTTCGCAATCGCTGCTTTGTCAAAGTTTCGTTGTCTTGCCATGCCGCCTCCTTTTTCTTGACCGTTCGTTCAATATTATTATATTGCTTTTTTGACTGGTTGGTCAAGAATAATCACTTTACTCAATATGATATCCAGCCTAAAAAAAAGGAGCCGATGATGAACATCGTCTCCTTTACGCTTTAATCACTTACTTAAGCAGGCAATAAATCAAACGCCTTGTTGATTGTCGACAAATCCAATTCCTCTTCAACTGCTGTTACGGTTGCCTTTTCAGCATCCGTAGCATAGAAGCGCGCCAGCATATCCGCTTTCGTGATTGTTGAATGATCTTGCCATGTGGTGTTATCCGAATTTGCCGATGCATTATCAGTCGTCGTATGCGGCCAAGCTACCGTGAACGATCCATCATGATTATCCACAAAACGGGCAACGTGATCCGGCCAACCGCCTGCGCCCTCACCATAATCATAGATAACAATCTTGTTTGCCGTCCCCATGTACACACCGTAATGCGTGTTCATATAAGGATTACCATCATTCCACGCTGCCGTAATTATCAGTGCTAATTGTGTCTTCTGAGGCAAGTTATCAAAAATATCATTTGGTGACTGCCGTGATGATGAACTAGCTGATGATGCCACAGATGCCGATGAGGCTACCGTTTGCGATGTTTGTGTTTTAGTAGATGATTGCTTAACTTGTGCGGAAGCCAACTTCGCTGACATCGACCGTGTTTTCGCTTGCTCCGTTTGCAACGCTTTCTGTTGTGACTGATGTTGTACAACCGCGTACGCCCCTGCGCCACCAACCGCAACAACTACTAATGCCGTTGCAACACCGGCAATAAACCCTTTACTCATTTCGCCAACTCCTCTTTAAATCATACGTAATATTGTAAACTGATTTATTTCCTGTATGTCAGAAATCCGGAAAATAATACTCGATAAAAAAGAACCAGCAGTTAAACTGGTTCTCTTAGCTTTATAGCTGCTTACGACTTAATCGTTTGAGTTACCACGATTTACCCAAGCTAGAATTGCGGTGCTACCTAGCAACAACGCAATCATATATGGCCAAATGTTAAAGGCACTTTCACTTTCAGGTGCATCAGCTACTTCTTTTTCAACGTTTTGTTCACGTGCTTGATTCAAGATACGGTCAACACCGTTAACAGTACGAGCGTCATCGACACGGTCAATAAAGTCTCGTTTTTGTTCATCAGACAAATGCTGCATTTTATTAATTTCAGCAATTGCTGCTTTTTTCTTATCGGCTAATTTATCAGCCTTAATTTGGCTATCATTTTGATTTTGTGCATCGCTCAAAATAGCTTTGACTTCATCAGGCGTCGTTGCTGAATTAATACGATCCTTGTACCCTTGCTTTTCAGCATCTGACAAGCCCGTCATCTTATCAACATCCCCATTAGCTGCATTTTTAGCGTCTTGTAGTAATGTATCCGCCGTGTAGGCAAGACTGCCACCAGTCGGTGTACTGTCTGTGCCAACACCATTAGTATTCATCGTTACTGGTGTTGAAGCAGTTGGCACGCCACTTGTCGAAGTGTCAGTAGAGTTACCGCCATTCGCACTGCCATCTGTTGAGGCGACCGCGGGTATACCAGCATTATCGCTCGCATGTACCGCGCCGGTAGCACCACCGTTGTTTGCACCAGCTACATCTGCATTTTCCAAAGCTACCGGAGCTGCGCCTGTATCGCCAGTTGGTGCAATAACATCTGTAGCAACTGGTGCTGAGGCGCCATCACTACCTGGAATTGTGCCACCATCGCCTGGAGTTGTGCCATCACCGCCTGGGGTTGTGCCACCATCGCCTGGGGTCGTGCCACTATCACCCGGTGTTGTTCCATCACCACCTGGGGTTGTGCCACCATCACCTGGAATTGTGCCACCATCGCCTGGAGTTGTGCCATCACCACCTGGGGTTGTGCCATCACCGCCTGGAGTCGTGCCATCACCACCTGGGGTTGTACCACCATCGCCTGGGGTCGTTCCGCCATCGCCTGGGGTCGTTCCGCCATCGCCTGGGGTCGTTCCGCCATCGCCTGGGGTCGTTCCGCCATCATCCGGATTTTCAGTCGCGGCCTTTGCATTTGCAACAATTTGTTCAACTGCTTCAACCGTTGTGGCATTAGGCAATTGATCAAGATACGTCTGCTTGCCCGCGTCATCCAAGTTTGTCAAACCACTAATTTCTGTCGTCGCCCAGTCCTTTGCGTTCGTCAAGTTCTGCGCTGTGGCGTCAGTTACGGTTGCGTCGATGGTATCCGCGGTTGTGGCGTCGTCTACTTGTTGCTTATAAGCCGCCTTTTCTTCGTCAGTCAGATACTTCATCCCATCAATAGCTGCAGTTGCGTCAGCCTTCGCATCGCTTAGGTCGGTACTTGTGGCGTTACGTGCATCCTCAACAATTTGTTCGACGGCTTCAACAGTCGTAGCATCCTTCAATTGATCAAGATACGTCTGCTTATCTGCATCATTCAAATTCGTCAAACCACTAATTTCTGTCGTCGCCCAGTCCTTTGCGTTCGTCAAGTTCTGCGCTGTGGCATCAGATACGATTGCGTCGATTGCATCCGCGGTTGTCGCGTCAGATACCTGTTGCTTATAGTCGGCTTTCTCCTCGTCTGTCAGATACTTCATCGCATCGATGGCCGCCGTTGCGTCAGCCTTTTCGGCAGTCAGGTCAGTACTTGTGGCGTTACGCGCATCCTCAACGATTTGTTCAACTTCTTCAACCGTTGTAGCACCTGGTAATTGATCTGTATAGGTCTTCTTACCCGCATCATCCAAGTTCGTCAAACCATTAATCTCAGTCGTGGCCCATTCCTTCGCGTTCGTCAAGTTCTGCGCTGTGGCATCCTCAACAACTGCATCAATCGCGTCCGCTGTTGTCGCATCAGTTACTTGTTGCTTATAGTCGGCTTTCTCTTCGTCCGTCAGATACTTCATCGCATCGATGGCTGCTGTTGCGTCAGCCTTCGCAGCAGTTAAATCTGTACTCGTGGCATTGCGTGCATTTTCAACGATTTGTTCAACTGCTTCAACTGTTGTAGCACCTGGTAATTGATCTGTATAGGTCTTCTTGCCCGCATCATCCAGATTCGTCAAACCATTAATCTCATCTGTCGCCCAGTCTTTTGCATTCGCCAAATTTTTTGCGGTTGCGTCAGTTACGATGGCGTCGATGGCGTCCGCAGTTGTGGCATCGTCTACTTGTTGCTTATAGTCAGCCTTTTCTTCGTCTGTCAGATACTTCATCGCATCAATCGCTGCCGTAGCATCGGCCTTCGCAGCGGTCAAATCAGTACTTGTGGCATTACGCGCATCCTCAACGATTTGTTCAACTTCTTCAACCGTTGTAGCACCTGGTAATTGATCTGTATAGGTCTTCTTACCCGCATCATCCAAGTTCGTCAAACCATTAATCTCAGTCGTGGCCCATTCCTTTGCGTTCGCCAAGTTCTGCGCTGTGGCATCAGATACAACTCCATCAATCGCATCTGCGGTTGTGGCGTCAGATACCTGTTGCTTATAGTTGGCTTTCTCCTCGTCTGTCAGATACTTCATTGCGTCGATAGCCGCTGTCGCATCAGCCTTCGCAGCGGTCAAATCAGTACTTGTAGCGTTACGGGCTTCTTCAACGATTTGTTCAACTGCTTCAACGGTCGTTGCATCTGGCAATTGATCTGTATAGGTCTTCTTGCCCGCATCATCCAAGTTCGTCAAACCATTAATCTCGTCCGTCGCCCAGTCTTTTGCGTTCGCCAAATTTTTTGCGGTTGCGTCAGTTACGATTGCGTCGATGGCATCCGCGGTTGTCGCATCAGTTACTTGTTGCTTATAGTCGGCTTTTTCTTCATCCGTCAGATACTTCATCGCATCAATCGCTGCCGTTGCGTCAGCCTTTTCGGCAGTCAAGTCAGTACCTGTAGCATTTCGCGCATCTTCAACGATTTGTTCGACGGCTTCAACCGTTGTAGCACCTGGCAATTGATCGAGGTAAGTTTGCTTGCCCGCATCATCTAAGTTGGTCAAACCACCAATTTCCGTTGTTGCCCAGTCCTTTGCATTCGCCAAGTTTTGCGCGGTGGCATCCGCAACAACTGCATCAATTGCATCCGCTGTTGTCGCATCGGCTACCTGTTGCTTATAAGCCGCCTTTTCTTCGTCGGTCAGATACTTCATCGCTTCAATGGCCGCTGTTGCATCAGCCTTTGCGGTAGCCAAGTCTGTACCGGTCGTATCAACTTGCAATGGTGTCGTGCCAGCTGCATTTGCAAACAAGTCAACGTTAATCAATTCTGACCGTGCAATGGCTCCCTTTACCGAAACAGAGTCTTGCGTGCCATCTGGCGTAACTTGCGTTGGAATCGTTACCGTAGTGCTACCAAGGATAGATAAATCAACTAACTGATTAACCGTATCACCTGTTCCGGTGGTCAACTCGCTAATTAATGGTGTTAACAAATTATCAACCAATGGACTCAAAACCGGGTCCAAATTAACAACGCCCAACAAATTAATACTTGATAAGGTGTCCAACAAGTCTGACAGCGTACCACTCAACGTTTGGCTTAATGCCGTCCCTAGTCCACCATCAATATTCACTGCCAAATATTGACTACCATCCGGCAAGGTTGTGACCGTTGCTTCACTTGGATCGATTGTATATTGTGCTGTAATCGCACCATTTTTCAAATTGTCTAGCGTTGCGTTCAACTTATCAACCGTAGACGCCCCAACTATTGGCTTAGTCAGCGGTGTATCAATAAGATTCAACACACCTTGCAGTCCATTAACAATCGGATCCAGAATAGTTCCTAATCCGCCAGTAACCGCAACATCTACGCTAATGGGACCATTAGCCGTAATATCCGTTCCTGCTGGTACCTGCAGCGCAACCTCACGTGAACCTGTGTTGACCGCTGAAAGGTCGGCAACACCACTTCCTGTCACAGTAAAGTTAACATTTGTTGCTTGATTTGCTGGTAGTGGTTCAGTCACATCGGCAGTTGTATCAACATCACTAAATATCTGACTATCCACAACCGCTGCATCTGCCGTTCGTTGGGTAATGTGTACCCCATTTTGATCAACCGACACAAAATCTGATAGCGTAACACCACCAAAAGCTAAGCCAACAACGCCTGCAATTACCCACATCTTCTTTGCCTTGTACATCCGCTTTCTTTCAACAGATGACACCAGCGTCTTTCCCACTTTTTTCATAGTGAACCCCCCACAGTTCTATACTCTCTAATTAACCTACAACGAGGTCGCCCAACACAGTCAATGATTCGAAACCACTGAGATAGCCGAGCACCACGCCAATAAACCGATTTTTTACAAAATACTCTCAATTCTGCAAAATTAATACAATTTATTTTTACCACAAATAAAAAGCGAATACAAAACAAATCTATTGTGATATTTTTATTTTATATAAAAAGTAAAATATTAACGCCTAAAACATATTTATAATCAATTATTAATGTAATTATGTTTTTTATCTCATGTTTACACTTTCTGTTAGTAAGTGCTGATAAAACACAGTTTCGTACGTTTTGTAAGCGTTTGCGTATAAACGACCAATTTGTGCATCTATTAACAACCAGTCGTTGTCCGGTATTGTGTACAGAATTTTAAAAAAATACCGCATGAATTAAAATTCATGCGGTATTAGACTAAACAGTTTGTAAATTCAATACCCAGGCATTACGAGCCTCAGTTTCTGGTGTTTCTGAAATCGTGTAGTTCGGCGTGTTAGTCACAATCATCATGACCGTCGTATCATAACCTGCGGCCGCAATCGCAGCACGATCAAAGGTTACCAACTTGTCACCTGCTTTAACCTTCTGTCCCTGTTCAACAAATTGTTCAAAGTGTTGGCCGTCCAATTGCACGGTATCAATCCCGATATGCAATAAGATTTCTGCACCCGCACCCGCATCAGTCACCAAGCCAATGGCGTGCTTACTTGGATAGACCGCCGCCACCGTTGCATCGGCTGGTGCAACCAAGTCATTATTGGTCGGTACAATTGCGAGTCCCTTACCCATCGCTTCACTAGCAAAGACGGGATCTTTAACTGCTGACAAAGGCAGGATGGTTCCCTGAATTGGTGCATTGAGTTGCTCACCAACACTAACTGTTTCATTTAAATCCGTGGTTGTTTGATCTTCAGCTGGCACACCAAAGAAATAGGTGAGTACCGTCGGAATAATAAATCCAACCCCCAATCCAATAACTGCAGACATGAAACCAGGTCCAATAAACGTTGGCACACCAAGCAAACTAACCAGCGTCATAGCGGTTGCTTGTGCGCCACCAACGGCTGCGATGGCCCCACCAATTGCGCCACCAATGACCGCAAAAATAAATGGCTTCTTGAGCTTCAACGTCACCCCGTAAATACCAGGTTCTGTGATACCCAGCAAAGCTGACAACGTAGCTGACCCTGACAATGACTTCAACTTCGTGTTCTTCGTCTTCAAGAAGACACCTAGTAGCGCACCTGCTTGAGCAATGACAGCAACTGTCAAAATGGGTTGCAACGGATCATGGCCTGATACCGCAATCGTATTCGTAATCACGGGCACAAACGTCCAGTGCACCCCAAAAATAACGAACACTTCCCAAAGCGCCCCCATAATGGCACCCGCAATTAATGGCGCAACATTGTAAATCGCTTCAACAGCACCTGACAAGACCGTTCCAACACCGGTCCCCAATGGTCCAATGGCCAATACGGTAATTGGCATTAGCAACGCAAGTGAGAACATCGGCGTAAAGATATTGCGGACCGATTCGTGGAAGAACTTATCAAAAACCGGTTGAATATATGACAGCAACCAAATTGCCAACAAAATTGGAATCACACTTGAGCTATAAGTGGCACTGACCACTGGGATGCCAAAGAAGTCGAGTTGCGTCTTGCCACCCATTGCTGCAACCAAATTGGGGTACAACAACGCAACGGCCAAGCCAATCGCCACAAACTCGTTCACCTTTAACCGTCGTGCCGCCGTTATGGCCAGAAAGACCGGCAAGAAGTAGAAGAAGCCATCCGCAGCTGCATACCAAATTTGATACGCACCACTGGTTTCTTTCAGCACCCCTGTCACGCTGAGTAAGGTTAACAATCCTTTCAGCACACCAGTTCCCGCCATCGCCCCTAAGAATGGCGTGAAGACGCTTGAAATGAAGCCAATGAAGCGATTAATCAGCGAATCCTTTTCAACTGGTTCATCAGTTGTGGTTGCTGACTCACCCCCATTTCCCAAACCAGCCAACTTTGATAATGGTTCAAAAACATTCGCCACCGAGTTACCAATCACAACTTGATATTGACCAGCCGATTGCACAACTGTCACAACCCCATCAAGATTCTCAATCTTTTCGGTTTGGGCTTTCGCTTCATCCTTCAACTTAAATCGTAAGCGGGTGGCACAGTGCCACGCCGTGTTGATGTTTTCCTGACCACCAACGTCCGTCAAAATTTCTTTTGCTAACCCCTCGTAATCCATCACGTTTCCCCTTTTTGAAACACAAAACCCGCAAGAAAACACGTCACATAGCGTGCTTTCTTGCGGGTTTTGCCTAATTAAATAGTAACAATCCCATTGTGAGATTTAATTGGCCCTAACTATTGCGCTAAGGTCGATTGCAGTACACGATTCAAGTGTACCGTTAGATAAATACGTTCATTTTCAGCAACTTGTTTATGGGTCTTATCTTCGATGTAGGCAATCACTTTGTCGGCCAAGTCATACGCGTTTGGATATGACCGTTGGACGTGCTGTAACATGACCGCATCGATATTTGCATTACCCGTACGATTTTCTTCGTCATATAAACGATCTAAGAAAAATCGTAAATGAACAAGCAAGCGTTGATAATTAATATCATTTTCATCAATCGTCTGTCCAACCGCATAGCGGATAATGGTCAACGCATCACTGATTAACGTTGTGATTTGACTCGCGCGTTCATTTGCCAAATAGCCATTCTGCTTATCGACAAACTTCAATGCAATGAACCCCGCCTCATCGTCAGGTAGCGCCACGCCGGTTTGTTCAAGAATCGCCGCGACGGCCCACTCCCCAATTTGATATTCCATCGGATAATAATGACGGGTTTCCCATAGTAAGTTGTTATGCACCACAATTTGCTGTTTGGCTTTTTCGATGGCATAACTGATGTGATCAGCCAACGACACCAATAGATATGTGTTGAACGTTGTGTGTAATTGGGCCTCTGCATGACGCAAAATATTCGACGCCATCTCGATAACCAGCGGTGAGATTTCACTAGCTAAATCGTTAAACGTCCGGCCCCAATGTTCATCCTGCGGCAAGTACCGCGTATCAATTAATGCTTCTTCAACAGCATCACCTCGCTTCTTTTGAAATCCAATGCCACGGCCTATAACCACAATATCTTGCTGCTTGTCTTCAGCCAGTAAGACATTATTATTGAAAATTTTCTTGATCAGCATCAATATCCTCCCAATAGAAAAGACCAAACAATAAGCCCGTGCCTGCATGCCACGTGATTTCAATACTTATCATTCGGTCTTGCCCAGTTCAATTTTGGTTACAATCCGTATCACTGACTACATGTTAGCATCTTTATGTAAGCGTTTACAATAAGATTTATAAATGAGCGCAAAAAATAACTTGTCTGAGGTCAAAAAGCGATACGGCTGCATTAAACATAAAAAACAAGGCGTCCAATCGCTTGAACACCTTGCTAATTTCACTAATCCAATGCGGTCCCATTCGTTGCGATAACGCGTTGGTACCAATCAAAGGAATCCTTCTTTTGTCGGTTCAACGTCCCGTTCCCGGCGTCGTCTTGATCGACGTAGACCATCCCATAACGCTTTGACATTTCTGAGGTTGAGAATGAAACGAGGTCAATAATGCCCCACATGGTGTAACCCATTAGGTCAACACCGTCGATAATTGCCTCACGCATTTGTTCAATGTGTTGACGCAAATAATCAATGCGGTATTGATCATGAATTTGACCATCAGCTGCAATTTCATCAACGGCACCCAGGCCGTTTTCAACAATAAACAATGGCACACGATAACGGTCCCAAAGCTCATTCAGCGTAATCCGCAACCCAACTGGGTCAATTTGCCAGCCCCAATCAGAGGCAGCCAAATAAGGGTTACGACCACCAGTTGCCATATTACCGAGTGTTTCGGCCTCCCCATCAGTCGCACTCGTCACCGTTGTCATGTAGTAACTAAAGCTCAAGAAATCAACTGGGTTGGCCAAAAGAATCGCCTCATCTTCGTCAGCCATGTCAATCTTGATGCCATGCGTTGCAAAATAGCGGTTCATGTATTCTGGATATTCACCACGCACCTGCACATCGGTAAAGAATAGGTTTAGTTCGTCTGCCAATTGGGCTGCCCGCACATCGGCTGGATTTGGCGTTGCCGCATACGTTTGCATGCGTGCCAACATCGATCCAATTTGTGCGTCTGGATCAATCTCATGCAATTGCTTGGTCGCAATTGCACTGGCAACAAATTGGTGATGCAACGCTTGATAACGTAATTGTAGTTGATCATCAAACGGCAAGCCGGCATCAACCACACCAGTTTCGTGGAAACCAAACGTACCTGTATTGATTTCATTAAATGTTAACCAATAGGTCACCTTGCCCTTATAACGCTTAAAGACCGTTTCAGTAAAGCGATTAAAGTCAGCAATCGTGGCTCGATCCAACCAACCGTTTCGCGTAACGGTTAGGTGAATTGGGCTTTCGTAGTGGGACAAGGTCACCACGGGCTCGATACCATATTCGGCCATCTTATCAAAAACCTTATCATAAAATGCCAAGCCCGCTTCATTTGGCGTGGTCTCATCCCCATTCGGGAAAATACGTGTCCAGGCCAACGACAAACGAAATGCCTTAATTCCTAGTTCGTGCATCAAGGCCAAATCCTCTTCAAAACGATGATAGAAATCAACCCCACGTCGCTTCGGATAATTTTCATCCGTTGCATCAGCGATAGCCACTTCAATGTCTGCAAGGGTAATATTACCCAAGTTCATTTCCGTTCGCTTTTCAGCCTTCATCACCACTTCTGCGGTGCTAATTCCCTTGCCGTCAGCCTGCCAGGCTCCTTCGTATTGATTGGCGGCAGTTGCACCACCCCAAAGAAAGTTCTCGGGGAATCCTGTTGGCATTGTTGACTTGTACATATTCTTATACCTCCTGATTAAGTTGCATGAGTAAGTGATAAACGGCGCCGAATAAGTTCGCATCGTTGGCAAATTTACCGGCGACAATTTCAGCTGGTGTCAACGTCGCCTTCACCAGTTCATTACCGTTAAAGAACGCAAGGTACTTTTCGCGGATGCGTTCAGCGACGATTGGTTGCGCGGAAATACCCCCACCGATCACAATCCGTTGAATATCGGTTATCGCTTGAATGTTTTGAATTAATAGGGCAATTTGATTCGCATACGCATCAAAAATTTCATTCGCTGCTGGCTCACCCGCATTAATGTGTTCAAAGACGGTCAACCCATCATCAATTTCTGGCAATTGCAACTGGGTCCCGATGCGCTTAATCATCTCAACGGCAGACCCGTGCAATCCAATTGAAGTCTCCATCCCTGTTTCAATCTGGCCAAAGATAAAGCTTAGCTCACCGGCTTGATAGTGCGTGCCGTATACTAGCTCACCATTCAGAACTAATCCGCCACCGACACCGGTGCCGAGGACAATCGCCATACCATCTGCCACATCGTTTAACTCACCAAGCCATAGTTCAGCTAGCGCGGCTGCTTTACCATCATTTTCGACCGCTACTGGTAAATCAAGTTGGAGCTCATCCCGTAGATTAACCCCGTCCATAAAGGTCAACGCGCCCCCACCTTTGATTGTGTCTGTTGGATGGGCAACTTTACCAGGCACACTGAATGCCACCCCTCGAATTTGGCCAGCATACCGATCAATTACCTGGTGTAACTGAACTAGGAATTCAGGCAATCCAGTCGTTACGGTGCGTTCGTTATACTTTTCAATGATATTTCCGGCGCGGTCAATCAAGCCCACCTTTAACCGGGTCCCCCCAACATCGATTGCTAAATAATTTTTCGTCATGATCATCCCCTACTTTGCATGCACTGGTTTTGGTGCGCGTTCTGGCTTCTGCAAAGATGCAGTCACCAAAGTAATGACAGCTAATGCCAGCACCATCAAACCATCAACGCGCATACTAAACAGCGCTGAAGTGTCTCCGAACGCCGAAGCAATTAGTTGGAACACATATGGGCTCAAGAAAACCCCCATATTAACGGCAACTAGCAAAATCGTTGAGCCCAAATTTTGTGATGCTTCGTCCGTCTTGGCTGCTACGGCTGAGTAAATGGCTGGCACTGCCATACCAAAGGCCAAGCCATAAACTGCAATCGCTACCCCCGACAAAATCAGGTTTTGACTCATACTTAAGACCAGCACCATCACGGCCCCTGCTAAAGTACCCAAACCAATCATATAGCGACCCAAAATTTGCTTAATTGTTCCAAAAATTACCCCCGCGACAAAACCTGTAGCGGCGCTAATACCTGAAATCAAACTTGCTTCAGCAGCTGTCCCATAACCGGCTTGTTCGAATAGGGGCGCAATTTTAACGGTCATCCCAAAGTACGTCACGAACAAAATAAACATAAAGATGCCATAGCCAATCATCGTCGCGTTCAGCTTTGGCTTTTGCGTACTAACCGTTGACGTTGAGGCACCTGTAACCGTTGGCGTTTTGTCTGAAACAAACAAACCAAACATAATCAGTGGAATCACGCCTAATGCATACACGCCAAACGTCATGTGCCAACCAAATGACATCAGATAACCGACCAACCAAGTAAAGATGGTTGTTGCAGCGGCTGCGGCGGCATTCTCAAAACCAATCAAGCGATCACGTTCTTTGCCTTCGTAGTAAATCGAAATCAATGAAATCGCTAATGAATTAAACAATCCTACACCAGCACCAAACATGAAACGTGACGCCAATAAGACCGCGTAGTTTTCCGTGAACATGGGAATAACCCCCGCAATCACAGCGATTGCCACACCTAATACCACTGTCTTTTTGTTACCAATCAGCCGTGTTAAAAAGTTAGACAATAAAATAAATAGCAGAATACCAAAACTCGTCACTGACATCAATAATTCAATCGACGCTTGCGACTGGTTTGGTAAATCCTTCATAATCATTGGTACTGTTACCTGTACTGCTGCAGCTGCATTCGTCAACGTCGCAATTGATAACAACGATGCCTTAAACAGCCAACCATGCTTATCCATGATGTAACCCCCCGTATCGTAACAATCTTTCTACGAGGTCTATTGTATTATGTAAGCGCTTTCTAAAAAGGGTGTTTCTTGCTTAGTGCTGAGTTATTTTTTGACATTTGCTGGCTTTTTGAACAAAAAAATCCCATCAATTCGGCAAAACCAAATTGATGGGATTTTATGTTTTATGCGATTGGCGGGGGTCGAACCCGCACGGTATCTCTACCACAGGATCCTTAATCCTGCGCGTCTGCCAATTCCGCCACAACCGCATGTCTGTGCTAAAACTATCAGCACAGATTATATTATCAGATATACCGATGATATGCAAGTCGCTTAGATCTCGTCATCCTTGTGCTGACGCGGTTGCAAGACTTCTGGTTGCTTATCTGGTTCTGCAACATCCTCATACTTTAGCACGATGTCTTCATCAGCCGGTGTGACGTCCTTACGTTCTTCTGGTTCAACCGGTTCTTCCGCTTGTTGTTCTGTCTTGTCCTTCGCGAACAGACCGGTCACCTTATCCTTGATTTCATCAACCTTTGCATTAATTTTAGCTTGATTCTCAGGATCAGCGAGATACTCCCCATCCTTTTGTGCCTGTGCGCCAATTTCCGACACCACGTTACCGGTTGTTTTTGCGGCCTTACTTAATACGTCTAAAAATGCCATGTTTTCATTCCTCCTCATTGTTGCTATTATACCCGGTTGCATCAAAAAAGAGCGAACAATTCTGCTCGCTCTTTTGCTTAATTTTCCTTTGGTGCAACCATCGACAGACCGATACGTTCACGTTTTACATCCACGTCAACGACCCAAACCGTCACAATGTCACCAACGGCCACGATCTCATGTGGATTCTTGACCATTCGCTTGGCCATCCGTGAAATGTGGACCAGGCCATCTTCGTGGACACCTAAGTCGACAAAGGCACCGAAGTCAACCACGTTACGTACGGTTCCTTGCAACTGCATCCCCGGCTTCAAATCCTTCAATGACAACACATCCGAACGCAAGACCGCTCCTGGTGCATCGTCACGTAAGTCACGTCCTGGATTACCTAGCGAGGCAATCACGTCTTGCAAAGTTGGTAACCCAACCCCAAGTCGATCAGCCGTAGCTTGGTTATTAAAGCGCCGCAACGCTTGACCAGCTTCAGCTCCCGGCGTTGTCACACCCGCCTCTTTCAACAAGGCTTCCGCAATTTTGTATGACTCAGGGTGAATATCCGTGTTATCCAACGCATTCTTAGCATCTGGTAAACGCAAGAACCCAGCAGCCTGTTCAAAGGCCTTAGGACCAAGCTTTGGCACCTTCTTTAATTGCGCTCGTGATGTAAATTGACCATTCTCGTCACGATACGTCACAATATTAGCTGCCGTGGTTTTCGTCAAACCAGCGATATGAGTCAACAATTGTGGTGAAGCCGTATTCAAGTTAACGCCAACCTGGTTAACGGCCGTTTCCAGGACCGCATCCAATTCAGCATCGAGCTCTTTGGTTGGCAGATCGTGCTGATATTGCCCCACGCCAACTGCCTGCGGATCAATTTTAATGAGTTCTGCCATGGGGTCTTGCAAACGACGGGCAATTGAAATTGCTGAACGTTGCTCAACCTGCAGGTCTGGGAACTCTTCTCGCGCCACATCGCTAGCTGAATAGACAGACGCCCCGGACTCATTAACTACTACGTATTGCAAATCAGGTAAGTCTGACTTGATAATGTCCGCAATAAACGTTTGTGACTCACGCGATGCCGTCCCGTTACCAATCGCTACCAGTGAAACACCATACTGCTTAACTAGCTTGATAATCGCCTCTTTGGCCCCCTGCGGATCGTACTTGGCAGCGCGGTGCGGATAGATAACCGCCTTTTCCAGGAACTTACCGTTTTCATCAACCACAGCCAACTTTGAACCAGTTCGAATCCCTGGGTCGAATCCTAGTACAACCCGACCACGCAACGGAGCTGCCATAAGTAGGTGATACAAATTCGTACCAAAGACCTTGATTGCATCCCCAGCTGCCCGTTCGAAAAGCTCTTTACGCAATTCGCGTTCAATAGCGGGACCAATAAAGCGCTTATAGGCGTCATTGGCCGCCGCGACCAAAACATCGGCTGCCTCACCCGTTTTTGAACCAACCAAACGGAACTTCAAATAACGGGCAATCGCTTCAGCGTCCGCTTCGATACTACCCGACAAAACGCCTTCATTCTCACCACGGTTGATGGCCAAGATTTGGTGGTTTGCCACTTTGCTGATTGGCATACTGAACTCATAGTACAGCTTAAAGACTTCTTGGGTATCCTTGTCACTCGCACCACGCTTCAGTTTTGAAACTAGGTGACCATTATCACGCGTGTACTTACGTGTCCAATCGCGTAACCCTGCATTTTCACCAATCACTTCCGCAAAAATTTCATGCACGCCGGCCATAACTGCCGCGATATCAGGCAAGTCTTTCTCTGGGTTCACAAACTTTGCCGCCTCGGCTTGCAAGCCAGTCGTTGGAAACTTTTGCACCAATTGTGCCAATGGCATCAATCCGGCTTCCTTAGCAATCGTTGCCTTGGTACGGCGCTTTTGCTTATAAGGCAGATAAATATCTTCAACTGCTTGCATCGTTTCAGCCGCCGCCAAAGCTTTCAACAAGTTAGGCGTCATCGCCTTTTGCTCAGCAATTGCCTTTTGAACGGTTTGCTTACGTGCTTGCAAATCTTCTAAACGCTTCGTCACTGCCTGGATATCACGGATTTGAACTTCATCCAAATTTCCCGTGACTTCCTTACGGTAACGCGCCACGAATGGCACCGTATTCCCATCGGCCAATAATTCTGACGTCGCCGTCACTTTCGTTAGTGGCAACGCTAATTCTTTTGCTACTGCACTCGCAATATCAATTGTCAGTGCGTCGTTTTCCACCGTCGTCATTACATTGCCGTCGTCAAAATACGACGTACTTGTACCAAGAACTTCTCCATCAATGAGTCTTGATCAGCCTCTGATTGCTTGAACTTGTCCATATCGATTGATTGGTCAGCAACGTTCAATGATTCGGCCATTGCTTCAGTCGCAGCAGCGTATTCCGTAAACGTCTTCTTCATTGATTGGTGCAAGCCCATCAAACGAACGGGTGCAGCCATGGCGTTAATCTTAGCTGATGCATCCTTGTACACTGCCACTGCCTCATCA
Organism: Weissella sp. MSCH1; assembly: GCF_045799135.1. Taxonomy (NCBI): domain Bacteria; kingdom Bacillati; phylum Bacillota; class Bacilli; order Lactobacillales; family Lactobacillaceae; genus Weissella; species Weissella sp. MSCH1. The sequence goes on along the minus strand of NZ_JBJMBA010000026.1, from coordinate 6,721 downwards.
AATTCAACTGAAATTTCTTGGAAATCAGCCTTTGGCATGTCCGCAACTTGGTCAGCCTTAATGGCATCATCAAGCTTCTCGAAGAATGGTGCAACCTTGTTACCAGCATCTTCAGTTGATTGGATAACTTGACCCAAGTTAGTTGCATATTGTTGTGGTGACACGAACTTCATCTTAGCCATGAATAAATCTCCTCTTGCCATTTAGGCGGTTAACTTTTTAAACAATGCTTTTATTATACCAGTTCGCCACCACAAAATAAGCCCACCTCATACATCGGTGGGCAAACAATTATGATTCATTTACCGCCAACTGCAACGCCTGGTCAAGATCCGCAATCAGATCAGCCACGTCCTCAATTCCAACTGATAAACGGAGCGTTTCAGGTCGGGTCCCTGACGCCAACAGTTCTGCCGGACTTAGTTGCGCATGTGAGGTTGAGGCCGGATGCAAAATTGATGATTTCCCTTCACCAGACGAAGCGAAGTGCGTAAAGACTTGGACACTATCCAAGACTTTTCGACCAGCTGACGCCCCACCAACAACCCCAAAGGTGAAGATTGATCCCGGTCCCTTTGGTAAGTATGTTTGCGCCAACTCATAGTATGGGCTGTCAGGTAATCCCGCATAATTTACCCACGCCACAGCCGGATGTTGGGCTAAGAATTCAGCAATTTTCTGGGCATTGTCAACGTGGCGTTGCACACGCAATGATAATGTCTCTAGTCCCAGCAAAATTAACCAGGCATTAAAAGGAGATAAGGTTGCCCCAGAATCCCGCAACAAATTATAACGAATCCGATTGACGTATGCAGCGGTGCCAAACTTTTCGGTATACACTAACCCGTGATAACTTTCGTCAGGTTCTGTTAGACCCGGGAATTTGTCATTTTGCGTCCAGTCAAAATGACCGCTATCGACCACGATGCCACCCAACGCGGCCCCGTGACCTGATAGGAATTTCGTGGCAGAGTAAACGACAATATCAGCGCCAAAATCAAATACACGATTAAGGTACGCTGTTGCAAATGTATTATCCACAATCAATGGAATACCAGATGCATGGGCAACTTCGGCTAAGGCGCGTAAATCTGCGATGTTTGAATTTGGATTACCAATTAACTCAATGTAAAGTGCCTTTGTATTCGGCTGAACGGCCGCCTTGACTGCTGCCAAATCATCGATATCCACAAATGTCGTGGTCACGCCGCGCCGAGGGTACGCTGTCGCCAACAAGTTGTGGGTCCCACCATATAGCGTGTTCGCAGCAACCAAATGATCACCCGCAACCGTGATATTTTCTAGCGCATAATTAATCGCTGCCATTCCCGATGCCACCGCAACGGCCCCAACACCACCTTCAAGCTCAGCCAAACGCTTTTCAAGTACTTCGGTCGTTGGATTCGTAAAACGAGTGTACAGCTGTCCGGGCTTATCCAAAGCAAATTGTTCTGCAGCGTCTTCTGCGCTGTCATAAACATACGAGGTGGTTTGATAAATTGGCACGCTGGTTGCGTGGGCCTCAGCGTCGGGCGTGTAGCCACCGTGAAGTGCGATTGTATCGAAGTTTAGTGCTGTCATTTGTCTATTCCTTTCTATGCAAAAAAGCCCGTTCCTCCCCAGTTACTCACTGGAATAGAAACGAGCTTGTCGTGTTACCATTCTATCTTTATTGCCCCAGTTACCCGAGTCAACCTTACAACGTGCGGTCAGAGCGCGACATGATGCGATGACGATACGCGTGTCTGTTAACGGAGACCAACCCGTAAATCGCTCATGAACTTGCCACTTACGATTTCCAATCACAGGCCATTTTCTTTGTCGTCTCCCCAACTGTTTCACACCAACCAACAGCTCTCTGTTTGGCGAACGATAAATACTTTCCTGATCGCTTTGTTTCTCATTGTTTTCTAACAGTTTTGATTGTAAACTCTCACTTACTTTATGTCAACGCCCGTATCAAACAAAAACCGCTGATCGATGCCCTATCATCAATCAGCGGTTTTATTTTTAATGTGCCGTGTCCCATAACCACACCACTTTATTATAGGTTTTATGCGTAACGCCTAATCTCTTAGTAATTATGCTTCAGTGTCCAACAAGGCATACTTGCCATCGCGACGCTTGTATACGACAGCAGCCGTATCAGTTTCAGCATCTTGGAAAATGAAGAACTCGTGGCCCAACAATTCCATTTGCAAAACTGCTTCTTCAGCATCCATTGGCTTCAAAGCAACATGCTTTGTGCGTACAATGTCCAAGGCTTCAGACTCTTCTGCCTCAAGTTCTTCCGGTGCAGCTGCAAAGTCCAATTCTTCAATACCCTTGTAGCCCTTCTCACGTGACTTACGGTTGACCTTAGTCTTGTACTTACGAATTTGACGCTCCAACTTTTCAGAAACGAAATCAACTGTTTGATACATGTCGGCTTGCGTATCTTCAGCACGCAACAACAAGTATGGCAATTGGATCGTAACTTCAGTCTTGAACGTACCTTCCTTGTATGAACGAACGTTAACGTGGGCAACATACTTTGCGTCATCGTTCAAGTAACGCTCCAAGCGTGACAAACGCTTCTCGATGTAGTCGGTCATTGCATCAGTGACCTCAATGTTTTCACCACGTACCTTAAATTCTAGCATAATCCTGTCTCCTGTCTGACTAGATTTGCGTGATGCTATGTCCCCATAACACGTGATCACGCAGTTCCCAAAGTATCGGTCTAGATGTCCTTTCGGTAACTATATTGTAACACCAATATGACAATAAAAGAAAGCGTTTTCATACTCTCTTCATGAACATATCATCTTGCTAACGTGACTGTGCATATTTGGGTCGCACCACTTTCATACAAACACGACGTTGCGTGACGTAACGTGCGTCCTGTCGTATAAACATCATCAACTATACAAATTCTTTGTCCAGTTAAATCAAGATTTTCTGTGACGAGGCAGAACGGCTGCGTTGTCTGTAAACGCTCCCGCCGTGTTTTCATAGATTGTACCGCCTTACTGGTTGAGATACAAGTTAAAATTTCATTTATTTCACATTTTTCTAACCACGCACTCACTTGATTGAAACCACGTTGGCTTTGTGTCTCCGCTGTTATTGGGATTGGCACAATCATAGTCGGTGCAACTTTAACCAACCTTTGCGCGAGCGTCTCCTGAAACACATCCCTTAAATGATAACCACCTTGAAACTTATACTGCTTAAAGTACTGTTGCATCTGCTCATCATAGGCAAATAAAGCTTGATTATGAATAGGCGGGTATCCTGCTGCTAGCCAAATCTCGCACTCAGCACAGGGTGAAATTTGGCTTTGACAGCCACATTCAGCACACACTGGTCCCGTAATCCGCGTGAACTGGTGTCGACACACTTCGCAAATTGATAACATCTTTGGCTGATGAAAGATGAAAAAATCAGCTAAAGACCATTCAACTTGCTGTACCCGCCCGCACAATTCACACGTCATACTGTTTTCCTTTCATGTTTAAATACCGAATCTCGTTCCGGGCTTGGATCACCGTTCGCGTTCGTTCGGTAACCCCTGTCCAAACTTTACCGGTTGGCCGAGAAGCGCTGCGTCCACAACGTCCTGCAATTTGAATCAAAGCTGCTTGACTAAAGACAGGGTCGTCAGCGCCTAAAATAATCACATCAATGCCCTTAAACGTCACCCCACGTTCCAAGATGGTTGTCGTAATCAATACTTGCAACTCACTTGCTCGCATCGCCTGTACCTTCGCCTGCCGGTCAGGGTCGCCAGCATGTGTCGCCGCAATTTTAAGCGATGGTTGCAACCGCGTTATCTCGTTCAGTGTTGCGGTTAAATCAGCAACATGGGGCACAAAAATTAAAAAGCGTTGTTTTGATATAACATACGCACGGAGAATGCGCTGAATACGCCACGATAATTTTTTGCGCCAATTACCAATCTTAATAATCGAAAAATTTGGTAGCGGTTGCCCATGATACCGGCGGGGCAACAAACTAATCAGCAATCGTTGTTTGCTAACTTCGCGCAATAGTCGCCCACTTGGGGTTGCCGTAAGATAAAAATGACACCCTTGTGGCTTAGTTGCTCGCTGTACGGCACCTTCTAATTGCGCATTTTCAGCGTAAGGGAACGCATCCACTTCATCCACAACAATCACATCAAATGCTGCCTGAAAACGCAGCAACTGGTGCGTAGAGGCTAATACCAACTGTGTATAACGATACGTCTCTGGTGAATCGCCATAGAGAACCACGAAATCCGTTTTAAACGCATCACGCAAACGTGGCGCTAACTCCACAATCACATCCACCCGCGGTGATACTAAGGCAATGCGCTTTCCTGCCTGTAAAGCCGATGTCAACATCGGAAACAGCATTTCGGTCTTTCCCGCTCCGGTTACTGCATAGGTTAAGTGTGAACGCCCTGCTTTAAGTGCCTGTACCTGTTCATCTGCCACTCGGTGTTGAGCCGGCGTTAACTCACCTTGCCACTGACAGGGCATTGCATCCGTTTCAAAGACATTTGGCTCTGGTATAGTTGCCAAAAATTGGTCATCTGACAACCGACCTAAATTTGCACAAGCCCAACAGTAGGCACTTGCTGGTGTGCGCCATATCGCATCAATTTTTGTGGCACACCGCTGGCATATACCATCTTTAATGGCTGGTATCGTCACGGCTCCCGCAGGTAGTGCTTCTATTTGGTCGCGTCGCACAGGTACCAAGCGACCATAGAAATCTGATTCATCCATTCTTGTACTACCACCTCCACTGACTATAGACGGCTAACACACAAAAAATTCCAAAAAAAATGCCGACTCACTGGCCGGCAATTATTTCATTTACTTATTTACTTTTCTTAACATCACCGTCAGCGTTCTTAACAACGTTCATATCAGAAACTGGAATGTACCCAAGTTTCTTAATGGTCTTCTTCATTGCTGAAGATTTCACGAACTTAATGTAGGCCTTGGTATTCTTGTCTGTCTTCTTTACCGTATACATATGCTCGTATGCCCAAATTTGCCACTTATTTGATCGGACATTTTTATCAGTTGGGGAAACTTTATCAATTGATAGCGTTCGTAAGCCCTTGGCATTTGGCCCACTCGTATATGAGAAGGCCAGGTATGAGATAGCACCCGGTGTCTTGCTGACAATTTTTTGAACTGCTCCGTTATCGTCTTGCTCTTGGGCAGTCTTTGTATCCTCACCGTTCATGACTTCGTGTTCGAATGTGAACCGAGTACCTGAACCTTGCGCACGATTAATTAGGACAATCTTTTCATCTTGACCGCCAACGTCCTTCCAGTTCGTAATCTTACCTGAGAAGATATCACGTAACTGATCCATCGTTAACGACTTAACTTTAATATCATCATTCACAACTGGTGCGATACCGACAACCGCCACCTTATGGTCCTTCAACTTCTTTGCATCAACACCATCTTTTTGGCTAGCAAAAATATCAGAATTACCAATTGTGACACCGCCTTTACCAACTTGGCTTAGACCGGCACCTGATCCACCACCTTGAACAACGACATTTACACCGGCATGTTTCTCTCCAAACATTTCGGCAGCCTGCGCAGCTAACGGTTGTAGGGCTGTTGACCCAACCGCCATGACGCGGCTATCAGAGGCTGCATGAACAGCACCTCCACTCACCAATCCCCCGGCTAATACTAATGCAACAGAACTCCCCACAGCAAGATACAACTTACCCTTCATGACAATCTCCTAACGTTTGACTAGATATTATTCGAGTTAGGTCGCAGGTTCGAAGCTTGGTAGTAGTAGCAGTTAGAGACGTTCTCCCCTACGACACTTATTAGTATAGAGGTAATTTGTAGCGGCTTTGCCGGGGTTCTGTTTAGATTAGATATTAGTTTTGTAAGATTATTCTTTACAAAACAAAAGCGGCGTCAATCTGCCAAGTTTGTTTTAGCAGATTGACGCCTGGAACGATTTATTTGATTAGAAAGACAATGATCAACATAATTAGAATTTCTACAATACCCTTGATGACCAGTCCTCTGTATGCCTTATAATACTGCTCAGCCTCAACAATAATTGTCTCGTACTCAGTCTGTGTATCTCGCGTCATCCCATTGTCTATCTCGAACACATAATCTTGGTTTTGATAGTTATCCGGATTTTTATTGCGCCACCGACTCAATGCCCAATACATGAATACCGTAATTAAAAAGCGAAAGATTGCCAGTGCCACTAAAGCAATCGCTAAATAGCCAATATACTTTAAGGCCGTATCTGATAGCGGCGCAAATAAATCGATTACATGCGTTATCACAGCCAAAACGACTGGAATCTCAACAGCACGTTGATCATCACTAATCTGGTTATGACCTTGTTTGACATGATATGAGACTTTCATCGCACCGTTCGCTCCTTTCGTTTTTTATCATAGCAGCTATTTGTCTAAAACCTCCGACATTCCCAGTCTGCTTTATTACGTATCATTGGTGGCTGTACTTTAACACATAACCTGGCTATTTTAGCACGAGATTAAGTCGCCTGGGTGCATCGGCCTTCTGCACCGATGTTTTACTTTATTTTAAGACAAAAAGAAAACCACACCCGAGTTGGGTGTGGTTTCAAGTTGCATCGCGACGTCCTATCCTCGCAGGAAGCGATCCTCCAACTACTTTCGGCGCTATTGAGCTTAACTTCTGTGTTCGGTATGGGAACAGGTGTGACC
>NZ_JBJMBA010000025.1:0-43672 GCF_045799135.1 Weissella sp. MSCH1 | reverse complement strand
AGGCACGCCGCCAGCGTTCATCCTGAGCCAGGATCAAACTCTCAATTTGAAGTTTGAGTATAACTCAATTTTTGTTGTTTAACAGAAGTTAAACGAATTTACTAGCGAATTGACTTCGCAAATGTTTTTGCATCAAGAACTAGCTTGATGACCCTACACATTTGTTTCATCGAAACGATATTCAGTTTTCAATGACCTACGTCGTTGTCTCATTTGACAACTTATTTATCTTATCAGTTCATCAACTCGTTGTCAACAACTTGTTTCAAACTAATTTCGATTCGATTGCAACGAGATGAACACCTCGTAACAACTTAATCTATATTACAGAAGCGAACATCAATTGTCAACAACTTGTTTCAACTTCTTTTGTTTCATTTTTCGAGCGAAAATCGCTCACTGAAAAACTCAACTTGAATATAATACGACTATCGTCCAAACTTTGCAATACTTTTTGTAAACAAAAAACGCGGATGACTACTCATCCGCGTTTTCAGTCGTTATTAACGCATCGTTGGGAACAACAATACGTCACGAATCGTGTCCGTGTCAGTCAACAACATGACCAAACGATCGATTCCAATTCCCAATCCGCCTGTAGGTGGCATACCGTATTCCAAAGCCTCAATAAAGTCTTCGTCAATACCTTCCGCCTCATCGTTACCAGCATCACGCTCAGCCACTTGGGCCTCAAAACGCTCACGTTGATCAATTGGATCATTTAATTCTGTAAAGGCGTTACCATACTCTGCACCAACAATGAACAACTCAAAGCGATCCGTAAAGCGATCGTCTGTTTCGTTCTTCTTAGCCAAAGGTGACACTTCAACTGGGTGACCGTACACAAATGTTGGTTGGATCAATGTATCCTCAACAAACTCCTCAAAGAATTCGTTGATGATGTGGCCAACACCCCAGTATTGTTCATACTTAACACCCTTTTCGTCAGCAATCGCACGAGCTTCTTCGATCGTCATTGGTTGCCAGAAATCAACACCCGTCGTCTCCTTGATCAAATCAACCATGTGCTTACGAGCAAATGGTTGTGCCAAATCAATATCGTGGCCTTGGTAGGTTACCTTCAAATCATCAGTAACTGCAGCCGCGGCCGCCTTAATGATGTTTTCAGTTTCAACCATGACATCTTCAAAGTTCCAGTAAGCTGCATACGTCTCAATTACCGTAAACTCTGGGTTGTGCTTAGGGTCCATTCCTTCATTACGGAAGACACGCCCAATTTCATAAACACGTTCCATGCCACCAACAATCAAACGCTTCAAATGCAACTCGAGCGCGATACGCATGTACAAATCAATATCCAACGCATTGTGGTGCGTGATAAATGGACGCGCAGAAGCACCACCTGCTTCGTTTTGTAGCATTGGTGTTTCAACTTCAATAAAGCCTTCGCCATCCAAATAGTGACGAATAGCCGTGATAATCTTTGAACGCTTTACAAAACGTTCAAATGAATCTTCGTTTGAAATCAAATCCAAATAACGTTGACGGTACTTAGTTTCCACGTCAGTCAAACCGTGGAACTTGTCTGGCAAAGGACGCAATGCCTTCGTCAAGTGCGTCAAAGCCGTTACGTTAATTGACAATTCACCAGCGCGGGTCTTCATAACCGTTCCAGTGAAACCAAGAATGTCACCTAAGTCTGACTTCTTAAGCAATTCGTACGCTTCTTCACCAACAACTGGCTTTTGCACAAAGACTTGGATACGACCTGAACGATCCTTGATGTCCGCAAAGCTAATCTTACCTGAACGACGCTTGGTCATCATACGACCTGCGATCGTTACTTCAATTGCTTGTGCTTCCAAATCTTCTGCTGTTGTATCATCGTACAACTCGTGCAATTGTGCTGCAGTGTGTGTACGCTCAAAGCGGTGTCCGAATGGATCAATGCCCGCATCGCGCAACTCAGCCATCTTGTCACGACGTGCGATCATTTGGTCATTCAATGACACTTGTTGGTCAGCCATAATGTTGCCTCTTTTTCTTTCACTAATTTGTTATGACAGTGTTGTCACAGATAACTATAAGTTTGCCAATCTTAAGCACTTTTTGCAAGTGCTTAACCCAACTTTATAGTCCCTCAGCATCCTTCGCTGCAATAATCCCTGATAATTCTGCTTCATCAAACTGAATCTTCTTACCAGTAAATCGATCGACAATCTCAACACCGTGATCTTCCGCAAGCATTTCTTGCAAATCATTCATTGGTAAGGTTGCCAACATACGCTCATAATCGCGCTTAGAGATTTCAGGATACAAGGCCACTTCTGTCGTTGCCAACATCTTCACATCGTCCTTACCAAATAGGTTGAACAACAAATCCATTGGTGTGTGTCCCTCAACCAATTGTGATGAAATTGATGGCAAGTTAGCAAGCTTGTCTTCCAGTGCCGTAATATCTTCATCTGACGCATCAGGCAATGCTGAAATCATAAAACCACCCGCGGCAGCCACGGTACCATCTGGGTCAACCAAAACTGACACCGCTACGGCTGAAGGAATTTGTTCTGACTTGGCCATGTAGTACGTCAAGTCATCCCCAATCTCCCCCGTCATCAATTCAACTTGACCCGTAAATGGATCGCCTTCACCAATTTCCTTAGTAACTTGCAAGAATCCGTTAGCGCCCACGGCACCAGCCACATCCTGCATGCCCTTAGCCGTTAATGGCAACTCAACAGTTGGGTTCGTTACGTAACCGCGTACCTCACCTTGAGCTGATGCTTCCACGACAATTTTGCCAGCAGGGCCATCACCATTAATGACCACCGCTAAACGCTCATCACCCTTCAAAATGGCATTTGAAACCATCAAAGAGCCAAGCAACGCACGACCCAAAACGGTCGTACCAAGTTGTGAGGCCTCGTGGAACTTTGAGACTTCTGCCATCATTTCAGTCGCGTCAATGGCAATCGCACGGAAGTTTCCGTCAGTTGTCACTGCGCGCACAAGTGTATCTGTCATATTATATGTGCCTCTTATTATTTGTTTATTTTAGTATCAGTTTAACAGAAAAACCCGCTCAGGTAGAACCTGAACGGGCTTTCTTTCAATCATTAATCTTCATCAGTATGACGTGGTTCCAAAACTTCTGGCTTAACTGCTGCCTCTGACGCATCTTCGTCATCAACCAACTTGTTATTAGCCGCTTGCTTGGCTTCCTCGTATGACATTGGCGTAACCGTATCATTTTGAACCTTCGTTGATTCTGGCATCTTACCAGTCTCAAACAAACTCAAAATTTGCTTCTCGTCCAACGTCTCGTACTCCAACAAAGCCTTTGCGATTGCATCATGCTTGTCCTTGTACTCTTCGATGATTTCGTGGGCCTTGTTGTAACCCTCAGTCGTGATACGACGAACTTCTTCGTCAATCAAGCGTGCTGTTTCATCTGAATAAGCCGCTGACTCACCGTATGAACGACCCAAGAATGGTTGACCACCATTCTCAAGTTGGACCATACCTAGCTTGTCAGACATACCGTACTCCGTCACCATTGAACGTGCAATGTTTGTTGCTTGCTCAAAGTCGTTTGAAGCACCTGATGACTGTTGGTCAAAGATAATCTCTTCGGCCGCACGTCCACCCATCAAACCAGCAATTTGGTCCATGGCATCCGTCTTATTCATCAACATCTGATCTTCACGAGGCAACATGATGGCGTATCCGCCGGCACGTCCACGTGGCACAATCGTTACCTTGTGGACAACACGTGCTTCGTTCAGTACCAAACCAACAATCGCGTGACCCGCTTCGTGGTAAGCAACCGTTTGGCGTTCCTTAGCAGAAACCACACGGTCCTTCTTAGCTGGTCCTGCAATAACACGGTCTTCAGCTTCATCCACATCCTTGGCGTAAATCGTATCGTGGTTTTGACGAGCAGCCAACAACGCTGCTTCGTTCAACAAGTTTTCCAAATCAGCTCCAACGAAACCAGGCGTTTGCTTAGCAATTTCCTTCAAGTCCACATCATCAGCCAATGGCTTATTCTTAGCGTGGACGTTCAAGATAGCCTCACGACCCTTAACGTCAGGACGACCAACCAAAATCTTACGATCGAAACGACCTGGACGCAACAAGGCTGGGTCCAAGACATCTGAACGGTTGGTAGCGGCCATCACAATGACACCCTCACTACCTGAGAATCCGTCCATCTCAACCAACATTTGGTTCAATGTTTGCTCACGTTCATCGTGACCACCGCCCATGCCGGCACCACGTTGACGACCAACCGCATCAATTTCATCAATAAAGATGATTGATGGGGCAGCCTTCTTCGCATTGTCAAACAAATCACGGACACGACTAGCACCGACACCGACGAACATCTCCACGAAGTCAGAACCTGAAATCGAGAAGAACGGTACGCCAGCTTCACCGGCAACCGCACGGGCCAACAAAGTCTTACCAGTTCCTGGAGGGCCCTCAAGCAAAACACCCGATGGAATACGAGCGCCGAGCTTTAAGAACTTCTTCGGATCCTTCAAGAACTCAACAACTTCGACCAATTCTTGCTTTTCTTCTTCAGCTCCAGCAACATCCGCAAAGCGAACTTTGTTTTCTGAAGGATCAGCTGGCTTTGCCTTAGACTTACCGAAGCCCATCATGTTACCACGACCGCCTTGGCCACCTTGGCTCATGCCACCCATCATCAAGTAGAACAAACCAACCATCAACAAGATTGGCAACAACATCGTTGCCATGCTTCCCCAGAAGTTTGAAGGTTGTGGCTTCGTCGTTACTTCTGTCTTCGTCTTGTCAGCAGCCTTCTGCATTTCCTCAACAATTGGGTCATTACTAATCAATTGTGTCTCAAAACCAGTTACCTTAGCTGATGAACCACCAACTAATGACACAAGTGAATCAGACTTTGCGTCCTTATCAGTTTGTGCTTTGCGGTACTCACCCTTCACGTCGTAAACGCCGGCACCTGGTTGAATCGTGACATTCTTGATTTTCTTATCACGCAATTCCGTCATAAATTTCGACGTAGAAATAGTCTTCGTATTAGAAGTTTGCGATGGACCGGCTACCCAGTAAATCAACCCCATAATTCCGAGGACTACGATTACGTAGAACAAACTATTCCGGACGAAATTGCCGTTTCGTTGATTCTTCATCCATTCCTCCTACCGACAGCAACCGCTATCTGCGTTGTTTAATATATGTTATCCGAGTTGGAAATTAGTGCTCAGGTGTGATATCCACCGTGTCTACGACATCAGCATGGGCTGGGTCATAAACTTCGCGCTTCAAGACACCAACATATGGCAAATTGCGGTAAAGTTGCTTGTAATCCAAGCCATAACCCACCACAAATGCCTTTGGCACATCAAAGCCGATGTAATCAACAGTTGCTTCTACAACGCGGCCTTCCTTCTTGTCTAGCAAGCTGGCCGTCTTAACAGACTTTGCACCACGTTCCATCAACAAGTCGATCATAAACTTCAGTGAACGACCCGTATCAACGATGTCCTCCATGATGATGACGTCGCGTCCTGCGATATCCGTTTGCAAATCCGTTACAAGGTCAACTTCACCTGAAGAAGCAATCCCACCGTTGTAGCTAGAAACGTCAATAAATTCGACTTCAGCATATTGCATGTGGCGCATTACATCGACCGTCCAAAGTACGGCACCCTTCAAAACTGACAAAATGATTGGTGTACGTCCTTCATAATCGGCAGCCAATTGCTTACCAACACGTTCTGCTGCTTCGGCGATATCTTGCTCACTATAAAGTACGCGTTCGATATCGTTATTCATGTCCCATTGGTTCATGTCTGTTCAAATCTCCTAAATCTTAATTCCCCTACCGTTACATAGCATTAAGAATACCATGTTTGACGGTAAATGTTTAGTGCTACAAATAAAAGAAATGTGAACGCTTTAATGTTTTTGTGATAACAATAAATAGTTATCAAAGCGTTCTAGCTGTAATTGTCCACCTAAATCAATTAGCCCCGTCGACACGCTTGGATTGCGCATCAGTTGAATTGCCTGAGCGATTTGACTATCTTTGACGTTTAAGACGTGTTTTTTAGTCAGCCACGTTTGTATGATAATCGTCAAGACACTCTCATCTACTGTCCAATCCAGGCGTCCGGCCTCTAAAGCCTTAACGTGAACGTTAATCGCACCGTTCGCAAACTTTTGCAGCGCCGCCAACTGGGTCGCAAACGTCACCACGTGTTCAGCTGCCTGATCATTGATGCTAGTCAAAGCTGGTAGCACTGTTTGGCGCATGCGATTACGAGCAAACGTTTCGTCCGCATTGGTATAGTCTTCTACCCACTCAGTCAGTGGCTGAATGACCAAATCTGCTAGGTCAGCTTTCGTTAAATTCAACAATGGCCGGGCTAAATCAATATCGCCACGTAATTGCTGCCTTGGCGCCATCCCCACCAATTGCGTCAAACGACTGCCACGGGTCAACTTATACAAAATAGTTTCAACTTGATCCCCTTGGTGATGGGCAGTCACGATAATATTGGCGTCAACTTCACGAGCCATTTTAATGAGTGCTTCGTATCGCTTCTCCCGGGCTTGTTCTTCAACCGCTACAGTTGGAATAGTCTCCCAAGTAAGCGTTTCTATCAAACCATGGGCTAAATTCGGCGTGGCCGCAAATGTTCGGCGAACCAGCGCTTCCTCTGCAGCGGCATCATCCCGTAACTGATGATTCACATAGCCGGCGCTCACCGTTGGTTGCACATCAGCCGGCAGCGTCCCTTCCGTTAACCAGCGCAACAAGTGCAAGGAATCTTGCCCACCCGAAACAGCCACCAGCACGTGATCATGTTGGTCAAATAACCCTTGTTCCCGTATCTGTCGGGTTAAGTTCGCGCGTAATACTTTTGGTTGCATCGTTAACCTTCTTCCTCAATCACTCTTGGTTATTATTATAGCTTGCTTTGTACGAAAAAAAGGCAATCAGTGTCCTGATTACCTTTCTTTCATTCACTTCATTACTCACCTGGCAAATTGAAAACAATCTCGCCATCTTTGGTATACATGTACTTTTCACGCACTAGCTTTTCTAGATACGATTCATCACCCAAATCTTTGACTTCTTGCTTCAAATTTTGATGCGTGGTTTTCGCACTCGCTAACTGCGTTTGTGTTTTTTCTAAACTCGCCGAAGCGGTTGTATATTTATTATATTGCTGGTGAAAGCAAACCATGGCATAAATCACCGTGGCAATCATAAACGCTGCCAAGACGAAACGACGCCGTAAGTGCACCTTACGTTGGTAAGCTTCTTGTCGATTATTGAATTCAAGTGTTCGTGCCCCACCGGCGTTCAGCGGCCGGATGTTTGTTTTTGTGTTCATAGACATCATGCCGCTGACCCCCTACTGTCTGATTGGCAACGTTATTGATAGACAATTCTTTTTCTCGATACCTTTACGTTTTACACTGTACAGTACAAGTAGGCTTTTCTTAAGCGTAATTACCTTTCCTTAACATTTTCGTATCAAAACCTAACGGATAGTTATCCACAGAGTTATCCCACCTTAATCCACACATAGTTTAAACACAAAAAGCACCGCAAATGCGGTGCTTTTTTCTCACAATTGTTAATTATGCTTCTTCGTTGAAGTTTTGTTCGTATGACTCTGACACAATGCTGTACATGTGTTCCGCTTCTTCCTTACGAACCGTCTCCTTGGTACTCTCAACCTTCATGATTGATGTCTTGTTACCAAAACGAATCGTCAATTCATCCCCAGCCTTAACATCGCTTGATGACTTGGCCGTCTTGCCGTTGATATCAATACGACCTTGATCTGAGATTTCCTTCGCAACAGTACGTCGCTTAATTAGACGTGATACCTTCAAATACTTATCTAAACGCATTATTCTTTTCCTCGTTTCAATATTGCATACAGGCGGTCACCCTTTGGCAACGCCTCCCACTCTTCCGCGGTTAACAAATCTGTCATTGTCACCATCGCCACGAAGGCAACGGCCCCAACAATAACGGCCACCACAGCCGTTACAACACTTGCCCCACGTGATACACCGAACAGGCTGTCACTGATCAGGGTTGCCATTTTGGCGAAGACGCCAGTAACCACTAACGTCCCCAACAATTTCAGCCACCAATTTTGCGGTAACCATCCTTGCCACAAAGCCCGTGGTAATCGTAGTAAAGCATACCCCAAAATCGGCAAAAGCGCGACTGTTGTGGCGATTGATGCCCCAGTTATGCCCCAGTGCGGAATTAACCATACATTCAGGCCAGCCTTAACCGTCATCGTCACCCAAACAAGCCAAATAAGACCTCGGGTGCGATCAAAACTTTGCAAGGCACTGGTTGCAATGGTCATCAACGTTGCCGGCACAATCGCCAAAACAAACCATGACAACGCAACACTACCTTCGCGGGAACCAAACAACAACTGATTAACAGCGGGCATTACTGCAACTAAGCCAATCGCTGAGACCCCGGACAATATAATCGCCAAACGCATCGTTAACTGAAAATCACGACGTAACGCTGCGTTATCTTGACGCACAAAATGTTGTCGGAGTGCCGGCAACAGCGACGTACTCAACCCGGTCGCTAGGACCATGCCCAATTGCACTAACGGTTGCCCACGATCGTAGACCCCTTTTGTATACTCGGCTTTGGCTGCCGATAATCCAAACGTTTCCAGCAAGGCCTTGGTCGAAAACGAATCAACCAATTGCAGTAACACCAACAGCGCCGCTAACAATGCTAACAATCCGCCTTCGAACCATAACCGTTTGAATAGGTGGCGCCAGGTAATCGTTTTATCTTGCTTAACAGTCGCCGTAATCGGCTGTTGCCACACATCCCGTAGCGTCCGTACCAAAAACAAAGTTGCCGCCAATCCCGCAACAGCGGCGCCAAACGTGGCCCACTCACCAATTCGGTAATCTGACCAACCCGTGTGAACACCCCACCAGGCAACCCCGATGATAATTGCCACACGGACAATCTGCTCAACCACCTGTGATGTGGCTGTTGGCATCATATTGCGCTGTCCTTGCGCAAAACCACGGCCAACTGCCAAAAACGGCATAAACCAAAACATCCACGCAACCGCGCGAATTACTGGCGTTAGGCGAATATTGCCCCCCATCGCCAAAGCCAACGCTGGTGCACCACCAAAGACGATTGTAAAAAGCACCGCACTAATCCCGACTAACGACCAAAACAAACGCCGTGCCACTAATTGTTGATGCGCATCGTCTGGCTGTTCCGTAATAATTTTTGATATAAACAACGGCCAGCCACTCAGTGCTAACACCATGCCAATACCATAAATTGGATACACTTGTTGATACACATAAAAGCCAGTATTACCAACCAAATTTTGAAAGGGTACCCGGTAAATCGCGCTCAACACCTTAGCAACTAATCCAGCAGCTGCCAAGACACCAGCACCCGCCATTAAATTTTGACTACTTTTGCTCATTTGTCACCGTCTCTTCCGGCGCTAACAAATTGAATAACGTCAACAAACCAAATAGCCAATCTTCAGCCGTTTGGTTTGGCTGAATCGGAATCTCAGCTTGAACTGGCGTATCCTGCTTGACTTGCCCACGTACTTTCGCTAATGTCAGTGCCTTTTGGAAAGTATCTCCCGTCACTGACGCGCGTGGATCGAAGTTCACTAACAACACGTTTTGTCGTTTGAAGTCTCGACGCAACGTTGCCAAACCGGCGCGATCAGCAGCTGCCTTAACACGACCGACTAACAACAAGCGTTGGGCCGCTTCCGGCAATTCACCGAAGCGATCTAGCAAATCATCTTCAATTTCTTCGAATTCAGCGGTTGTCTTGGCCTTGCGAATACGCTGATAGAGATCAATCTTTTGTGGTCCATCAGCGACATAATCAGTTGGCAAGTAGGCTTCAACCTGCACATCCAACTCAGCATCAAAACTCTTCTTGCGCTTACCCTGCTTCTCAGCAACTGCTTCGTTCAACATTTGCGTATACAAATCATACCCAACTGCATTAATAAAGCCGTGTTGTGACTGTCCAAGCAAATCACCAGCCCCACGAATTGATAAATCACGCATCGCAATCTTAAAGCCTGAGCCCAACTCTGTGAAATCACGAATGGCAGTCAAGCGCTTCTCCGACTCTTCGTTCAGCGAACGTGTACCAGGGTACGTAAAGTAGGCATACGCAATGTTGTTCGAACGTCCGACACGACCACGGAGCTGGTATAGTTGCGCCAAGCCCATGTGATCAGCGTTTTCAACAAACAACGTATTAGCGTTTGGAATATCGACCCCAGTTTCGATGATGGTCGTGGTCACCAGCACGTCGTACTCACGATTAATAAAATCAACCAGAATACCTTCCATTTGCGCTTCCGTCATTTGACCATGGATATAACCTACGCGCGCTTCAGGCACCAGCGATTCAATAATCCCGGCCACCTGCGCAATGTCTTCAACACGATTATGCAAATAGTACGTTTGCCCACCACGCGACATCTCACGTTCAATCGCACTCGCCGTTACACGACCATTTTGCTCCATCACATACGTTTGAATTGGATAACGATTGGCTGGTGGCGTCTCAATGACAGACAAGTCACGCACACCGACCATTGCCATATTCAAAGTACGTGGGATTGGTGTGGCCGTTAACGTCAACACGTCGACGTTGGTCTGCAACGCCTTCAGTCGTTCTTTGTGCTTCACACCAAATCGTTGTTCCTCATCAATGATTAGCAAGCCCAAGTCAGCAAACGCCATATCCTTCGACAAAATCCGGTGAGTACCAACGACGATATCAATTGTGTGGTCTTTCAAGCCCGCCTTGGTTTCATCCATTTGTTTCTTGGTTTGGAAACGTGACATAATCGCCACGTTCACACCGAACCCGTCAAAGCGATTCAACATTGATTCATAGTGTTGTTGCGCCAAAATCGTCGTTGGCACCAACATGGCAACCTGTTTACCAGCGTGGGCTGCCTTAAAGGCTGCGCGCAACGCAACTTCCGTCTTTCCAAAACCAACGTCTCCAACCAACAAGCGATCCATTGGGCGAGTCTTTTCCATATCCGCTTTGATTTCTTGAGTTGAGCGAATTTGATCAGGTGTTTCGGGATATGGGAAGGCATCTTCAAAGTCCCGAATCACGTCATCATCTTGAGGAAAAGCGAAGCCTTGCTTCAATTCACGCTCGGCATATAGCTGAAGCAGCTCGTCCGCAATATCTTCAACCTTCTTAGCAACCTTAGCTTTCGCCTTTTGCCATTCGGTTCCCCCAAGTTTATTAATCTTGGGGGCCTTTTCAGCCGCACCGACATACTTTTGCACCAGGTCTAGCTGCGTGACCGGTATGAAAATTTTCGCATCTTGTTGGTATGCAATCGTGATGTAATCTTGCTTCACCCCACGATTTTCAATCGTCTGCATCCCTTCATAGACACCGACACCGTGATTAATGTGAACCACATAATCGCCGGGTTTCAGTTCGTTATAACTCTTAATGCGTTCCGCGTTCGACAAAGTCTGGCGCTTAGGCGCACGCTTACGAACTTGCTGAAAAAGCTCACGTTCAGTCAATACGACCAAATTTTGAGCCGGCAATTCAAAGCCCGCACTCAGTGGCAAGGTCGTGACTTGTGTCCGGCCAGGCGCCAAGGCATCCGGTGCAACATCATTCACCTTCACCCCAAAATCATTCAGGGTTTGAACCAGCTTTTCCCGTCGGTCAGGCGTATTGGTTAAGAACAAAATTGTTTGGTTTTGCTTCTGCCAACGCGCAATTTCATTCTTTAGCAATGGCATTTGGCCGAAAAATTGTTGCGCTGGGCGCACGGTCAAATTCGTCAAACTCGTTTGGCGTAATTGACCGATACCACGTTGCAAAGGTGAAAATACCAAACTGGTTTGGCGGACGTCTCGGGCCAAATCGCTCAATTCCCAGCCAAAATCGGCCGTTGGCAAAACCAAATTATCAGCCAAGCGATCGGTCCACCAATTATTGTTATCCAATGCCATCTGCCCCGCGTTTTCAAGCGCACGGGGATAGTCATCAAATACTGCAATACCGTCTGCCGGCAAGTAATCTAACAGACTCACCGCATCAGGGTAAAGCAAGTGCAAATATTGGCGTACCTCGGGCAATAAATCCCCTTGCGCCATCACCGTTAGCAACGGATCGAGCGCTTCTGTTAAATGACGCTTAGCAGCGCCGTCTAACTTATCGCGTGTTTCCGTCATCGCCACTTCTAAGCGCGTCGTAGCAGCTTGCAAATCAGCGGCATCAATGACCAAATCCGTTGCGGGCAAAATCGTCACGTGTTCAAGATTTTCCAAACTGCGTTGCGTCTCTGCATCAAAACTGCGTAATGAATCCAACGCCGTATCAAAGAAATCCAAACGCACCGGATAATCCGCATCCAATGGGTAAATATCAACAATTGACCCACGGACCGCGAATTCACCTGGCTGTTCAACACTGCCATTCCGTTGATAACCCATTTGGTATAACGTTGCTTGCAACTCAGCTAATTCATATTCATGATCAAAGTCAATTTCAAGTGATGCAGCGGCGAAGGTTGCCACTGGTGGCAAGTAGCGTTGCACCCCGGCAACACCAGTAACCACAACCGCCTGTGGATCCGTCAGCAACAAGTGCAACGCTTGCACACGTGCTAAACGGGTATCCAAAGACGTCACAGCAATTTCCGCAGATAACGTCTCTTCCGTTGGGAAAACCGCCACGTGTTCGTCGCCAACCATCGCTGCTAAATCTTCGGCCAACTGATCCGCGTGGAACTGACTGTCACCGACAATCACCATGGGGCGCTGGATGTTTTCATGCAGTGCTGCCAAATAAACGGTACGCGCAGTTCCCGAAATACCGGTCATCAAATGACGACCACCTTTTTTCAGTCCAGCCGCTAATGTTTGAAAATAATTATCTTGCTGGAGTAACCCTGCTAATTCCATCGTTGCTCCTTTAGTTAAACTTGTTCATTAAGGTTGGCATATCGCTACCTGATGCAAAGGCTTCAAAAATATCCAACGCTTTATCGATACCGCCAAGCATCTCTGGTTCTTCATCCTTGCCAAACTTTCCTAACACAAAATCAACCACCGCCTTTTGCGTATGGGCTGGGTGACCCACCCCAAACTTCAAGCGGTTAAACGTTTGGGTATCAAGGTGTTGGGCAATGCTCTTAATCCCGTTGTGGCCACCCGCTGATCCCTTCTGGCGCAAGCGCAAACGACCAAGTTCCATATCCATATCATCTTGCACGACCAACAAATCTGGGATATCCAAGTCATAGTAGTCCATTAATGGACGGACAGCGCGACCTGAATCATTCATGTAGGTTGTTGGCTTAACCAACAACACTTTTTCGCCAGCAATCCGAACATCCGCAACGAACGCATTGTGGGCACCATCTTGCTTGAAGGTTGCATTGTGCTTATCCGCCAAAGCATCTACCGTCATAAACCCGATATTGTGACGCGTCCGGTCGTATTCTTTACCAATGTTTCCTAATCCAACAATCATCTTCATGAGGGGCTATTCTCCTATTTCAATTCCGCGCATTAACGCACGAAAGGGGCAGAGTCGCAATGACCCTACCCTGTTACATTTCTTATTTACCTCGTCTATTTTATCGCACTTTCAGCTATCGGTCACTTTTCGTGCACTTTTTATAAGAAAACAGCTAGGCCACACGTGTCTTCATCGTGCGGCCTAGCTGTTTCATTTTTTCTAATGCTTAATAATTGATAGCCCCGTTTTACGGTTAAATTGGAGCATTTCGTGTTCGCTATCCTTGTGATAGGCATAAATCAATGTATCTGGATCAATGGCGTGGCATTCAAACCAATCCGATTGTTGCCACCACGGTTGCCGTGACTGAAGCAACCGTTGGAAATGATTGAAAATTTCCCCACGTGGTTGGTCCCATGGGAAGTACGCCCGGTTATCCGGGTCCTTACCGCCGGCCATCCCCATTTCATCACCATAATAAACGCACGGTACACCAGGCATCGTCAACCATAACTCAATAGCCCGCTTCGTCAATTCCTCATCTTCGTTCATTTCAGTAAACAAACGACGGGTATCGTGTGTCCCCATGTTCGTAAATGCGCCGAAAAAGGCGGACTTGGGATAATTTGCCTCTAACGTCATAATCATCGTTGTGAAAACCTTGGCATCAATTTCGCCCAGCATAAAATCCAAAATTAAATTTCGTAATGGGTAATGCATCGTTGCTTGCAGACCACCACCGAGCAAATACTTACGGCGCTGATTGTAGGCGACTTTGTTAGATGCATCTTCCCAGACTTCACCGATTAGAATTTGATTTGTTGACAGTTGGTCACGAATCCCCGCGATAAAATCATCCGGCAATTCATCCGCGACGTCCAAGCGCCAGCCATCAACGCCAAATTTATTCCAGTGGTTAATAACTGAATCGTCATCGGCATAAATGAAATTCCGGAAACTTGTCTCGCCTTTATTCACAACTGGCAAATCCTTCACACCCCACCACGAATTATATTCATCGGGGAATTTTTCAAAATCAAACCAGTGGAAATACTTCGACGTTGGCCCTTGATAGGCCCCCGGTTCAACAAAGTAGCCATCTTTGTTGAAGTAACGTGAAAATTGACCAACGTGATTAAAGACGCCGTCTAAGATAACGTGCATATCGCGTTTATGAATTTCATCGAGTAAATACTTAAAGTCGTCTTCCGTTCCCAAAATCGGATCTAAGGCCATGTAATCCGAGGTGTCATACCGATGATTTGAATTAGCTGCAAAAATCGGGCTCAGATAAATCGCTGTACAACCCAGTTCCTGGATGTAATCCAACTTATCCGCAATTCCACGGAAATTGCCACCAAAAAATTCCCAGCGGGCAATTTCACCGGCCTTATCACGCACATAAAACGGGCGATCATGCAAATCAGCGTAGACAAAGGTGTTTGGCTTTGGACTATTAATATGATGGTCCGCATTACCATTATTAAATCGATCGACGAAAATGTGATAGAACTTCGCGGTGGCATACCATTCCGGTAGTTCTTCCATCTCAGCTAAGACGGTAATTTGAAAATCCGGAATTGATGAATACGTCATCTCATAACGTTGGGCTTCACCACCCAAATTATTACCTTGAGCAGCTAACCAGTATTGGTCATACCCTGAAATAACTTCAAAACGGTAATACAACAGTCCCGCATGCGCAGCTGAAATTGAAATCGACCAATTATCATCAGTCGTTTGTTCCAAATCGTGCCACGTCACCTTTCCGGTCTCATCGTCATAGACCCGCAACCGCACTTCATCAGCTTTACCCGACGTTTGCAGGGTAACTGTCTCACCAACAACAGCACCATATGGATCACGGTGGGAAATGAAAAATGAATTAAATTCCATTTAAGCCACCCCTTACTTGCTTTCTTGTTGCGCTAATAGGTTGTGAGGCACATGCCAAATTTCATCGGCATACGCCGCAACGGTATAGTCCGCTGAGAATTCCCCGCTTGCCGCAATATTCGCCAATGACTTACGTGTCCAAGCTTGTTGGTTTTGATAATCTTGACCAAGACGAGCTTGTGTATCCACGTATGATTCATAATCACCTAGGACAAAGTATTCATCGTTATCACGAATCAAAGAATCAAAGACGGCTTGCCCCTCTTCTTGCACATTTGGCACCGTACCATCAATCAAGGCATCCAGCACCCGATGCAACTTTGGATTATTTTGGTAAATATCCCAAGCTGAATAATCATGTTGCTCATAGTGCTTGTACACCGTATCCGTATCCATTCCGAAGGCATACGCATTTTCAGCGCCAGCAGCATGAATAATATCAATGTTCGCGCCATCCATTGTTGCTAATTGCAAAGCGCCGTTAGCCATTAACTTCATGTTTGACGTACCAGAGGCTTCCTTACCGGCCGTTGAAATTTGTTCTGACACATCAGCTGCTGGAATAATCAATTCTGCTAATGACACGCCGTAATTTGGAATGAAGATGACTTGCATCTTTTCATTCACGGCTGGGTCATTATTCACCATATTCGCGACTTCATTAATCACCTTAATGATTTGCTTGGCGTAATGGTATGATGGCGCGGCCTTCGCGGCAAAAATATGCACACGTGGCGCCACGTAGGCATTGGCATCATGCTTCAACGCCAAGTAATCCGTCAAAATGCCGAGCAAATGTAGCAACTGACGCTTGTAGGCGTGCAGGCGTTTGATTTGCACATCAAAGATTGCATCGACGTTAATGTCGATACCCATGTTATGTGATACCCAATCAGCTAAGCGTTGCTTATTTTGCCGCTTCACAACCGCCAATTCACGCAAGAACGCTTCGTCCATATTGAAATCACGTAGCTTCGTAATGTCCTTAGGTAGCTTGCGCCAATCGCGTCCAATCTTCGTATCAATCAGTGCCGACAACGACTCATTGGCCGCATGCATTTAACGACGGTGCGTAATCCCGTTCGTTTTATTTGAGAACTTAGCCGGCCACAAAATGTAGAAATCATGTAACACCTTGTCTTGCAACAGTTGACTATGCAACGGCGCCACCCCATTGATGGCGTGTGAGCCAATGGCCGCTAAACGTGCCATGTGTACTTGACCGTCTTGCAACGGTGATGTGCGCCAGGCAAAATCTTCGCCATGTTCACTCGCCACACTCACTCGGTGGCGACGATCAATTTCTTGAATCAACTGGAACAAGCGCGGCAATTCTTGCGCGAATAAATCTTGTGACCAACGTTCCAAAGCTTCTGCTAGCAACGTGTGGTTCGTATAACTAACCGTGCGGGTTGTGATACCCCAGGCTTCTTCCCAGCCAAGGCCGTATTCATCCAACAAAATGCGCATCATTTCTGGAATGACCACCGTTGGATGGGTGTCATTGATATGAATGGCCACTTGGAATGGCAACGCATGCAATGAATAGCCATCCGCTAAGTGGTGCTTAATGATATTTTGCACGCCAGCTGAACTAAAGAAGTACTCCTGACGCAAACGCAAGCGACGACCTTCTTCATTGGAATCATCCGGATACAATTCACCCGAAATACTTTCAATAACACTACGTTCAGAGACGGAGGCTTTAACCCCTTCCGGCACTTCAGCTGACCACAGCCGGAGCGTGTTTACGACATCGTTATCAGCACCGACCATCCCTGTATCATATGGCACAGCCAATACGTCTAACCCGCCATCATAGACTGGTCGCAAACCGTCTGGCGTATCTTGCAAGTAAACATTACCGCCGTAATGGACGATTTGCGCCTCATCATCTTGGCGAACTTCCCAAACGTCATCATTTTTAAGCCAATCATCGGGATACTCGACTTGATAGCCATTAATAAAGGCTTGGCGGAACAACCCATAGCGGTACCGAATACCGTTACCATTACCAGCCAGCGCAATACTTGGCATCGCATCCATGAAGTCAGAAGCTAATCGACCCAAACCACCATTACCGAGTCCTTGATCAACTTCCGCTTCCATCACAGCATTGAAGTCAACATCCAACGCCGCCATCATCTGCTCTGTGTCGGCTAGCAACCCTAGGTTAAGCAGGTTCGCACGCAAATAGCGACCTGGCAAAAATTCAATTGAGAAATAATAAACCTGCTTAGCGCCCGTGTCGCGGTAATCTTCCTTAGTCCGACGCCACTTTGTTGCAATCTTTTGCTTTACTACGGCTGCCAACGCTTGATAGCGCTGCAAATCAGTCGCATCCGCCAAGCTAACCGCAAAATGCGCTTCAAGCGAGTCTAAAAATTCCTGCTTTAATTGTGTTACCGTATCGTTTTGTTGCATCCTGCCACCTCATTATCTTTATAGTTGTTCGTAGAGTGCGTGATAGGCCTCTGCTGAACGTGTCCATGACACATCCACACCCATCGCTTGTTCTTGCAATTGGCGCCAAACTGCTGGCTTGTGCAAGAACGTTTGTTGCGCGTAATCCATCATCCAACCAAGGGTGCCGGCATCAAATTGCTTGAAACCGAAACCATTTCCTTCTCCCGTGACTTCGTTATACGGCTCGACAGTATCGCATAACCCACCTACTTGGTGCACTAATGGCAAGGTGCCGTACAATTGCGCCATCATTTGCGAAATACCACATGGCTCGAACGTACTTGGCATCAAGAACATATCTGCGCCTGCATATAGCCGTTGGGCCAAATGTACGTCAAAATCAATGATGACCCGCAATTGGTTCGGGTACTGCGCTGCCAAATGGGTCAGTTGCCCTTCCAATTCTGGAATGCCTGTTCCCAAAATAATAATTTGTGCATCGTGGGTCGCCATAAAGTATGGCAATGCTTCAGCCAGCAAATGCACACCCTTTTGTGGCGTTAAGCGCGACACCATGACCATCAATGGTCCCGCCGCATCTGGTAGCGAAAATTCTTCGCGCAACGCTTGCTTATCAGCTTCTTTGCCACTCAAATCATCGCGTGAGAACTTCACCGGCACATCCGGATCGGTTTCTGGATTATAACGATCTGTGTCTACCCCATTAACAATTCCTGATAGTTTGTCCTCGTATAACCGCAAGATTGGATCAAGACGCTCACCAAATTCGGCGGTCTTAATTTCTTCGGCATACGTTGGACTAACCGTGTTAATGCGGTCCGCAAAAACCATCCCCGTCTTCAACCAATTACTACCGTCGCCAAACCGGGCTTCACCACTGCTGTACATGTTCCAATCCAAATCAAAGAACGTTTGCAACGTATCCGCTGCATAAGCGCCTTGGAACTGCATGTTGTGAATCGTCAACAATGTCTTAATGTTGGCCAATGGCTGTTGCCAGTTATAACGTGTCTTTAACAACGCCGGAATCATTGACGTATGCCAATCATTCACATGCAAGACATCCGGAATAAAGTCAATCTCTTGCATCATCTCAATAACCGCTAGTTGGAAGAACGCAAATCGTTCCCCATCATTCCAGTGGTCATATAACTTTTTACCTGAGAAATATGAACGATTATCGATGAAATAGTAAATCACACCATTTAATCGCATTGTCTTCACACCTGCGTATTCTTCGTGATGATTAATCCACACGGTGAACCAACGTAAATCCATCAATTGGTCACGGTACTCATCCGGAAAGATATCGTGGTAGAAAGGCGCAACGACACGCACATCGTCTCCTTGCTTGTTTAATGCATTGGGCAACGCCCCGGCCACATCGCCTAAGCCACCCGTCTTGTAAAATGGCACCACTTCACTTGCTGCAAACAGTGTCTTCATTAGTTCAGCACCTCTTCACGCTTGGCGCGCACCACAGCATCCTTACCAACCACAATTGGCATCTCTGGTGTCCCATGGAGCACAACACCTGGTTCGATAATGGCATCCTTGTCCATGATGACGTAATCCAAGTCGGCACCAGCGCCGATTTGACCACCTTGCAAAATAACCGAGTGGCGTACCTTGGCGTCCTCAGCAACGGTTACTGTCCGGAAAACGACCGAGTCTTGTACCGTACCAGCAAACGAACCACCCGTTCCAAACAATGAACGGTGCGTAGCCGCCGTGTGTTCAAAGCGAGCCGGCGCTTCATTCTTCGCCTTAGTGTGAACTGGTCGTTCCATCAACAAGCTATAGTAGTTTTCGTAGTCCAATAAGGCTTGATTCGCTTCAAAATAGCTTTTGACATCATGCACTGGTAAGTGAATGCCTTCGTGAACAACCACGTTCGCGCCAAAGTCATTCATCATGCGACGAATAATGGCTTGCACATTCTTACCCGTGGCATGCTCCAGCTCACGATCACAGGCGATGGTCAAGATATCCGCATTAACCACGCTTGCTTGCAAGTAAACCAACACTTGTTCACCCTTAGCGTGGCGAATGTGCTCCGCTGGCACCAAATCACGTGCTAAGCCGTTGTCAGTTAATTCCAACACCAACATCCCTGGCAACAACTTTTCCGTCGCCATCCACGTCGCAATCACTGTGACCGGTTGTTCCTGTTCGCGGTGACTCGCCACCATTTGTGACAAATCCAAATTCGCAACTTCCGACGTGCCCATAATTGCCGTGTACGGTGTCTTGGCATGGGTCACAAACCGGTGCATGTCCTTCAACAATGCCCGATTCTCCTGGAACGTCATGAACAAACCACCGCCCAAGCGATCCATTTGCCATTCCCGACCAGTGCGCACGTGGTCTAAAATTGATTGGCAACGCGCAGGCATTGCCATCATCGCCTTCGTCACCCCAGCGTTACTGGCAGCAGACAATGGAAAATCAATCAATCGGAACTTGGCCCCAAACGGCATGCTACCGAGTGGTCGGTCAATCGTTAACTGACCCAACGTGTGGCTTTGCGACTCGTTCAAATCTAAAATGACACTCAATTCATTACGCATTCGTCAATACTCCCTCGTTTACAGTCGTTTGGTTGTAATACTCACCGCAACCAACCACGGCGATATCATCCGGCGTACCAACAATGACCGCGCCCGGCGCAATTTCAGCATCTTCACCCACAATCGCGTATGATTCTGCTGCTCCCGCGCCAACCTTTGCACCTGGCATCACGACACTGTGGTCAACGATGGCATGCTCTTCCACCGTTACCCCCGTTGAAATCAAACTGTGCGACACACGCCCACCAACATAGACTGCATCAACCATTAAACTATCGTGAATCTGCGCTTCTTGCGCCACATACATCGGGTTTTGGTTCGTTGTATGTGAGTAGATTCGCCAGTGACGGTCAGCCAATTGCAATTCATTGTGCTTATCAAGCAATTCCATGTTGGCTTGCCACAATGATTGAATCGTCCCAACGTCGCGCCAGTAATCCTTAAAGGCATAGGCATACACGTTTTCGTTGTTCGCCAAGTACGCCGGAATGACGTTCTTGCCGAAGTCAACCATGTCGTTGCCACCTTCAAAACCGGCTACCAAATATTCGCGCAACTTGCGCCAGTTGAAGACGTAAATTCCCATGGATGCCAAGTTTGACTTTGGTTGCGCTGGCTTTTCTTCAAATTCCAAAATTTTATGATCATTATCCGTGTTCATAATACCGAAACGCGATGCCTCTTCCATTGGCACTGGCATTACCGACACTGTTAAGTCAGCGTGATTTGCCTTGTGCGCTTCCAGCATCTTCGTGTAGTCCATCTTGTAAATATGGTCACCAGACAAAATCATCACGTACTCTGGATCTTGGCGATCGATATAGGCCATGTTTTGGTAAATTGCGTGGGCCGTTCCTTCAAAGAACTTGTTACCCTTGCCATCGGCGTATGGCTGCAAAATTGACACACCGCCACCCATGACGTTCAAGCCCCAATCTGAGCCGTTCCCAATATGTTGGTTCAATTCGTATGGCTCATATTGCGTAATCACGCCAACTGATGTGATATTTGAGTTGGCCAAGTTACTCAACGTAAAATCAATAATCCGGTAACGTCCCCCGAACGGTACCGCAGGCTTGGCCAAGTTTTTCGTCAACTTACCCAAACGTGTCCCTTGTCCTCCTGCAAGGATCAAAGCTGTTACTTTATCATCCATTATTTTTTCCCCGTACTTGCTTCTTTTGCTTAATAATCAATGCCCCCGTCGCTGGCAAAATCACTGAAATTTCATAGTGATCGCCCACCAAGAAAGCTTCGTAGTCTGTTGGAATATGTTGCCAAGTCCCACCAAAGGCAATATCTTCGGTGTTCAGCAGAACATCATAGCGACCGGCACGTGGCACAATCACACGGTAATCGTCTTTTTGCACTGGCAACGTATTCATCGCCATAATGATGGTGTCGCTTGGCTTCTTACCCTGACGCATCAATGCCATCGTGCCCTGGGCACCTTGGTCAGTTTGCGAGAAGTTCACACCGGCTGGT
Organism: Weissella sp. MSCH1; assembly: GCF_045799135.1. Classification (NCBI taxonomy): domain Bacteria; kingdom Bacillati; phylum Bacillota; class Bacilli; order Lactobacillales; family Lactobacillaceae; genus Weissella; species Weissella sp. MSCH1. The sequence goes on along the minus strand of NZ_JBJMBA010000025.1, from coordinate 21,760 downwards.
ACAAAATCTTGCTCCCAAAAGGCATGTTCATCACGATAAAGTTTGTTCAGTTCAGCCGTGAAGTGTTGCATACTCCGGTTCATACCATCTTGCAAATCACGCCACTCCAACCCTTCTTCATCGCGCCACTCCAAAAATTGGCCCCATTCGCTCCCCATGAAGCGTAATTTCTTACCCGGATGGGCCATCATCCAAACCATCATCGTCCGCAAATTGGCGAATTGGTTATAGCGATCACCGAACATCTTGTGCATCAAACTCTTTTTCCCGTGCACCACTTCATCGTGTGACAGTGGTAACGTGAACTGCTCGTCAAACGTGTACATAAAGCTAAACGTCAAATTATTAAATGCACCCGTGCGATAGAGATAATCCAATTCAAAGAAATCGAGCGTGTCATGCATCCAACCCATATTCCACTTGAAATCAAAGCCCAATCCCTCTGGCTTTGTCACACCAGGATATGCTGTTGCTTCTTCAGCAAACATCAAGGCCGTTGGTACGCGTTCATGGATAATGGCATTTAGCTTTTGTAAGAATGCGACACCCGCATAATCAATCGCCGTACCGTGCTCGTTGACCCAATCTTCCTTACCAGCATCTTGGTTCAAGTAAATGATGTTTGACACCCCGTCAACCCGCAGACCGTCAAAGTGGACATCCTCCAACCAGAAGAGTGCCGCCGAAATCAAGAAACTTTGCACCTGTGACTTACCCAAATCAAAGTTCCATGTCCCCCAGCGGACGTTTTCTGCAATCGTGACATCCCCTGCTTCAAACGTCGGCGTGCCATCAAAGCGATAAAGCGCATCATAATTCTTGATAAAGTGCCCTGGCACGAAATCAAGAATTACCCCAAGGTTTGCCTTATGCGCTTCGTCAACAAAATATTGCAAATCTTGAAGATAACCCATGCGCGAAGTTGCCGCGAAGAACCCGTATGATTGGTAACCCCACGACATATCAAGCAAGTGTTCCGTAATCGGCAACATTTCGATGTGGGTGTAGCCCATTTGCTTCACGTACGGAATCAACTCATCAGCCAGTTCGCGATATGATAAATACGATCCATCCGTGTGACGACGCCATGATGTCATATGCACTTCATAAATATTAATTGGCTGATTCAACTTATGACGGCGACCTTGGCGACCACGATACAACCCGTCATGCCACTTGTATGGGCACGTGTTGACCACCGCTGCGACACCAGGCTTTTTCTCATACTCGTGGGCAAACGGATCCGTCCGTAAGACCACGTCCCCAGCCGGCGTTTCGATGGCGTACTTGTATAAATCGCCTTCCTTCAACGCCGTCGTAGTGATTTCCCATACACCCGTCTCCTCTAACGGATGCATCGCAAACGCTTCGCTAGGCATCCAATCACACTGCGCTGATGCAAGATGCACAGCCTTAGCGTGTGGTGCCCAAACGCGAAATGTTAGTTCAGCCTTATCCCGCGTAATCCCAAAAAACTTATCCGCACGATATGACTGACCAGTATTGAACAAGTATGCCGCTTGTAAATTTTCCTCTGGCACTTGTACTTTCAGCATAATAATTGCCCCTCTTTCATTTCCCCATGTAAATCTAAATTTTTCTAAGCGTTACGTTATGATACCGAAGAGATATGAAATCCATGTCCGAAAATATGTGGTGATTTTTTTATTTCTACGGTGCAAAATTCATGTTTTGTTCAACTTTGAGCATTTTTCGACGACACGTTGGCATCCGGACACAAAAAATCCCGTAACGCTTAATTTCGTTACGGGATTCGTTTTGTATTTGTTTCGTAAGATTTTTTGAATGGTTTCATCTTACGACATTGTCACTTGGTGATACACTGGCGCTGGCGCGTGCGTCGTTATTTGCTCATCTGCATACGCTGACTGCCGGATATCTGCATCCGTACCATTATTTTCTATCGAAACAAAATCACCAATTCTTACATCATAGACCAGTTGTGAATAATCAATTGCGCTATCGTTCATTGTTTCATCCTCCGTGACATTATGTGCTTGTGTTGTTGAGTTGATGTCTACATCATAAGTCGCCTTGGTTAACGAAAACTTAGCGCCCGGTTAGTTGAAGCTTAAATTCACGCTACGCCCTTTCAACCAAAAACACCGACAGTCACATGACCGTCGGTGTTGTTAATCTCTTATTTCTTCTCTCTGTATTTACTTAGCAGTCGCGTCAGCCAACATATTATAGTGGCGACGGTGACTCAAATAGTAAATCATCATTGCTGCAATTGATACAACAAAGATACCAACCAATACCTCAACTTGCGGTGCGATCGAACCACCAATCATCACCGTTTCACGTAAACCATCAACCGTGTATGTCATTGGCAAGTATGGGTGCAACCACTCAAAGAACTTGTTTGACAATTGAATTGGGTAAGTTCCAGCTGAACCACTCAATTGGACGACCAACAAGACCATGGCCGCAAACGCACCAGCCTTACCGAACCACATGTAAATTGCCGTAACCAACGCAGCGTCCATCACCGCAATCAAAACCATGAAGCCGTACGTTGCACCTGGGTTGATTGGATCCATACCAAGTACAGCCAAACTCAAGCCATACAAAACCGTCGCTGCAACAATGGCAATACCAAACAACATCGCCATCTTAGAACCAGCCCATGCCCACAATGATGAAATCTTTGTACGTGGTGAAATCATATCAAGCATCAAATTCAATGCCATCATCCCAACGAACATTGCCACTGAGAACATGTATGGCACCATACCCGTACCGTTGTTAGCAACATGATCCTTTTCCTTGTGGCTCGCCTTTGCTGGCGTCGCAACTTGGTGATACGTTGACTTCGTCGCATTTAGCTTCTTGACCTTATCTGACGCGTCGCCCATCTTGTTAGCCAAGGTTTGGTTACCATTCTGAACTTGAGTCAATGCAGGACCAATTTGCTTTGAACCATCAGCCAACTTTTGTGAACCATCGCTAATTTGACCGGCGCCGCTTGCTAGTTGACCAGCACCGCTGTTCAATTCATTATTCTTGCCAGCCAACGTATCCAAACCACTCGTCAACGTATTGGCACCATTTGCCAATTGGCCAGCGCCGCTTGCTAACTGGTCAGAACCGGCTAGCAATTGCTCAGTACCATTGTTCAACTCAGCCGACTTGCTGTCTAGCGTGTTGGCACCATCGACTAACTGGCCAACACCGCTGACCAATTCACCTGACTTCGCTTGTAGCTGTGACGTGCCATCATTCAACTCAGCTGACTTACTGTCTAGCGTATTCGCACCATCGGTTAGCTTGTTGATACCGTTGACCAGCGCACCTGATTTGGCAAGCAATGTACTTGTACCATCGTTCAATGTCACCGACTTGCTATTCAACTCGTTCGCACCACCGGCTAGTTGATTAATTCCGTTAACCAAGGCACCTGATTTTGTAAGTAATTCACTCGTACCATCATTTAGTGTTGCTGACTTGCTATTCAACTCGTTCGCACCATCGGCTAGTTGATTAATTCCATTGACCAAGTCACCTGACTTGGCAAGCAATGTACTTGTGCCATCATTCAGTGACGTTGACTTGCTATTCAGTACATTCGCACCATCAGTTAAATGACCAATACCCGACGACAACGTTGGCAACTTGCCGTTAAGCGTTTGCGCCCCAGCATCTAATTGTTGTACAACTGCTGATACAGTTGTCAATTGACCTAGCTGCTTCTCAGTATCTGGTACAACATTACTCTTTGATGTAACTGCATCTACCAACTGATCATTATTATTAACACTCTGCTGGATTTGCGTAACGCTTGCAGATATCGCGTCCGTTTCATCTTTCATACTTGAAATTAAAACTGAAACTTGATCGTTATCCTGCGTTGTCTTAACCGCTTGCGTGACAGCAGCTTGCTGTTCTGGTGTCATCTTAGTATCCGCAAACGCCTTTTGTAAATTAGCATCCATTGTGTCTTCATCAGCTTTTTTTGCTTCTTGAATCTTTACAGCATCATCTTGCAAAACACTAATGTGCTGCTGAATGCCAGCTACGATATCTTGGCCACTTTGGGTTTGGTAACCTTCCTTCAACGCCGATACCGCTTCTTGAAGCGTATCTAATGATTGCGTTGCATTAGCTAAGCCATCGCCACCTTGCTGTAATTGTCCATTCAACTCATCTAGTCCCTGTGTTAAGGATGCAACACCTGAGGTTAATTCAGGCAATTGTGCATTAACTGTATTCAAACCACCAGTCAGTTGATTGACGCCTGCCGTATATTGGTGCGTGCCATCATTAATCTGCGTAATGCCTTGCGTCAACGTTGGCGTTTCATTATTCGCCTTATTCAAACCATTAGTAATCTTATCAACACCAGCTGTATATTGGTGCGTACCATCATTCAACTGCGCAATACCTTGCGTTAACGTTGGCGTTTGGTTATTCATCTGGTTCAAACCACCAGCTAATTGAGCTACACCACCTGTATATTGGTGCGTACCGTCATTCAGCTTCGCCACACCCTGCGTTAACGTTGGCATACTACCGTTTGCACGGTTCAAACCACCAGCCAACTGATTTACACCAGCTGTATATTGGTGTGTCCCGTCATTTAACTTTGCTACACCTTGCGTCAAAGTCGGCACTTGGCCGTTCAACTTATTCAAACCGGCAGCCAATTGTTGACTACCTGAGTCAGCTTGCGCAACCCCAGCTGTGTATTGCGACAAGCCATTGGTCAACGTGTTCGTACCGTCCTTAAACGTTAGTGAACTTGATGCCAACTTTTCTAGGTTCGTGGTCACCTCATCACTACCAGACTTAATCTTAGTCGTTCCATCGGCCAACTTTTGATTGGCATCGGCAGCTTGGGTAATCCCCTTGCCCATTTTCTTGACTTGACCAAAAATCGTCTTTGCATAAGTCTCTGTCACTTGGGCTGAAACCTTTGCTGTAATCGCCTTGGCACCTGATTCTGACAGCTTTCCTGCGATAAAGCTGTGACCAGAACTCGTTTCATAGTGCAACACCATCTTCTTAGGCTGCTTATCGAGCAGTGTCGTGGCATTCTTAGAAAAGTTTTCTGGAATCGTAATAACCGTGTAGTACTTACCATCCTTCAAACCCTTCTTCGCTGCGGCATCAGTTGGAAAACTGAAATCCATCGCCTTCGACTTTTCTAATTGCTTCTTTAAATCTGATCCCACCGTCAGTTTCTTACCTTGGTATTTAACTGACTTATCATGATTCACTACCGCTACCGGCAGGTTTTTGACTGCCCCATAGGGATCCCACAATGAACTCAAAAACGTCACTGCGTAAATTGATGGCACGAAAAACAACACGAAAATAACTAATAGATAGAATTTGTGCTGCTTCAGCCATGCCCATTCCGCTTTCAGCATGTCATATCCCTCCTACTTAATAATCTCTCACACTTAACCAACCAGTTATTGAACAACTTGTTGAATAAATTATCTACTTGCATTATATTAAGTCTGTACAGTAGAAACTACAATATACAATTTTGAACAGGGTGTTCAATAACTTTGGAGAGACGCTATGAAGCAAGCCGATCGTAATGCAAAAACGCAACAAATTATCAAAGAAGCATTCATTGATTTAATTAACGAAAAGGGGTTCAACAATTTAACCGTGTCTGATATTACTCGGGCTGCCGGCGTCAGTCGTGGCACGTTCTATGTCCACTACACGGATAAGTACGAACTCCTCACTAAAATTGAAGACGAACTGGTCGCCAACATCACCCACGCGTTGAGCGAGAATTTGGATGAACCACTTACCAAACACACAGCTGAAGAAATTTCAGGTTCAACCTACCGCGTCTTTAACAAGGCGCTCAACTATGTCGACAGCGAACGCATCACCATGCGGGCGCTCTTCTCACCAAATGGTCATCCCCAATTCTTCAACCGTATCAAAAATTTGGTTGACGTTCTGTTTACCGATCAACTAACAGCAAACCACGGTCGTTTTTCAGACGCGCTACCGATTGACTACACCAAAGAAATCGCCCTCAACAGTCTACTCAACATCGTGCGTCACTGGTTAGACAAGGATAACCCAGAAACACCAGATGAATTAGCGGATATTTTAATGCGGAGCCGATTTATCGCGCCTCACGAACTCATTACCTTTGAATAGTAAAAAAGCCTTTTGGAACACGTTTAAAAGCCGCCAATCCTCCGATTTTAAATCGGGAGATTGGCGGCTTTTTGTTTACATATATGATGTTTTTGATAAGTCCTCAAGCGACTCCAAGTGGAAGCCCTTGCGCGACAGCACGTTAATGATTTTTGACAGCATCCCTTCATTAACCGTGTCCGGTAATGTAAAGAGAATTCGCATCGTACGGGGGTTATTGTCAGGATTCAAAGTCATCGATGATGCAATTTGCGTATAACGTGTGATAATTTTAGCGGCTTTTTCCAAGCTACCACGCTCACCATCCGTCACAAGCGTCAATGTGTAGCGTCCTTCATCCGTCTGCCAAGAATCAGCCATCAAGCGCATCATGCGACTGTGCGTCACAATGCCCACAAAGTGATTTTCTTTGTCGAGCACTGAAATGAATGGCAAATCACGGAGCGTAAAGAACATTTCAAAAAACGTTGCTTCGATGCCGACAAATTTCGTCATGTTACGCATGTAAGTCGTCACCGGCAAATCCATGCGTCCACCATCTACCTGGTGTCGGTAAATGTGCATCTTATAAATGGCACCGCGGAACAATTGACCACTCTCATCCAAAATTGGAATAGCACGAAAATTTGAGTTATCAAAGATATCCAAGGCATCCTGTAATGTCGCATTTTCGCTGACCGTGGTCAATACATCACGTTGCTTAATTAAAGTTGCTAGCATTTTTGCCGACTCCCGTTTCTTAGTTTCTAATTCATTTATAATACCACGAATGCCTACCCACTGCACCTTTTTATCAAAACTGTCAACCTTTCTTCTAAAAAAATGAGAGTTAACTTTGAACCAGAAGTTAGCCCGCAGCAAAAAGCGGTGACACCAGCCTTTGGCATCACCGCTTTCATATTACATCTTTTTAGCTGGTTGCAAGGTAAACCCATGCCATGGTTCAATCAACGCCAACAACGTTAAGTCTTCTGGATGGATATGGCCGACCACGTTAATGCGACCATCATTCGGCAAATCACGCAACGCAATTTGCAATTCACCCTTATATTGACCGTAGTCATTGTTATCAATCAAGACATCCCCGCGCGTCACATCAACCGTGTTAAATGCTGGAAAATCTTCCTGCTTATATTTAACGCGTGTCTGTGTTGAACGTAAAACATAATCTGACCGATCACCACGATACATTTGTGGTTGCCGATACATCACTGCCTTCGACACGTCAGAAACAAGTGGTTCTTCAACAACACGCAAGCCAACCATTGTCCGATTAAAGGCTTCGGCCGCTGCTTTCAAGTCGTCATCATCAGCGAACGCATCTGCAATCAACACATCGTCCACTAACCCATTAAAGCGTAATTCCTGCACTTGCGTTGCAATCGGCAAGTTACGATGGTCTTCCAACGAGACCAAACCATCACTGACTGGCCATGGTCCAAATGTACCACTTGGCGCATTAACAAACGCTGCCGTTCGCAAACCATAGTGCCGGTACTGCTGTGACGTTTCCGCAAAATAATCACGGCCCAAGCCTGTCCAACGCTGAGGATAGAAATTGTGTGAGCCAATTAGATTATCGCGATTCACGCCAAAATCCATAATCAAATCAAGATAGTGCTGACCACGCGACATATTCAACTCAATCTTTAAGCCATAGGGATTATGCGTCATTTGCGCCTCTTCAGCTCCCGTAAACCCGAGATCCAAGCGCAATCCCCATGCACCCATTTCCGCAAACAATCGTAAATCCGTATAACTCGTCCCTAATTGTTCAAACAACTCTGGGTTGATATCCAAAATGGTTTTCATCCCCAACTCATTACCACGTGTAATGACCTGCTTGTACTGGTCAAGCAAATCATTCATATCTGGCGTCAATTCAAGCAACGACGTAAAAATACGCGTATACCCATAACTAGCCGCCTTTTCAATATAGGCAATGTTGTCCGCCGCGCTCGCACGCGATGGATACACTGAAATTCCTAGTTCCCCCATGGTTAGGCCTCCACTGACTGTCCTTCAAACGCCTTTTCCTCTGACGTTTCATCTGCCAACGTTTCGCCTTCAAGCATTTGACGTTGACGGTCTACTAACTTGAAGAATGGGATGTAAAGCAACGTATCAAGTACGAACAAGCCAATTTGCAAGACCGCACCTGAGATGTGTGAACCAGTTGCCAAGAATCCAGAAATAATTGGTGGCATCGTCCAAGGAATCACGACACCAACCGTTGCGTGAACAATCCCTGTTGCCATCGTAACATATGCGATGATGGCATTGATAACTGGTACAAAAATAAATGGAATTAACAAGTAAACATTCAATACAACTGGTGTTCCAAACATGGTTGGCTCATTGATGTTGAACAATCCTGGTGGCGTAATCAACTTCGCCAACGTCTTAAATTCCTTACTCTTAGCTGTCAGCACCATCGCAGCAACCAAACCAATGGTCGCACCACCACCACCAAGGTAAACGAACAAATCCATAAATGGTTGAGTCACGATGTGTGGCATCGTCGCATCAGCATTTTGTGAGTAAACCTTAGCATTTTCAGCCATCAAACCAAGCCAAATTGGCGACATAATCGCACCAGTAACGTTACCACCGTGCACCCCGATAAACCAGAACAGTGATGTAATGATTGACACAACAATCGCACCGGCCAATGAGCCACCGAACGCTGACAATGGTCCACCCAAAACTAATTGCAAAATGCCATGAATTGATGCCATCGGCGTTGCAGCCAAACCGGCATAGATTGCACCCCAAAGCAATACGATAACAGCACCTGGAATCAATGCGGCAAATGAATTGGCAACCGCTGGTGGCACACCGTCAGGCATCTTAATGCGGATGTCTTTCTTCATGAACCAAGCAAAGATCTTAGTTGAGACCAAGGCAATCAAAATAGCTGCAAACAAGCCTGAAGCGCCCATGTACGTTAATGGGAAACCTTCGCCTGCCTTTGCCATAATCGTCGGCGTTGAAATCACATACCCTGACAAGGCAATGATTCCTGATGATACGCCATCCACCTTCAATTCTTGTGCATATCGGTAAGCGATTCCGAACACGGCAACCACACCCATTAGGCCAAATGTGCCGTTAGTAATCTTCACAAGCCAATCGAATGACCCATTATCAATTAACCACGTCTTAAACGCGTCAATTGAAAACCCGTTGGCAATTAACATCGTTAACGAACCAACAATAACCAATGGCATCGCGTATGCAATCCCATCACGAACGGCATTCAACGCCTTATTAGCAGCAAGCTTTGCACCAATTGGCATCAAATAACGTTCCAGCAACTCTGTCACTTTCTTCATTGTGACGTCCCCCTTTGTCTAGTTGCCTAAATCGTATCTAAAAAGCGGGACGACCGCATGCGCCCTTTGTGAAATAACCTTGACCAAGCGTCAGATAATTTAAAAATTTAACGTCATTGCTAAAAAAGGCATTATTTATCACAGCAGCTACTAAAAAACAGCCCCAATGCCTGTGCATCAGGAGCTGTTTAGAACATCCTATTTACCTGTCTTAGTTTTAACGAAGCCAGCTAGCCAAACCAAACTCAAGCCAGCGATTACAGCACCTACCCAGAACATGTGACCCATGCCCGTAGCAGTTTCTTGCGCAATCACCTTGGCAGATGAGCCATCCGTCTTAATCAAGACCGCGGCAATTGCTGTACCAACAGCTCCGGCAAATTGTTGAATCGTGTTAAAGATGGCGTTCACGTCACCAGACACCTCACGTGGCACTTCTGCCACCCCAGCCGTCATGGCCGTGGTAAAGGCCAAGTTACGGCCCAATGTGAATAAGGCGTACATAACCGTCAACCCAACTGTCGTAATTGATGGTGCCATCACGGCAAACACAATCATCACAATAAAGAAGGCGATCGAACCAATCGTCAGTGGCTTCGTTGCACCAGCGCGGTCATAAAAGGCCCCATAAACTGGTGATGAAGCTGATCCCAACAATGATCCTGGCATCAAGACAAAGCCAGCCACCATTGTTGAAGCGCCCAATGTTAATTGCGCATATTGTGGAATAGCAAAGTTCACGGCTAAATTAATCGCTTGTGACATCGCATAAATCAACAACGCAAAGACCATTCCCTTGCTCTTAAATACAGACAAGTTCAACAACGTCTTCGATGAACGCAAGGCAATTCGAATAAAGGCAATCATAGCCAAAATCGCAACAACCGCTAAGACAACAATTGAAACTGTTAGCTTGCCTGCTTCAAGTTGTCCTAAAGCCAACAAAGCCGTAGTCAATGAAATACCTAATACAATGAATTGCATAAAATCAAAGCTTGCCGTTTGATTTGGCTTTTCATCAGATAAATTACGCAATCCCAAAATCATCCCGATCAACACGATTGGCAAGACGATGATGAAGATAGCCCGCCATCCCCAAGCGTATGTGACCAGACCACCATACACTGGGCCAAGGGCTGGCGCTAATGACAAAATTAGCCCACCAAAGCCCATGTACTTACCAATTTGCATTGGTGGCACACTCATCAAAATAACGTTGAACACCAGCGGCAAAGCAATACCTGTTCCAATTGCCATCACCAAACGGCCCGCTAGCAATAACCAGAAGCCTGGTGCGACAATGGAAATCACGTCACCAATCACAAACAAAGCCATCCCCCACATAAAAATCTGACGTGGGCTCATAATTGCCTTTAAGAAGGCTGAGGTTGTCATCATCAAAGCGACAACAAGCAAATAAGCTGTGGTTAACCATTGCACGGTCCCCATCGGTACGCCAAATTGCTTAATCAAATCAGGAAAAGTTACGTTCATTGACGTTTCTGTCAAAATCCCGACAAATCCCAAAATAGCGGTCGCAACAATCGACCAAATCACACGTGGTGATACTTTTTCTGTCATACTTAAAAATACTCTCCTTCAATAATAGAAACGCTTGGAATAATTGCGTCACTAGCTATTGAAGCATACTTTGCACCCTCTTCGTAAGTACTTTTTTCAAAAAGACTGTTTAAACAAAAAACACAACTGTTAGACTCGATGGAGTCGTCAGTTGTGTGTCATTATTATTGGCGTACTACCAGCGTTTGTCCCGCTTGGACACCATTCATATCAACCCCCGGATTCAAAGCCTGCAATTGCGCCAGCGTCAACCCATGTGACTTTGCAATCGCAAAAGCTGTCGTCCCCGCCTTGACTACCACTGTCGATGAAGCCGAGGCATCGGTAGCATCATCAGAGTCTGATGTTGTGCCACCAGTCGCAGCACTCACTTCACTCTCAATCGCTTCAGACGCCGTATCAACATCGGCTGCCTTTTCAGTTGTGGCTGTCTCTGGGTCAGCCTTACTCTCAGATTTTGTTGACGATGACTTTGCCGAAGTCGTTTCTGTCGTCTCAGGACTCTTAAATACATCACCTACCGCATCAACAGCAACTGGTGCAAAGAATCCAACGGCAAACAAAATAACGTATCCAACCGCAATTACAGACCAGAATTGCAAACGTGTAGGTCGTTTAGGTTCCATATCTCTATACCCTTATTCATTTTACTTACTAATAGCGTATCATTATTACACCATTTTAAAAACTAGTATACCCACGTAACTACCGTTTTTTAAACACTATGGCGTTTTTGTGAATAACTTTATTTGGTGTCATCGTCGCGTTGCGACGAGGCGCGGCAAACGGGAGTAACTCCGACAAAAATCCGTCTGGGTAAACTCCGCCGGCACGAGCACCGGCTAGCACCCAAATAATTGGGTTAAGAGTTTAGGTCCGATTGCCTTATCTAACCGGCGGTCGGCCGAACTTGTGAGTTCACCCAGACGGATTGCTCCGTTACTCCCCGTTCACCACGCCAGCAGCTGAGATATTCTTAGCCATTATCACATTGCATTTAATTTTCGCTCGTACTTCCCGAAATTTTGATTCACAAACACCAACCGGCTACATCTTTCCAACGTTATTTTTTGTAAGCGTATTCAAAATTAGTGTAGACTAGTTCATGAACACAACGTTATAACTTGAATTTCTGAAACACAAAGGAGAAACCAATGGCCTATTTAAAAAACTTCACGACTTTCAACAAGTTTGGTTTGGGTACCAACAAGGTTGGTGGCCACAATTTATTCGATAACCTTGCTGACGAAGACGGTATCGCCCTAGTTAAAGCCGCTTTGGATAGTGGCGTCACTTTGTTAGACACGGCATTTGCGTATGGCTTCGGTCGTTCAGAAGAACTTATCGGCCAAGTCATTAAAGATTATGACCGCTCACAGATAATCATCGCCACTAAAGCCGCCCACGATCCAGCGCAAAACTACGCCTTTAACAATTCACCCGAATTCTTACAAGCGTCAGTTGATAGCGCGTTGCAACGCTTAGATGTTGACTACATCGACATTTTTTACATCCACTTCCCAGACGACTCAACTGATAAGCGTCTGGCTGTCCAAGCTTTGCAAGAAATGAAAGAGGCGGGCAAAATTCGGGCCATCGGTCTTTCTAACTTTAACCTGGACCAAATTAAAGAAGCCAATCAGGACGGTTACGTCGACATCGTAGAAGACGCCTATAGCTTAGTTGACCGTACTGCTGAACAGACAACTTGGGCATATTTGCAAGAACACGGTATCGAGTTCGTTCCTTATTATCCACTTGCTTCTGGATTATTAACTGGTAAGTACACAAAGACACAAACCTTCACGAGCGATGATTGGCAATCGCGCAATCCGAACTTCCAAGGTGAACGTTATCAAGCCATTTTAGCTGGGGTTGATATCTTGGCCGAAATTGGTCAAGCTTATAACGCTAGTCCCTCACAGGTTGCGTTAGCTTGGTACCTCAAGAACCCTAACATCGCGGCCTTGATTCCGGGAGCCCGCATTGCAGCACAATTGCATGATAATTTGAAAGCGCTCGACGTTGCCTTGAGCGACGAAGACTATCAAAAAATTGACGTCGCATTTAAGTAGCCCACTAGATACAAAAGAGGTTGCAAGCCATTTGACTTGCAACCTCTTTTTCATGTCATTACTTAGCTGAACGACGGAAGTCCAACAATTCGTGTGAGATTTCAGCAGTTGCGCCGTAAACCTTCTTGTAAATGGCGTGAACTTCTTCGTAACGGGCAGCACGCTCTGGATCTGGCAAGTATTCCTTGTCAAATGAGTTCCAGGCAGTCGCCGCATCTTGCACTGTGTCGAACCAGCCCAAACCAGTAGCAGCCAAGATAGCTGCTCCCATTCCAGGACCTTGCTCATTCTTCAATGAGACAACCTTCTTGTTGAAGATGTCAGCTTGAATTTGCAACCACAATGGTGACTTAGCACCACCACCAATGGCAACAACCGTATCGAAATCAGTACCAGCTTCTTCATAGATATCAAAGATGTCCTTGAATGAGAAGATAATACCTTCCAAAACTGAGCGCACGAAGTCAGACTTCTTGTGCGTACCGTCGATACCAGTCCATGACGCACGGATATCACCGTCAGCGTATGGCGTACGCTCACCAACCAAGTATGGCGTGAACAACAAACCGTTAGCGCCAACCGTTGACTTACCAGCTGATTCAACCATTGCAGTAAAGTCTTCATCAGCAGCAAATGTCTTCTTGAACCATGACAAGGCGTAACCTGCAGCCAACGTCACACCCATTGAGTAGAACTTGCCTGGGATAGCGTGGTTGAAGAAGTGTACTTGACCCTTGTAATCAACATCTGCGTTGTCTTCGTACTTCAATACAACACCTGATGTACCAATTGATGACATCACCATGTTTGGTTGCAAGATAGCTGATCCGATAGCACCGGCGGCGTTGTCGGCAGCACCACCAAAGACCTTAGTATCAGTCGTCAAACCTGAGAAGGCAGCATACTTTGGTGAGATGTTACCAGCAAACTCTGGTCCTTCGATAATTTCTGGGAAGAAATCAGGCTTCAAACCAAAGGCTTCTTGGACTTCCTTTGACCATGTACGGTTTGCAACGTCCATCGCAACTGTACCAGCAGCGTCAGAAATTTCCATCGCCAACTTGCCAGTCATACGGTAACGCACGTAATCCTTTGGCGTTACGAATGAAGAAGCCTGTGAGAAGATTTCTGGCTCGTTTTCCTTAACCCACAAAATCTTTGGCAATGTAAATCCTTCCAAAGCCTTGTTACGCGTGATATCGATGAATTCTTGACCCATCTTCTCAGCGATTTCCTTAGTTTGTGGCGTTGTACGTGTGTCATTCCACAAAATTGCTGGACGCAACACTTGGTTGTTGTCATCCAACAAAACCAACCCGTGCATTTGACCTGAGTATGAAATACCCGTAATGTCTTCTGGCTTAATACCATCATCCAAAATCAAACGAACGATTGCGACGGTCGTACCGTTAACCCAATCTTCTGGGTTTTGCTCGCTGTATCCTGGCTTTGGTTGTGATAGTGGGTAATCATATGATTGTTGTGCAACGATGTTACCTTGACGATCAACAGCAGAGATCTTTACTGATGACGTTCCTAGGTCAACACCCAATACGACTTCGCTCATGTTTATGTCCTCTTTCTTTGTTATGTATACAACGAGGGCTGGGCTAATTTAATGGCCCAGCCCTCGTTGCCGTAGGGAATTGCCCTACTGTTATGTTCGCTATGTGAGCGTGAGATTGGCACTCACAATGCTTTTAGTTGAGATTATTTTTGAGATTTTTTGAGATTGAGAGTGTTAGTTAGATTCATTTCAAAAGGCACCTAACCAACAAACTGATTTTCATCAGCTGCAAGCCTTTTTTACATGGTTTTACTTAGTTAATAGGATTACTTGTTGAAAGTTGAACCCAAAACTGAGTAGATGTAGTTGTTCAACGTAGCCTTGATAGCTTCCAAGTGACCTGACTCAACAGTAGCGAAGATTTCTTCGTTAGTCTTGTTCAAGATGTAAGCTTCGAAGTCAGCAAACGTAGCCTTGTCGTTTTCGAAGTCAGCACCGATACCAGTATCGAATGATGCGTAACGCTCCTTGTAGATGTTCTCCAAGAAGTTGTCTTCGATCATCTTCATAGCAACACGGAATCCGGCAGCGTAAACGTCCATACCAGCCATGTGTGCGTAGAACAAGTCTTCAGCCTTGAATGAAGCACGACGAACCTTTGAGTCGAAGTTCAAACCACCAGTTGGCAATCCACCGTTCTTGATGAACTCGTACATAACCAAAGTAGCTTCGTAGATGTCGTTAGGGAATTCGTCGATATCCCAACCAGTTTGCTTGTCACCCATATTGGCGTCCAATGAACCCAACAAACCAGCTTCACGAGCAAAGCGTGCTTCGTGCTCGTAAGTGTGACCAGCCAAGTAAGCGTGGTTACCTTCCAAGTTCAACTTGAAGTCCTTCTCCAAGTCGTACGTCTTCAAGAATGCGATAGTCGTTTGCACGTCAGTATCGTATTGGTGAGCAGTTGGCTCCTTTGGCTTTGGCTCCAACAAGAATTGACCAGTGTAGCCAATTTCGTTAGCGTACAACTTAGCCAACTTGAAGAACTTAGCGATGTGGTCCAATTCGCGCTTCGTGTCAGTGTTCAACAATGACTCGTAACCTTCACGACCACCCCAGAATACGTATGATTCTGAGTTCAAGCGCTTAGCAATTTCCAATGAGTGCTTGATTTGTGCAGCAGCGTAAGCAAATACGTCAGCAAATG
This sequence comes from Weissella sp. MSCH1, assembly GCF_045799135.1. Classification (NCBI taxonomy): domain Bacteria; kingdom Bacillati; phylum Bacillota; class Bacilli; order Lactobacillales; family Lactobacillaceae; genus Weissella; species Weissella sp. MSCH1. The sequence goes on along the minus strand of NZ_JBJMBA010000025.1, from coordinate 5,902 downwards.
GTGTCGTAGCACCACCGGCCAAGAAACGCTTGTTCGTGAACAATGATGACGTGTTCCACAACAACTTCTTGCCAGTCTCTTGCATCTTTTGCTCGATCTTGTCGACAACCTTGTCCAAGTTAGCGTTCGTCTCGGCCAAAGTCTTACCTTCAGGAGCCAAGTCACGATCGTGGAATGCGAAGTACTCAACACCCAACTTGTCCATGAACTCGAACATGTAGTCAACCTTCTTCAAGGCTTGTTCCATGCTAGTTACATCATCAACACCATCAACATCCCAAGGACGCTCGGCAGTACCTTCACCAAATGGGTCAACCATGCGTTGGTCCATCGTGTGCCAGTAAGCAACTGAGAACTTCATCCAGTCCTTCATGGTCTTAGTTTCACCGTTAATCGTGAATACTTCTTCTGGGTTGTAGAAGTTGTAACCCTTTGCGTCCAAGAAGTTAACACCCTTTGCACCACCAAGGAATTCTACCTTAGGAAAGTCGAACAATTCTGACATAATGTCATCCTCCAAAATACTTTTAAAATCTGTCTTATCAATCAAAACCTGTTTCGGTTTTGGTTAGTTGATTTAGGCAACCAACTAACTTACGAGATTTATTATAGGGTACCCAAAGTAAGAATGCAACCCTTTTCATGTGATTTTCTTCTCAATTACGTCACATGGAAACAAAAAACGCCTAGAAATAAGCTTCTAGACGTCTTTTATGATAATTTTTGCATACGCTTTCATAAGTTTGATTGTGCACTTTTTACAAGCTTTTACAACCAATTAGCATCCGCTTGATCTTCCTCGGTCATCGTAAACTTCAACTCATAACCCATCATATCAAGCAAGTGGCGTGTGACAATCGCGACGCCACCCGCCAAGGTCGCTTTATTAACTGAATTCTTAGCAAAGAATAACGGTGTGTCTGATTCTGGCAGTATCTCATGATACGTTTGCAACAACAGATCCAACAACTGTGGCGTCCCTGCAATAAAACGTGAATGAACAAAGATAGCTTCCGGCGCAGCATATTGAGCTAGATTATAAACCGTCCGGCTAATTGCATGTACCCACTCTTGTAACAGTGCAATTGCATCCGAGTCGCCGCCCATATATAAGGAAAGAAAATCATCACGTGTGATTTCATCCTGTCCTTTTAGAACGCCTAGTCGACTTAACATCGCATCTTCGGCATACAAATCTTCTATATGAATCGGTGCCTCAAATTTACCAGCTGCTAAATAGTCATTGTTAATGATCACCTGACGACCAATTTCTCCTGCCTCACCATGTAAACCACGGAACAAGCGTTCATTTTGAATAATCCCGGCACCAATTCCGTTATGGATATTCACGACCGCAAAGTTGCGGTATGTCTCTTCTGAATCGTAATCGTGAAAATCGCGCAAGTAGACCGCTGCCAGGTTCGCTTCGTTTTCCAAAAATACCGGCACATCCAGTTCTTCAGTTAGTTCGGTAGCCAAATCATGTTCTAATAAATCTGTGTGGAATGGGGTATACCGTACACAATTATCTTCCACAACACCGTGAATGGCCACACCCACGCCAATCAAACCACGCTCCGTGTGCATATCACCCAGCTGCGCGACATATGATAGCATCGCCCGCTTGATATCACGGTAAGCCATCCCCGTCACAGTCATTTGGCCCCGAGCAATTGTTTCGCCCGTCATGCGCGCGACTAAATAGCGCAAATGATGCCGCCCCAAATCAAACGATACAATGTAACCAAACTGACGGTTAAATCGAATTAGCTTAGGCTTGCGGCCACCCGCTTTCGAAACGGCCCCCTCACCAAGCTCTTCAATATAACCCAAATCCTCAACATCACGATAAATAGTTGTGACCGTCGATTTGTGTAACGCAATTTGATCAGCGATTTCACTACGCGATGTTTGTTCCGCATTAAAGAGGGCTTGCAACATCAATTTACGGTTAACATCCCGCATGGCGTCTTGATCAACTTTGTTAACCATACTTTTCTCCTTTATATAGGTAAATTATTTTTCTCACTGTGCACTTCATGTGCTTCTCTAAAATTTTCAATCCTTATTATTGTACAAGAGATTGCTATAGCATGCCCATCTCATCTAAGTTAATTCACGATTATCAACCAGCCCAGTCACAATAACTTCTATTGTATCCCAAATGCGGTACAAATTACAAAGACTATGTGAACAAATTATCAAACAGTTAGTTGTCAGGCGGAACTAACCATGTTATTATAAGTGAGTAAAAGAAATGAAAACGTTTTCTATATATCGTTATTTGATACACATGATAACGTTTTAACTTCTAAAAACATCTCTCACATATATCTTTTAAGGAGTTATTCATTATGGATGCAAACGTAAAGAACGACGAGTTTGCGAAGCTTTCATTAATGGACCGTGTCGCATATGGTTTGGGTGACTTTGCCCAGAACCTTGTGTTCGGTACCGTTGGTGGTTTCTTGCTATTTTATCTCTCAACAGTTAACGGTATCTCAGCCGCAACTGGTGCCACAATCTTCTTGATTGTCCGCTTGGTTAACGTGGTTTGGGATCCATGGGTCGGCGCTACGGTTGACCGTCGCGACCCAAAGGGTGGTAAGTACCTCCCTTACATTCGTAACTTCGGTATTCCGCTAGTTATCTTGGCCGCAATGCTATTCTTGCCATTCGGTCAATGGTTCCCAGCAATTAAGTTGCCATTTGCTTTCTTGTCATACTTGGCAACAGCAATGATTTACTCATTCGTTAACATTCCATATGGTGCCTTGAACGCATCATTGACGCGTGATAACGAAGAAATTGCTAAGTTGACAACAGTTCGTATGACTTTGGCCAACGTCGCTAACTTGATGGTTTACACATTGTTCCCACTATTCGTCCAATTGGCTACGTCAGTTGGTCGCGAATCTAAGGATATCGGAATGTTCGGTATTCACTTGAACTTGGGTAACTATGCTTCACCTCAATCAGCCGGTGCCTGGTTTAAGGTCTACGCCGTTTACATGGTGATTGGTTTCATCGCTTTGATGATCACTTACTCAAAGACGAAGGAACGTGTCTTGCCAGAAAAGAACCAAGAACAAGTTAAGTACTCAGATTTGTTTGCCGAGTTCAAGCGCAACAAGCCTTTGCAAATTTTGGGATTGTTCTTCTTGGTTGGTTTCACATTTAACTTCTTTGGTTCAACTGCTTGGCCATTCTTCTTGCAATACAACATTGGTCACTCAGAATGGAACGGTTCAATCTCATTGATCGGTTCAATTCCTGGTATCTTCTTGGTTGCTTTGTGGCCTTTGATTCGTTCGAAGGTCGGCAAGAAGGGCTTCTTCTACCTATTCTTGGCAATGTTCTCAGCCGGTTCACTTATTTTGTGGATCTGGACTAAGACGCCAGACACAATCGCTTTGGGTTACGTTGGACGTTTCCTACAACAATGGGGATTGACTTCAGCCACTGGATTCATGTGGTCATTGGTTCCAGAAGTTGTCTCATACGGTGAGTACACGTCAAAGAAGCGTGTTGCTGGTATTATCAACGCTATCATGGGCTGGTTCTTCAAGCTTGGTTTAGCTTTGGGTGGTATCATTCCTGGTTACATCAACGCCGCTACTGGTTTTGATGGTTCTAAGAAGGTCCAATCAGCCACTGCTTTGATGGGTGTTCAATGGTCAATGGTTTGGTTGCCAATTATCATGGCAATCATCGCTGGTATCATCATCGCCAAGTATCCTTTGACGGATGACAAGGTCGCTGAAATGAACCACGAAATCGAAAACCGTCGTAACAACAAGTAATCATAATTAGAAAGATCGGTAGCCTGCTGCCGGTCTTTTTTTGCGCACCAAAAGTTTGTGAATTATAATTCAAATAGTTGGTTGCACTAATCAACTAACCATGTTATATTTAACGTACAGAGTTAATGGTAACGTTTTCAAAGGTCTGTTTAATCTTGAACATGCCCCACAATAACACCACTAACTATACCCGATCTCTCACAACTAATCGGGACACATACAAACTAATTTCACATAAGGAGCATCTCACAATGCAAATTCAAAACCCTGTATTGCCTGGATTCAACTCAGATCCATCAATCATCCGTGTTGAAGACACGTACTACATTGCAACGTCAACTTTCGAATGGTTCCCTGGTGTTCGCATTCACGCCTCAAAGGACATGGTTCACTGGAACTTGGTCACAAACGTTCTTGATACGGTTGAATTGTTGGACATGAAGGGTAACCCTTCATCAGGTGGTATCTGGGCCCCTGACTTGTCATACGCTGATGGTAAGTTCTGGTTGATCTACACTGACGTTAAGATCACTGACGGTGCTTTCAAGGACGTGACAAACTACTTGACGACTGCCGAGAACATCGAAGGTCCTTGGTCAGCCCCAATCCGTGTTAACGGTGTTGGTTTCGACGCCTCATTGTTCCACGATGAAGACGGTCGCAAGTACTTGGTACAACAAACTTGGGATCACCGTGAATACCACCACCCATTTGATGGTATTACATTGACTGAATTTGATACTGCTACGATGAAGTTGAAGCCAGAAACGGCTCGTACGATCTTCGAAGGAACTGACGTTAAGTTGGTTGAAGGTCCTCACTTGTACAAGATCAACGGTGAATACTACCTATTCGCTGCTGAAGGTGGAACCGTCTTCACTCACCAAGAAGTTGTTGCACGTTCAAAGAGCTTGGATGAGAAGTCATTCGTTGTTGAGCCAGATGGCCCATTCTTGACGAACTTCGACACACCATACTCATACTTGCAAAAGCAAGGTCACGGTGCTTTGGTCGACACACCAGGTGGTGAGTGGTACTACGCATCATTGACTGCTCGTCCATGGAACCACGACACGGAGTCATCAACTGACCCACGTGGCTGGTCAACTTTGGGACGTGAAACGTCAATCCAAAAGGTTGAATGGGACGAAGCTGGTTGGCCACGCGTCGTTGGTGGTCACGGTGGTCAAACATTCGTTGAAGCACCTAAGGACGCCATCTTGACGGAAGCACCTGCTGACCACTCACAACACGATGAGTTTACTGACGCTAAGTTGGACTTGAACTGGAACACTTTGCGTGTGCCATTCTCAGATGAATTCGGTTCAACTGGTGACGGTTCATTGAAGTTGATCGGTCGCGGTTCATTGGTAAACTACCACGACTTGTCATTGATTGCTCGTCGTTGGCAAGCATTCTACTTCGACGCTGAAACGAAGGTTAAGTTCGACCCATTCTCATACCAATCAATGGCTGGTTTGACGAACTACTACAACCACTCACACTGGTCATGGATTTTCATCACAAAGAACGATGATGGTCAAAGTGTCATCGAAGTGGCCGAGAACAAGGGTGGTCAACGTAACGGTACGTACACGTCATACTTGAAGGACGACGCCATCGTCATCCCTGAAGGTACTGAATACGTTTGGTTCAAGACGAAGGTTCGTAAGGAATCATACACGTACGAGTACTCATTCAACGGTACTGACTGGACTGAAGTACCAGTTGTCTTGGATGCCGCAGTCTTGTCAGATGACTACGTTGTTCAATCATACGGTGGCTTCTTCACGGGTGCTTACGTTGGTTTGGCAGCTGTCGACTACTCAGGTTACGACACAACTGCTGAATTCGACTACTTCGACTACAAGGAGCTTGGCGACAAGCAACTTGAAGACGGATCATACTCATGGGAAGCTTCAGAATCACGCTTCGGCTAATATCTAAAGACTAACTACTAAAAGAGGCTGGGACAGAACAGTTCTAGCTGAAAATGAAGAAGGAGAAGAAAATCCGACGGATTTTCTTCTCCTTCTTTCTTTTTATCCAAAAATAACGGGATTTTATCCCGCCATGATGGCCATTTTCGTCATATTCAT
>NZ_JBJMBA010000024.1:0-1750 GCF_045799135.1 Weissella sp. MSCH1 | reverse complement strand
TTCTTTCTTTTTATCCAAAAATAACGGGATTTTATCCCGCCATGATGGCCATTTTCGTCATATTCATGGCCATCATAACCAGTCCGGTTTCTATTTTCACGTTTCGCAAACCGCGAACCATGAATCTGCCCACGCCAAAATGAGCCTTCATCCGACCGAAAACTGGCTCGTTTTCAATCTTACGACGTGCGTAGATTGAAGCGTTGGTTTCGTCAGAGAGGCTTTCTCGCATATGTGCTTTCTGATATTCCCATGAGGGGTTAATACTGATTTGGCGAACGTTACCACCTTTTGTATATGCCGCTGGAATATCTTGGTTATTTTCGTCCTTTGCTTCCGCACGATAAACTTTGAAATCGCGAGTCATGCCATTCTTATCCGTACGATGACTGTAATTGTGCCATTTGAAAACGACGCCGTCGTTATCCGTATATTCATCGGCTTTTTCATCGTAAGACCAGTTCATGACCCTGCTGTCATCACTACGCCACTTACGACTAGCTTCGCGAAGCATTGTGTTGTAGGGAATGAGTGCTGTTACTTCTGGCATTTCATCTTCAAAGAACCGATAGTTAGCTTCGGATCCATAACCCATGTCAGCTACGACAACTGAACCCAATGTTCCTGCGTCATTCATTTTCTTGACTAGTGGAACAAGCGTTCTTGTGTCGGTTGGATTTTGGAATACGTCATATCCAATAACCATTTGATTGCTGACGGCAGCTTGTACATTGTAGGCCGGCTTGAGCTGGCCATTCATCATTGGGTCTTCCTTTACGCGCATAAACGTGGCGTCGGTATCTGTTTTAGAATAGCTGTTACGATTACCGAACGTATCCATTTGATTTTCGTATTGCTCATTCTTATCGCGAATTTCTTTCAGCTTGCGAGTTTGAGACTTCACGGTGCGTCGTTCTTGCTTAGCTGGATTTGGTGATACCTTTTTGGTTTCTTCCACAGCTTGGTCTAGCTCATCAATGTGCATCTCTAACCGTGCAATAACATCATCCATATCATCAAACGACAATTCGGTTTCTTCACGAAAGAAGTCCGCTTGTGATGCTTTGATTTCTTCGAGAAGCGCAACTGCTTTGGCTTTGTTCAGTTCGCTGAAGCGAATTGTGTTCTTGCGCCAAACAAATGAGTACTTATTAGCGTTGGCTAGAATCTTCGTTCCATCAATAAACACGACATCATCGATGACGCCTGCGGCGACTAGCTGCTCACGCAACTTAGTAAACATTTCTAAGATGATATGCTCCATACGGCCATCAACTCTAAAGCGATTGATTGTTCGATATGATGGAACTTGTCCTTGAGTTAACCACATGGCCACCTTATTTTCATCCGCAAATCGTTCAATCATACGACCTGATCGAATGCCTCGAGCGTACGCGAAAAGAACCAACTTAAGTAATAGACGTGGGTGATAAGGGTATCGTCCCGTCGTGTACTCATCCGTAAAATCCAACGATTCTACAAGTTGGTTAATTTGATATGCCGGGTGATTTTCTTCAGGTTCATATGCAGTTGGGATATCCAACATTAGCTGATTCATGCTATAATTTTTATACATTAGTTTGGTTCAGTCCTTTCGAGGCAGAAACCGTGGACGTTGAGTTGCCGCTCAACGTCTTTTTCTTTGCCTTTATTACCACTATTATACCAAAAAGCAGGCGCAAACCCTTGATATACATGGGTTTGCGCCTGCTTTTATTCAAAATGTTCAGCTGAGTTTTGTCCCAGCCTC
>NZ_JBJMBA010000023.1:0-31770 GCF_045799135.1 Weissella sp. MSCH1 | reverse complement strand
TTGAGTTGCCGCTCAACGTCTTTTTCTTTGCCTTTATTACCACTATTATACCAAAAAGCAGGCGCAAACCCTTGATATACATGGGTTTGCGCCTGCTTTTATTCAAAATGTTCAGCTGAGTTTTGTCCCAGCCTCTTTTTTACGTAACCAAATTAACTTTGATACCATCAGACGCTTTACCAAAATCGCTCCACAATATCGGTCTGAACATGCGCGTAATTCGCACACTTTTATTGTGAAAATGTTATCAAACACTATTAACAAGTACGTATATAAAGTGTATAGTTAACTATGTTAATTGAGTTGTTAACGTTTTCAATAATTGTGAATTCGATAACGATACAGATGCAAATATTTTATAGAAAGCGAGTATGCAATTATGCGTAAAATCTCACCTCGTTTGATTTATTTCTTTGGAGCCCTTGGTGGACTTCTTTTCGGTTATGATACCGGTGTTATCTCAGGAGCAATCCTGTACGTTAAGCGGACCCTTGATTTAACCGCTCTTGAAGAAGGAGTGGTTGTTTCTTCCGTTCTACTTGGCGCCATGATCGGAGCCATGTCAATCGGCCCTCTATCTGATAAATTTGGTCGTAAAAAGATGGTTATGTTCGCTGCCTTGATTTTCCTTATCGGATCACTTGGTTCTGCTTTTTCACCTGAATTTATCACCTTGGTTTTGAGCCGTGTTGTTCTTGGAATCGCGGTTGGTGGTGCATCAGCGCTGGTCCCAACGTACTTGGCTGAAGTTGCCCCTGCTAAGATGCGTGGCTCACTAACGTCTCTGAACCAATTAATGGTTATGTCAGGTATCTTGATGGCCTACATCATCAACTACGCCTTCTCAGGTATGGCCCACACTGTTTCATGGCGTTGGATGCTTGGTTTCGCTGCCATCCCTTCAGCCATCTTGTTTATCGGTGGTATTTTCCTACCAGAGTCACCTCGTTATCTTGGTCGTATCAAGAAGTTCGATGAGGCTTTGACTGTTTTGAACATGTTGCGCGAACCCGCTGAAGCACAAGCTGAGTTACAAGAAATGAAGGACGCTGATGAAGTTGAACTTGGCGGCTTCAAGGAACTCTTCTCAAAGTTTGTCCGTCCCGCTTTGGTTATCGGGGTTGGCTTGGCTATCTTCCAACAATTCATGGGAATCAATACTGTGTTGTATTACGCCCCAACAATTTTTAAAGCCATCGGTATGGGCGATAGCGCCTCATTGATGGGAACCGTTGGGCTCGGAACTGTTAACGTGATTATCACCGCTTGGGCTGTTCGCGTCATGGAAACCCGCGGTCGTAAGGAATGGTTGTTAATCGGTGGTGTCGGCATGGCCGTTTCATTGGTCGCCCTAGCCATTTTGACAAACTTCGCCGCAACCGGCATTATGTCATACGTCACCATCGTTGCGATGGCATTCTACTTGATTTTCTTCTGTGCTACTTGGGGGCCAATCATGTGGACGATGATCGGTGAGGTCTTCCCACTAGCTGTTCGCGGTGTTGGAGTTGGTTTCTCTTCATTGGTTAACTGGGGGGCCAACCTACTTGTTTCATTGATGTTCCCAGTGTTGCTACAACACTTCTCAATGCCAATTATCTTCGGTGTCTTCGCCGTAATGTGTGCATTGGCATCATTCTTCGTTAAGCGCTACGTCTTCGAAACGCGTGGTCGCTCACTTGAAGAAATTGAAGCTACTTTGCGTGACCGCGCTAATGTGGCTGAGGACGATAGTGTCGTCGCTGGTACCACACCAATCGCACACTAAGCTTTAATTGCAACACCTAAACCGAGTCGGTTGGTTACCGACTCGGTTTTTATTTGCTAAAATAGGTGTATTGTGTCAAAAAGGAGGAGCCGCCATGTCAGAAATCATCAAACGGATTTTTAATAATCGCATCGTTAAAACTATCATCGACGTTTCAATGCGTGTTGATATCGTGACGGCAAGTTCATCAATTGCCTACTTCGGTCTCCTATCGATTTTTCCAGCAATCATCATTATTGCGACACTCCTCCCCTACTTTGGCTTAACTATTTCAACGGCCCTCAGCTACGTCCAAATGGCCGTTCCGACATCCGTATACGACTTTGCCCGACCCATCATCGAATCGATTCTCGGTCAAAAAGGGGTCGGTGTGCTATCAGCTTCAATCATCATCACCCTATGGTCATTATCACGAGTCGTCGCTTCAATCCGCACGGCGCAAAACGGAATTTACGGGGTGCAGCCTAAAACAATTGCCATTATTGATCGCTTCATTTCAATGGCTTGGATGATCCTTGTGCTAGGTATCATGGGCATTCTACTGATTATTGCTTCAGTTGGCTCTAACATTCTTGAAGCTTTACCCATCAGCGCGAATCTTGTGCAACAAATTGAATCCGCCAAATCACCAGTGGTCATTGGCGGATTGTTCATTGGCGCATCGCTTTTCAACTGGGTTTTGCCGGTTAAAAAACCCCGACTACAATGGGCCCTCGTCGGGACAACCGTCCAAGTGGCCCTCGTCATCTGGTTAACAAAAATTTTCGGGTGGTATGTAAGCCTAGCTTCACAAGCTTATACATTCTACCAAGCCTTGAGTTCGGCCATTATCCTGTTGCTTTGGATTAACTTTATTGCACTAGCCGCACTAATTGGCACCATCGTCACTGCAACATTGGAGGAGTTATTTCCCTCGCAAAATGATAAATTGGCCGTTATTCAAACATTCGGTAAGTCCATTATCCGAAAAAACGGAAAAAAGTGAGTGATATTTATTGTTTTATTAAGCTAGTCACGTTATGATTAATAGCGTTGATAAGGATAACTTGTTAACATTAGAGACAGCAACTTACTCATATCGCTGAGCTTAACCAACTCAGCAATTGTAGGTCTAACCAACCTACAACCTACTCCTTAAGAATTACCCAGTGTAATGGTCTAACCAACCATTGTTATAACACGCCTAACCAACGTGTTTTGGGAAAAAGAGTCGTCCTCGGACTGACTCCGAAACCGCCTACGTCTAACCAACGCAGGCGGTTTTGTTTTGCCCAATTATCCGGTAAAATCAAAGGATACTAAGGGGAAGCATTGGGGATTTTCATTATGACAACATCGCATGAACACGCCGTGTTAGACGTGTGTGCCCGCATCGGGCGCATCTTACTAGAAAGTGGTGCTGAAACACCACGTATCGAAGAAACCGTGGAAATCATCGGTCGTACAGCCGGCGTCGCGATTTCATGCTACGTCACGTTAACGGCTGTTTTCGTATCATTAACGAACCAACCTGAAACACAATTAACCAAAACAAAACTTGGCGCATTCAACCTACAAAAAGTTGATGACATCAATCAACTCTCTCGTGAATTTTCAGTGGGACATGTGTCATTTGATGATATCGTAACGCGTGTCGCCGCCATCGATCAGCACGTGATTGATTTCAACTGGCCAACTAAAATTCTCGGTGCCGGGCTCGTGTCCGTCGCACCCATGCTCGTATTTATTGCCGATTGGTCAGATTTAGGCTTGGCTTTTTTCATTGGCATCGCTGGTTATTTAACCGCGCAACTCGTTGGTCGCAAAGCCACAGCCACCCCCTACGCAAAAGAAGTCGCCGGAGGCTTTGTTATTGCATTATTGGCATGGGTCCTAGTCGCTAGCGGGGTTGGTCACCATGCTGAAAACATGATTGTCAGTGCCGTTATGCCCTTAGTGCCCGGCGTCGCATTGACGAATTCAATGCGCGAAATTATGGCCGGTCATATGATATCAGGAACGGTCCGGGCCCTCGATGCGCTCTTAATCGCGGCCGCTATCGGTGGGGGCGTGGTCTTAGCCACCACACTCTTGCACTTATTCAGCATGATTTAGGGAGGGCGCCTCATGACATATTTAATCCAATTCATCATTAGTTTCGCATCGACGGTTGGCTTTGGCATTATCACAAACATCCCCCGTCGCGCCCTACCAACGGCTGGTTTAACAGGGGGCACTGCTTGGACTTGTTACATCTTCGTCCAACACTTACACGCAAATGTCTTTCTCGCGAACATGACCGCTGCCATCATCATCGGTCTCCTCGGTAACTGGTTTGCGATTCGCAAGCGGGTGCCCGTTAACATGATTTACATCCCCAGTTTAGTATCCCTGGTACCCGGCGGGACTATCTACCTCGCGATGAAGAATTTCTCACTGGGTCATTACGCCAATGCACAAGCCGGTGTCATCACCACGGTTACGATTGCCGTTGCACTAGCAGTCGGGTTTGTTTTAGCCGAAGTTGTTGTCCGACAAATCAAGCAACACTTAAGAAGTCGTCAGCAAAACTCGCTTGCTCGATAATCAAAAAATGCATTTAAAAAAGGTCGCCAATCATCCAATCCAATCGGATGATTGGCGACCTTTTATACTTAACCATGCCACTCACATGTCAACTCGTGATCATTAACCAAACCAGCAGCTTGCATGAACGAATACACCGTGACAGGGCCGACGAATTTAAACCCATATGCCTTCATGGCTTTAGACACCTTTGTTGATAAGTCAGTTGAACTAGGCATTTGCGTATAATCAATCACGCGATTATCAATCGGTGTTTGCCGCACAAATGACCATAACCAGGCATCGAACGAACCATGATCACGCTGAATACGTTGGATACCCTGCGCATTCGCAATAGTCGCAGTTAATTTTTGCCGATGTCGAATAATGTCAGCATTTTGCAAAAGCCTGTCGATGTCTATCGCCGTCATTTGCGCGACCTGGTCAATATCATATTGTGCAAACGCTATGCGAAAAGCCACCCGCTTACGCAAGACAGTCTGCCAACTAAGCCCCGCCTGATAAGTTTCCAGGCTCAACAATTCAAATAACTGCTGATCACCATGGGTCGGACGCCCCCATTCTTGATCATGATATGCCGTCATCAAATCATCTTCACCGTAATTCGCTACCCATGTACACCGCACTGCCATATCAATCCCCCTCCAAAAGGTTAAGTTAAACTTAATTATAGATTAAAATAAAACCGCTAACAAGCCTGTTAACGGTTTATAGTGCTTTTAGTGCATGTGCAACATGCCCGCAGCACCCAAGGCAAGGACTACGATACCAACAACAATACGGTAGTATCCAAAGACCTTGAAGTCATTGTTTTTAATGTAATTCATCATGACCTTAATGGCAAAGTAAGCCACAATCCACGAAACGATAAAGCCAACAACCATAACGCCAGTTTGGGCACCTGTAAAGCCACCACCACCTAACAAGTACTTACCCACCTTCAAAATAGTTACCCCAAACATAACTGGGATACTCATGAAGAATGAGAATTCAGCAGCGACAAAACGTGACGCCCCCAAAATTAGCGCTCCTAAAATAGTTGATCCTGAACGTGACGTTCCCGGTACGATTGATAGCACTTGGAACAACCCAATGAACAATGCCATCTTGTATGACATGGCATTCAAATCCGTCAAAATAGCATTCTTGTTTGCCAAGTAACGCTCCACGACAATGAATAGCACACCATAAATAATCAACATTGCTGCCACAACCCAAGCATTTAGCCAGTGGGCATCCATGTAATCGTTCAAGGCCAATCCTGCAATTACAGCCGGCAAGACTCCGACAATCACCTTAAACCAAAGCGTCCATGTTTGACGCTTTTCCAAAGAAGACTTTGATGGTGAAAAAGGGTTCAACTTCTTGAAGTAAAGTTGAATAACCGCAAAAATTGCCCCTAATTGAATCGCGTAATCAAACATCGCCGTGAAACTCTTTGTCCATACGGCCCCACCCGGGATATTCATGAATGACTCCGCAATAATAATGTGTCCGGTCGATGATACTGGCAAGAATTCAGTTAATCCTTCCACAATACCAATCACCAAGGACTTCAACAAATCAAGCATGTTTTGCTCCTTATTTTTAAACTTATCGCTATTACAATACCAGAAAAAAAGCGTTGCGCCTATACACGCAACGCCTTCTTTACCCCGGCTTAATTGACGTGAATATCACCATCTGTCGCAATAATACTCAAACGATCTGGCGCCGTTTCATTTTCGCTAAATTGACCAGCATACTTGGTTCCCTTAACCATCACATCACCATCAGTTGTTTGCAATTGCAACCCACTGAATTGGGCTTGTGCAGCCTTAAAGTCACCATCACGTAAGGTAATTGTATTCACCCCGGTATACCGACTCGCAGTCGTCGTCACATCACCATCGTTCACTTGCATCACACTTGCATTTAATGCCGTATGATTCAAATGTACATCACTATCAGTACCAGATAACAACAGCTTACCCAATTCACCGTTTTGCACCGTCAAATCAGAATCGCTCATGCTAATCGTTGATTGCTTAAGCACGGCGTCCGTTAAGTGCACATTACCATCACGATTAGCGACCGTCATATCTGGGGTAGTCAAATTATTTAACGTAATGTCACCTGCAGTGGCACTAATTTTAACCGTCTTAGCCGTCAAATCCTTTAACACAATGTCCGATCCGACTGACGTTTGCTTAAATTTATCAAACGCCTTATTTTGCGGTACGCTGATAGTAATGTGTTCCGGCCTCTTTTCACCAAAGCCAACTCCCACACCATTATCGTTTTCCGTATTGTACTTAACATAAAGCGTGTTATGCCGTACCGAAACATGCAATCGGGCTGCATCACGCACACTCGACTTCACCGCATACGTCTCATCGTTATTCGTCACTAACCGCACGTCAATATCCTCAGTGTTAATATTGACCGACTTAAATGCCGAAACTTGTTGATTAACAGTTTTTACTTGTGGCACCACAAAATGACCATCACGCCAATTCAAGCTATTCTGACCATCGTTTGACAAGCCAACAAACATCAAAACGACACCGACCGCCGCAATCACTAACCCCGTCAGTATCCAACGCATCATCTTAGGCATGCTTCGTGCCTCCTTCTTGCTTACGTGAGAACTTACGGCCAACATACTTAACAAAGTTCATCAGGCCACCAAAGATTACGCGGACAATGGCGAATCCAATTGGCCAGGCAATAAATTGAAGACCAATTAAAATCAACCCAATACCACCTTGGTACAAAGCCGTCTGCCAACTTGTCCCAATAATGGCGACCGCCCCAACAACCTGGAACAAACCAGTTGCTAGGAATACCAATAGCAGCATAATCAAAAATACAGCAATCACAATAACGATAAACAAGCCCAACAAAATCAGAATCATCGCTGGGATCCATACAACGGAGGTTACCAAACCAACCAACACAACCCACAACAGGTTAAATTGTCGCCCAATTCGTTCACGGAAATGGTGCACAGGTGTTTCATTCTCTTCCAGTGCATCCTGATCCGCCACATCATCGTAGCGAATTGAGTAATCCACTAATACGCGACGCGCCAATTGCTTAGGCGTACCAAATTCTCGAATCAACGTTTCGCCGGTCAAGCCCGCGTCTGACGCATATTCACGATAAAAATCCAACACATCTTCGCGTTCTTCATCAGTTAAACCAACCAAATGGCCCTTCAGTTGCGTGAAGTAAATGTTATTTTCCATCAACCTTTTCCCCTTCTGCCGGCATCATTAAGTCGTTCACATTACGACTAAATACCCGCCATTCTTCTTGCACACGCGTCATTTCAGCGCGGCCGTCGTCTGATATTTTGTAGTAGCGTCGGTTGCGTCCTTCAAAAGGTTCATCATAAGTTGTCACCCAGCCTTTTGCTTTTAAGCGTCGTAACACTGGATACATCGTTGACTCCGAAACTGAAAAGCGTTCCTGCACTTGTTTCGTCAACGCGTAGCCATATAAATCTTCCGATGACAGCAACGACAAGACTAGTCCATCCATCAGATCACTAGATAATTGCATCGCCATGGTTCATCTTCCTTTACAATACTATAACTCATATAATATACTCTAAGTATAGGGAACGCAGGGGGTTGTGTAAAGCATTTTGCTACCCCCTTTAACAATTCACTTTGGGTTCATATAGAAAGAAGGTTTTCATTATGGCAAGTAAGAAACTAACGAAGTCAAACGACAAAGTCTTTAGCGGTGTCCTTGGGGGTGTCGCTGACTATTTCAATTTTGATGCAACGCTTGTACGTATTATCTTTGCGGCCTTGGTTGTATTCACCGGCTTTTTCCCAATGGGTATTTTGTACATCATTGCGGCCGTTGTTATGCCCGATGCCCCAACTCACCACGAATACGAGTTCAAGGATGATAGTCGTAAGGACATCACCCCAAACCGTTTTGACGACGATATTTAATAGGCTTAACGAAAAAACACCGCATCGCGCGGTGTTTTTTTGATTGGTAATATGGATGATCATCAATACTCCAACAAAAATGAGCGTCACCGCAAATGCAGTGACGCTCATTTTTTACACTTTAAATTTGTTTACCAGCTGAACAATCCAACCATCGCCGCTGACATCAATGATACCAGGATACCTGATACCAAAATCAATGGCACGTTAGCTGCAATCAATTCGGCCTTTTCACGATTAACCAGGCTCTTGTATGAACCGATAATCATCCCCAACGTTCCAAAGTTGGCGAAACTCGTGACGAACACCGTCAAAACAGCGCGCGCGTGAGCTGACGCAAACATACCTGAGTGGTGAGCAACTTGCTTCGACACTTCTCCCATCACCACAAATTCATTCGTCACCAACTTCGTTCCCATGTATTGGGCAATGTGGAAGGCATCGTCGACATTAAAGCCGAGCAACCAAGCAAATGGGAACATAATGACCCCGAAGATGTTCTCCAATGATAGCCATGACAATGTCGTCAATGACAACAAGTTGTCGATCAAAGAAGCCAACCCAACGAAGGCAATCACCGTGGCTACGATAATAACCGCAACCAAGCCAGCCCCTTGGATAGAGTCACCCAAGAACGCAAAGAATGGTTGACGCTTGATCTTACCGTCTTCGGTTGTTTCATTGTGATCCAAGACCGCGATTGTATCATCAGCTTCCGCCACTTGCGTTGGATTCAAAATCGTCGTCATCATGATAGCACTCAAGATGTTCAACGGAATCGCCGTCAACACGAATTGACCAGGCATCATCCCAACGTATGATCCAACAATGGCAGCCGTAACAGTACTCATCGACATCATAGCAACCGTCAAATTACGCTTAGCGTCCATTTGTTGTAGTTGCAACTTAGAAACGGCCAATACCTCAGTCGTTCCCAAGAACATCATTTCAACTGAGAAAAATGATTCAAACTTAGGTTGACCTGTCAAAAATGACAAACCACGACCAACCCACTTAACCAACCATGGCAAGACACCAATGTATGTCAAAATATCAAACATTGGAATAATCACCAAGATTGGCAAAACGGCTGACGTCACAAAGTTCATTGTCCCTGATGCAGGCTTTACCCAATCAGGCAACGCAAAAGCAATACCATCAAAGGCCGCACTGGTTAGCCATTCAAACCCATTCGCTGCGGCTAGCACAGCATCTCGACCAATTGAAAAACTCGTAAAGAACCAAGCCAAAATTAATTGGATAACCAAGATGACACCAACCGAACGCCACTTGATGTTCTTACGATCACGTGAAAATAAATATGCCACCCCTAGGAATACAAAGATTCCGAGGATGTTCATCAACAATAGCATGTGCTACTTCTCCTTGAGGGGTTCTTACTTATGTAAAATAACTTAACAAATTAAGTGTATCAAAAGTAAGGCCTTTGTAAAACGGTTAACCTCGATAATCCATTCGGTAAAACGTTTAACGTGCCAAAATTAACTAAAAAAACTGTTGCGTATGCCACACAACAGTTCCTTTTTAACTAATTTTGAAAGCCAACCGCCGTGATGTTGGTTGGTTGGTCAATATGAATTTCAGGGTGGGCCATAATATAGTCACCAATCAATTCAGCTGTTTCCAACTGCACTTCACGTACAATTTTATCCGTACTAAACATCGTGAAATTACCAGCCCCACCGGCACGATAGTTATTCATTGCCACTTCATAGGTCGCCGTCATCTCTAATGGTTGGTCTTGATATGACACCGCCGTAACCCGATCGCCTGCTGGTCGACTAAAGTCAAACGTATAATCAATGCCACTCCAAATATCATAGTTGTAGTGCTGAACTTTCGGCTCAATAAACAGTGGATTAACCGTCAACGCGCCATCAGCTGCCACTGTAAAGTAACGCCCGTTCACCTCCAAGGCATCCTTAATATCTTGCCCTGTCAACGCTTCCACAACTAATGTATTAGGATAAATATAGTTAGTCATAATATCACGTAACGTGACATCATTCGCCAAACCACGAACTTCATCATTAAATAACGCCGTGTTTGCGATAGTGGTCTGCGTTGCGTCCATTTGGACACGGTTCACCAATTCAATAAACGGGTGACTGTGAAGGCGCGCCGCAAAATGATTGGTAATTTGCATATTGTCACCAACCGTACCGACTGCCGTATCAAGCCATTGATTTGTTTGGCTTTGCAGTGGTTCGATTAGTGCCACGATATCTGCCCGTTCTGCGGCCTCCGCCGTCTTGATAAGGCTGGCTTCCCGACCGACAACCGTCTGTTGCTCGTCTAAATCAAGGGTGATTAGCCCAACGTTATCCGCCCGGTAACCCGGTTGTGTCGTCGGTACACCATCCGCAACTTCGGCAATCATTCGGTGTTGGTGACCTGTGACAAGTGCATCAACACCTGGCAAATGCAATAATTGATACCCTTGGTTTTCAGAGGTCAAGCGTTCCAGTGGCTCGCCAGTTTGCAAATCTTCCGCAAAACCACCGTGATAGGCAATTACCAGCACATCAACTTGAGGGCGTAACTCAGCAATATAGTTTTGGGCTACTTCAACCGGATCGGCAAATAATAGCCCTCGAATATTGTCAGCTTGTTCCCACTTGGCTACGTATTTGGTCAACAAACCAATCACACCAATTTTAACGCCCGCCCGTTCAAAAACAGCGTACGGCTTACCAATAAACGGTTGGTGCGTTTCTGCATCAAGAACATTCGCATTTAACAATTGTGGCGTATCCGCCATCACGCGCTCCAAATAATCGCGACCGTAATTAAATTCGTGATTCCCAAAGACGCGGACATCATACCCGACCGCGTCGGCCAATTGTTGATAAATCCCCGCATCCTCTGGCGCTTGTTTTTCCACGTAATTCGTCAGTGGGGACCCTTGAATAAAGTCCCCATTTTCAATCGTGACAACCGCTTCGCCATGTGCCGCCCGTTCTTGCAACGTTGCAATAACAGTCGCCGCACGCGTTAAGCCCAGTCCGTCATTTAATAATGGTCGACGAAAATCATCCGCGCGCACATAACCATGCACATCAGACGTTGAAATGATTGATACTCGCATCTCTTATATCCCCAGTCTATTTTATGTACAACAGGCTGCCAAATTAAATTCAGCAGCCTGTTTTCACTCATTTTTACTATGTTATATTCTATGCTAATTTAGCTGTTAAACCAACTTTTTACGGAGTTGACCTGACAAGAAATCAATCACCGTGACCATGATAATGATTCCAAGCAGAATGATACCCACCTTTGGCCATTGACGCGTTTGCAACGCAAAAATCAACGGCGCTCCGATTCCACCGGCACCAACCATTCCTAAAATAGCTGCTGAACGAACCGCAATTTCGAAACGGTATAACGTGTAGTTCATAAACTCTGGCATAACTGCTGGCAATGTTGCCAATGTTAACCCATCGAGCGCCGAACCACCGGCTGCGACAATCGCTTCATTCGGTCCACGATCAATGTTTTCAACTGCCTCCGAGAATAGCTTCCCTAGCATACCAATCGAGTGAATCGATACTGCCAAGACACCCGCATATGCCCCTGGTCCAACTGCCTTGATGAACATAATGGCCAACACAATTTCCGGGAAAACACGAATAATCGTTAAAATGACCTTACCCAATGTTGACCGTGGCGTGAAGAAGCCTTTCTTTGTGCGCGCAGCTAGAAATGCAAACGGTACTGATAAAATAGCCGAAATAAACGTTCCTAAGAAGGCAATGGCCAGCGTTTCCACCAACGCGGTTACTAAGTCTTCACCATCTCCCGTATAAACGTATGACCAATCCGGATGGAATAAGCCATGAAAAATGGCCTTCGTAATAATCAACGCTTGTGGCTTAACTGACGCTAACGGAATGCCCGAGAAGGCCCAAGCAAAAATCAAGACCACGACTGATGTAATCACCCAAGGACGGAATCGTTGCCATGGGCTTTGTTTTACTAATTGCATTATGCCAACGCCTCCCGTAGTCGATTAGAAATACCATCCACAATAATAACCACGACTAAAATTGCCAAAATAACAATCGCTGTGCGGTCGTAGCGGAAGAGTGATAACGTTTGACTCAAGTAAAGTCCAACGCCACCGGCACCCAAATAACCAAGGACCGTTGATGCACGGACGTTGATTTCCAACGTATAAAGGAAGTAACTCAAAAATTGGTTAAACACCTGCGGCACAACCGCAAAGACAATCGTTTGAATACTGTTTGCGCCAGCTGCCGTCAAAGCTTCGATTGGTCCATCATCAATCGTTTCAATCGCTTCGTAGAACAACTTTGAAATCATCCCAAAGCTGAACACTGTCAAAGCCCCAACTCCGGCCATCGGTCCAATACCAACAATCGCCACGAACAACGCCGCTAAGAGCAAATCAGGTAACGCACGAACCAGGTTCAAAAAGAAACGAATGATGCCACGCGCCACCGCGTTTTTCATGATATTGCGTGCTGCTAACAAACTAAATGGTACGGCAATAATGGTCCCGAGCAATGTCCCAACCAAGGCCATTTGAATCGTTTCTAAGATCGGCGTCACAATCGCTGATACATATGACCAATCTGGTTGCGTCATCTTAATCAAGATTTGCCAAAATTGATCCCAACTAAAATCCGTCGAGACACCCGTCATTTGTCCTGACCCAAATAAGATCAAGATGACAAGCACAACTGTCAGTAAGCCTTTAATGTGCCATTTTTGACTAAACTGACGCTCTGGTAATAATGATTCCATGACTACTCCTTGTCCCAAGCTTCAGCGTAAATACCGTCAAAGTCGTGCTCATTAACTTCAGCAATCGGCTTATCATAAACCAACTTCCCTGCACGCAACCCCACAATCCGGGTCGCATATGCCATTGCAAGTGGCACACTGTGCAAGTTAACCACCACCGTCATCCCCAAATCCCGGTTTAGATGTTGTAAATCATCCATCACCATCTTGGTCGTCTTCGGATCCAATGACGCAATGGGTTCATCGGCCAAGACAACCGTTGGTGATTGCATCATCGCCCGTGCAATCGCGACACGTTGTTGTTGACCACCTGACAATTCATCTGCACGTGTATAGTATTTGTCGAGCATATTCACCTTATTCAAATTTTCAGCAGCCTTCTCCTTATCAGCTTTTGAAAACAGGCCAAATGTACTCTTAAACGTTGAATAATACCCAACACGACCGGCCAAAACATTCCGGGCGACTGACGCGCGCTTTACCAAATTAAAGTTTTGGAAAATCATGGCAATATTCCGTCGCAACACTCGCAATTGACTACCCTTAGCTTTGGTAATATCTGCCCCATCCAATAAAATTTCACCCGCTGTGACATCGTGCAAGCGGTTGATTGCCCGCAACAAGGTACTTTTACCAGCCCCCGATAGACCAACAATCACCACAAATTCACCTGATGCAATATCTAAGTTAATGTGATCGAGTCCCACTGTCCCATTTGGGTAAACTTTTGAAACATCTTTTACTTGGATTGTGCCAGTTTGGCTTGCCATATTCATTCCCCTGATCGTTTTACTTAACAACTAATCAACTTGCTTAATCGTTTTAAAAAATATGTACTAAGAACGAGCTTCACCGGTTAAAACACGACCAGGAAACTCGTTCTTCATTTGTCATCACTGTTGGCCTCCATGTGACCAATCAGCCTTATTTAATTTAGCCTTAGTTGATACCTTCAACAGCCTTTTGGTACTTACGGACAACGTTAAAGTTTGAATCCTTTGACTTTGCAACACCAGCCCAGCTGTATACATCGTTCAAAACCTTCTTACCTTCGGTTGTCTTTGATACCTTAATCATCGCGTTTTGGATCGCCTTGGTATCAGCCTTTGAAATACCCTTACGCAAGGCAATGGTATCATTCGGAATCTTAGCTGTGTATGTCAAAACACGCGTGTCCTTAAAGACATCTGGGTTATCCTTCTTAACGACGTTACGTGCGTCATCAAAGACGAAGGCTGCATCTGTGTCACCGTTCATTACTGATAGCACACCTTGATCGTGACCCTTAACTGTCACCAACTTTGCGTCCTTCACGACGTTGACACCCTTCTTCTTCAAGTCAACAACCGGGAACATGTACCCTGCATCCGACGTCGTGTCTTGCACGGCAATCTTCTTACCCTTCAAATCCTTAACAGACTTAATCTTTGAGTCCTTCTTAACCAGCACTTCAGCACGGTAGTAATCAACAAGCTTGTCGGTATTTGAACCGTCCCCCTTCTTGTCGTTAATGCCGTAGCGTTGTGATTGCAAGATAACCTTTGCACCGTATTGCTTGTGAGCTTGTACATATGGGTCAGGTGGCAAGAAGCCCATGTCAACCTTCTTTGAACCCATTGCCTCAACGACTGTGTTGTAGTCCGTTGAGATTGTTACGTGAACTGGAATACCCAATTGGGCCTTCAACAACTTCTCCAATGGCTTAGCCTTGGCTTGAATTGTGTCAGCCTGTGATGATGGAACGAACTGTACATTCAATTCCTTCAAATCAACCTTTTTGTCAGCTGCGTTAACTGATGCCGCTGGCAATGCTGTAACTAATGTTGAGGCTGCAATCGTAACTGCAGCACCCGCAACAAGCTTTTTAAACATGTCCCCTAGTACTCCTTAGTTGTCTGTTCCTAATTATCATTACCTAAATTGGCAACCCATTTAAAGGTTGTATTAAGGATAACAACGAACATTATTTACGTCAACATCATATTTGTTCATTTTTGACGTTAAACGTTTTAACAAAAACAAAAATTATGATTATTAGTTCGTTTTATGAAGTTGTCCAATCCCTTCTACACTTATTAGACTACTCGTCCAATATTTAGGCTTAATTATGATTTCTTTTTGATTCAGTATGCGTTACGTAAACAGTGGCTTTACAATTGATAATTCTAAACAAAAGAGGTTGGGACAGAAATCTCTGCACCAACCTTTTAACATTTATGACAAGACCGTCCCATTTGAAGCGATAACTTGCTTATACCAATCAAACGACTTCTTTTTCGAACGCTTCAAAGAACCGCTACCGTCGTTGTTCTTATCCACGTAAACCATCCCGTAACGCTTAGTCATTTGGCCTGTTGAGGCCGCGACCAAATCGATTACACCCCAGGCAATATAACCCATCAATGGCACACCATCAGCCATTCCGTCGGCCATCGCCTTAATGTGCTCACGGAAGTAATCAATGCGGTAATCATCATTGATTGACCCATCAGCAGCAACTGTGTCTTCAGCGCCCAAACCATTTTCAACTAAGAACAACGGCTTTTGATAACGGTCATACAACTGGTTCATCGTAATGCGCAAGCCAAGCGGATCAATAACCCAGCCCCACTTACTCGTTGGTAAGTAAGGGTTCTTAGCTGACTTCACGACGTTACCTTCATTGGCCGTCAACTCATCTAAGTTGTGCGCCGATGTACGTGACGCATAGTAACTGAATGACACAAAATCAACGGTATTCTTCAAGATTTCTTCGTCGCCGTCAGCCATCTCAATCGCATCAACACCCTTAGAAGCCAACAAACTCTTCATGTACGATGGGTAATAACCACGTGCCTGCACGTCAATAAAGAATGTATTGTCGTGGTCATCTAGCATTGACTGCCAAACGTCTTCCGGTTTACTCGTATAAGGGTAGAAACTACCGCCTGCAATCATGCATCCAACTTGGGCAGTTGGCAACATCTCATGAATCATCTTCACCGTCAACGCACTTGCAACCAACACGTGGTGCGCCGCTTGATACGTGACCTGCTTTTGATTTTCACCAGGTTGGAATGCTAACCCAGCCCCAGAAAATGGACTGTGCAAGATAATGTTAATTTCATTAAATGTAATCCAGTACTTAACTACATCACCAAATTCTTCAAAACATGTCTTCGCATAGCGGGTGAAGAAAGTAATCATCTCACGACTACGCCATGAACCATAGCCGGTTACTAAGCCCATCGGTACATCAAAGTGCGCCAATGTTACCAAGACTTCCATACCATGCTCACGGCACGTTTCGAATAGCGAGCGATAGTAGGCAACCCCTGCCGGATTAGGCGTCTCTTCATCACCATTTGGATACAAGCGACTCCATGAAATTGATGTTCGGAATACTTTCAAGCCCATTTCTGCTAGCAGGGCAATATCGTCCTTGTAGCGGTGATAAAAATCAATTCCGGTATGGCTTGGATAGTACAACGTTTCGTCCAATTCAGGTTGCGCCACTTGACCCAACTTAACCGGCATCCGCTTGTCGCCAATTGGCAACATATCAATGTTACTCGTGCCACGGCCACCTTCATGCCAAGCCCCTTCAGTTTGATTGGCAGCAATTGCGCCACCCCACAAGAAATCTGCTGGAAATACAGTATTCGTCGTCATAAATCTCTGCCCTCTTCTTCGTTAAACTTACGCCATTGCTGGTTCCGTGTCTGCTTCCTTGTCATGGTGGAACACTTCCATCACATGCTCCTTGAATGAAACGTGCCCCGGCTCCACTGGCGCAATATCCTTAAATTGATCTGAATTTGTAATCACAACCATTGTCGTCGTTGGCAATCCGGCCGCCTTGATGGCATCCAGGTCCGCTTCCAACAACTCGTCACCGACTGCAACGCGATCTCCCGCTGCCACCTTAGCCGTGAATGGTTCACCATTTAATGAAACCGTATCAATACCAACGTGAATCAACACTTCCACACCGTTATCGTCTGTCAAGCCGATGGCGTGCTTCGTTGGAAAGACCGTTGTGACAGTACCTGCAATTGGTGACACAACCTTACCATCTTCTGGATCGATTGCCATTCCCTTACCAAGCAAGCCCTTTGAGAACACTTCATCAGCAACATCGTGCAAGCCCTTAGCCATACCAGTCATCGGTGCCATTAGCTTAACGCTGCCGTCATTTGTCATATCTGCTTCGTCATCTTCGACTGGAATATCTTCAAACCCAATAATCAATGTCAAAGCAAATGACACGACTACTGAGATTGCCATAACGGCTGCAATCCACAAAATGCTAGTTGGGTTGTCTTTATCAATAAATTGCACTGACGTAAACAAGCCCGGCGCTGCCATTGAGTGGGAAGCCAAGCCTGCCAAACCTGCAACCGCACCAGCAATAAAGCCGGTAATCACTGAAGCAATCATTGGTCGCTTCAAACGAATTGCGACACCATACAAAGCTGGCTCTGTAATTCCTGCAATCAATGCTGAAGACGCTGCCGCCAAAGCTGTTTGACGCAATTCACGATTCTTCGTCTTCATCGCAACGGCCAACGAAGCACCACCAAGTGACATATTAGCGCCAATTTCAGATGGCATAACCATTGCTTCTGAACCAGTTTCGGCAATCGTCGTCACAATCGTTGGTGTAAACACACGGTGCATCCCCGTCATCACCAACAATGGCCAAATCGCCCCGACAATCGCAACAGCTAACCAGCCAAGCTTACCGTGAATACCGTAAACAACGGCTGAGATACCGTTACCAAGCCAAACACCCATTGGTCCAACCAATGAAATGGCAATCACCGCTCCCACCAACAAAATCAACATTGGCTTCAAGAAGTTCTTCATCACCACTGGCGTAATACGATCAACACCTGCTTCAATGTAACGTAGCAACCATGCCATGACGATGGCAGGAATAATTGTGTACGTATACTTCACTGACGTAATCGGAATCATCGCCAACGTCACAGCTTGACCTTCAGCTGCCTTAGCCATCAAATCCATAAATGCTGGGTGAACCATCAACCCAGCAATTGCGACAGCTAAGTATGTGTTCGTACCAAACTTCTTCGAGGCTGATACTGCCACCAAAATTGGCAAGAAGAAGAATGAGGCATCCCCAATGGTATTTAACAAGACATACGTTGATGATGTTTCACCTGCAACACCCGTCATGAGCAATAACATCGCAAGCAGCTTCACCATCGAGCCCCCGATAATCGCTGGAATCAGCGGTGTCATCGTCCCAATAATGGCATCCAAAATCGTCATGCCCACGCGCTTTGGCGTCCACTTTTGCTTTTCCTTTGGCGCATCGTCTTGTGCAACACTACCTTCAACACCAAGTGGCAAAATTTCCTTGTAGGCAGCGGCCACGTTATTGCCAATGATCACTTGATATTGGCCACCCTGCTTCACTAACCCCATAACACCCGGAATGTTCTTCACTTTTGTATCATCGGCCTTGCTCTCATCTTTCAAAATAAAGCGCAAACGCGTCATGCAGTGTGTCAAATTCGTAACATTTTCAGCGCCACCAACACCAGCCACAACATTGCGTGCTAACTTTTTAAAGTCTTGTGCCATGTTTTCTTACCCCTATTAACTAAAAATCCCCGTTTTTTTATTACATACTTAATGATAGCGTTTACATTCGCGCAATTGTTGGGCGAATTATGCCCAAAATGTGAACGCGCATGTGCATTCGTATGTTTAATTTCAATCATTTTCATGACGTTAACATACATCAGACATGTAAATGATATGTAACTCCCCAATTGCGTTCAATTTAGTTACACATGCTAACAAGTTCAGTCTATTGTAGGCGTCACAAAGATGCAAGCGCTTTCATTTTTCAATAGGCCGAAATTTTTGGCTAGAAAAAAAGAACGAGACCCCGGATTCTATCCTAGTCTCGTTCTTTTCAGTCATTATTGACCATAATAATTAGTTGTTGCTCCGGTTGTATCAGCCGTTGTGCCCGTGCCATATGTCGTGGCACCAGTCGTTGCGTCTGTACCCGTCGCTGTGCTACTGTCATCCGATTCAGAATCATCAATATCAGAAGCACCGGTGGTTACCAAGCCGTTTGCCAACAGCGTTGCCGCTGTAACTTCACCACCGTACATGTTACCAGTCTTCTTGTGCTTCAAGCCCAATGACTTGCGCAAAACATTGGTTACACGTTGCTTTTCTTCTGGTGAAATCAACTCAGAAGATCCCGAAGACAATGTCACTTCAGTTCCCTGGGCATGATCAGTCTTGATATTCTTCGCAGCACTCAAGTACTTCGAAATAATGGTCGTCATATCTCCAAAGGTCAAATCAGTCTTCGTTGAATCTGACAAGGTATCCAAGAACTTCGCATTCACGAGCTTCGTTGGATTGCTCTTTGCCTTATCAACGATTGCTTCGAGCACCATACGTTGGCGTTCCTGGCGACCGTAATCACCTTGCGGATCATCATAACGCATACGAGAGAATGCCAACGCTGCCTTACCGTCCATCTTATGGTAAGTGTGCGTCACGCCATCTTGGGCCGTAAACGTATACGTTGATGAGCCCTTCTTGAAGCTAAACAAGTAACCTGCGTCATCATGCGCCGTATAAGGGTTATACGCAAAGGTCAGCGGTGACTTTACCTTCACCCCATCAAGTTCATTAATGACCTTTTCCATACCGCCCATATTAACAAGCGCGTAGAAATCAATCGGTACATTTAGCCAATCTTGAATGGTTTGAATAGTCGTCTTGGCCGAACCAAATTCGTAAGCTGAATTCAACTTCTGTGGGAATTCATCCTCATAACCAACTGGGGCAATCACCGAATCACGTGGCAATGACATAATCGTCACTTTATCCTTCTTCGGATTAACGGTCACTAGCATCAATGAATCTGTACGTCCCTTATAGTCACGTCCCAGTCCCCCTGTATCAGTTCCCAATAGTAAAATCGAGAATGGCTTACCATCTGACAACACATCTGACACGTCGCGAGCTTTTTTCAAACCAGTGCTTTGATAAGCATCATCCACTGCGTTCTTTGTATTATTGTAGGCAATACCAAACATCACTCCCACGGCCAATACAATCACAGCTACGACTGCCAAAATTGTATTACGTACCCGCACTTTGTCGAACTTTGGCCCGTCCCCTTTGGGATTCAAATTCGGCATTCGTACCTTACTCAGCGGGTCATTAGCCGCACGTTCTGCCTCTCGACGTGCAGAACGTGAATTTGGCTCATTATCCATGAGCGTCTCCTCTCTTGTCTGGTCAGTAACCAGGCAATCAACTTTCTTGACTGTTTTAGTTATCTTTTTAATATTACGAGCTAGAACTTTAATGAAACTTATCGTAACCTATTCATTTTAATACAAAAAGGACGCCCCGTCAGCATATCTAGCAACGGAGCGTCTTTTTCGTGTCTATTTTTTAAACAGCTACCGGCGCCTTAATCGACTTAGCCGGCTTATAGCCCTCTACTTTAATATCATCCATCGTATAGTCAAAAATTGATTTTACATCTGGATTCAATACTAATTGTGGTAATTCAACCATCTCGCGTGACAACTGTTCAGTCACTTGCGCAATGTGATTAGAGTAAATATGTGCATCCCCCAACGTGTGGACAAATTCACCTGCTTCGAGTCCCGTTTGTGCGGCAACCATGTGCAACAGCAGCGAATATGACGCAATGTTAAACGGCACGCCCAAGAAAATGTCTGCCGAACGTTGGTACAGTTGCAAGCTCAATTTGCCATCGGCCACATAAAACTGGAAAAGCGTGTGACATGGTGGCAATGCTTGCGATGGCACATTTTCTGGATTCCACGCCGTTACAATCAATCGACGTGAATTAGGGTTGGTCTTAATTTGGTTGACCACATCGTCAATCTGATCGATAAATCCACCCTGCACCTTACGCCAATGACGCCATTGCGCACCATAAACATCCCCAAGTTCACCATATTGCTTAGCAAATTCATCATCCGCTAGAATTCGGTCCACAAACAATTGATGTTGTTCATCATATTGTGACTTAAACGCTTCATCAACTAATGAACGGCGCCCAAAATCAGTCATATCTGGCCCAGTGTAATCTGCTGATTCAATCCAGTTCTTGAATGCCCACTCATCCCAAATATGATTGTTATGTTCCAAGAGGAATCGAATATTGGTATTTCCTTGCAAGAACCACAACAACTCACTCTTAATCAAACCAAACGGCACTCGCTTTGTTGTGAGCAGCGGAAAACCCTCCGCCATGTCAAAGCGCATCTGGCGACCAAACAGCGACCGCGTCCCCGTCCCCGTTCGATCACCTTTGGCATGCCCCGTCTCTAACACTTCCTGTGCTAAATCCAGATATGCTTGTTCATTCTGACTCATTAGTTCCCCTCCATTACGTACTTTTCAAAATCGACTAACTGAACATCTGCTTTCGTCAATGGCACTTGTTGCAAGGCGACATTTTTCGCCTTAATCAATGACATTGCAAATTCGTCATTATTATAATTACGCAAATAGTTTATTTTCTTAATACCCGCTTGCAACAAAAACTTCGTGCAGTGGACACACGGAAAATCTGTCACGTAGATTTCAGCACCTTCTGCCGCAATTCCCATCTTTGCTAATTGCATCAAAGCATTCTGTTCGGCGTGAACCGCCCGAATGCAGTGTCCATCTACCAATAAATCACCAACTTCCGTGCAGTGTGGTGTACCGGTAACTGAACCGTTATAGCCACTCGCAATGATTCGGCCATCTTTGACGACTACCGCGCCAACGTGCAGGCGTGTACAGGTACTACGCGAAGCCAGCATCGCTGCTTGCATCATAAAATACGCCGGCCACCCAATTCGTTCGTCTTTCATTATCGCAATCCCCTCTTGCTGTGTTTATAATTCAAGATTAACAGAATTCACGAACTATACAAGTCTTGACTTATTCAATAGTACGGCAATTAAATAAGTGCCATTTATCAAATGTTCGGCGAAACGCAACACAATCAGCCACGCTAAATCAAAACGTTTGCTTTTCCGACAATTCTCCCCGACCACTTGTTGCGCTATTCGGAATTATGTTATTTCCCCCCAGATCTGTAAAATCATCTCCAAAAATCTAATTTTACAAAATGCTTGATAAAATTATTTCGTGTTGTTAATTTTCTTTTTTTATGCTAAAATTAACGATAGGTTTGGTGCACACTTTTTGTGCACCGGTTTTACGCAGCGATTTCATTTGTCGCTGGTTGTGAGGACAGCCTCACGAAAGGAGTGCCTTATGCCTGCAGCATTAGCAGAAATTAAGCAACAATTAGACGATCACATCGGCGAGCCAATTACGTTGGTTACCCACGAGAGCCGCCACCGTACGATTGAGCACGAAGCTGTCGTACGCGAAACGTTCCGTTCAGTATTCGTATTGGACTTGAAGCAAGATGGTAATGAATTCGACCGTGCTTCATTCAGTTACACGGATATCTTGACGGACAACATCGAGATCACTTTCGCCTAAAAATTAAAATCCCTGAGCGACAAATTTTGTCGCTCAGGGATTTTTTGTTACCTATTATTTAGTTTCTGTATCCGTCGCCACGTCATTTGATTGACGTGAGACTTCAAATTCATTAATATATGCATCCTTAAAATCGAGTGGCTTAATTTCAAAGTCCACAACGCGAATTGCTTCACCCACAGTTGGGTTTGGCTTTTCTTCCAAGAAGAATCCCGTTAGCGTCACCATTTCTGAGTCATCAAATGGGCGAATATCCGTGTGGAAGTATCGTTCGAAATCATACAACGTCATCTTACCGGATACCTTATAGTGCATGTTACCCTTTTCGTCTGATCCCATCTTTTCAACTAAATCATCCGCAACAGCATCCATTTCATCACGCACTGAGCCAAACAGCTCTTCATAAATATCCTTGTCCGTCACAATACCTGACGTACCACCGTATTCATCCTTCACAATCACAATTGGCGTCCGACGCGCAATCATCTCTTGCAAAACATCTTGAATTGGCATATTTTCAGAAATCGTTGGCATCCGACGAATAATCTTCCGGACTGAAATTTGGTCATTCACTTGCGACTGACGCATCAAATCGTAGTTAAATACGTAACCTAAAATCTTGTCCTTGTCATTATCAGCAACCACTGGGAAGCGTGAGTGCTTCGTCTCAAAATAGCGTTGTAACGTATCATGCACCGTGTCTGTGATATCAACAACATCCAACTGGGTCCGGTCAATCATAATATCAGCCGCCACCTTGTCATTCATTTCAAAGGCACGTTGCATAAAGACGTAATCTTCTTCATCCAGTTGCCCACTGCGCGCTGCGGTACGTGACAAACTCAAAATTTCAGCTTCTGAGTAAACCTCATCACCTTCACTAGCTGGCTTCATGCCAAACAAGCGTGTGACACCTGTCGCAGAGACATTCAGCAACCATACGAATGGGTAGAAAATGATGTGGAACAAACGCAATGGCGTTGCCACAAATAATGATACCTTAACCGGAAAATCAATCGAAACGTTTTTTGGTACCAATTCGGTAAAGACCACCTCAACATACGTCAACAAAACCAACGCAATAATCGAAGCAATCACACCTGAGCTTGGCCCTGTCATTTTTTGCAAAAGACCCGCATCCAACAACAAGTGTGCAATCGTCTCTTCACCCATCCAACCAAGAATCAAACCAGACAACGTAATTCCCACTTGGGTCGTTGAGAGATACTCATTCAAGTTTTCAACCATGTGAATCGTTGTCGCAATTTTACGCGAGGGTTTTTCGCGACTCTCTTGCAACTCAATTAGCGCACTTTTGCGGACCTTAACCAAGGCAAATTCAGCCGCCACAAACAGCGTTGCAAATAGCAACACAATGATAATGACGACAACTGAACCCCATAATTGTCCTTCACTCAATTTTATCTTCCTACTTTCTTTTTATACATATTCAATGTCCCAATTATAACAAAAAACCCTGATGGGTATCAGGGTTTTGCTTACATGCTTAATTATTTTGTTGGTCTTCATTTGAAGCATCAGCAACTTCAGCTTCAGGCAAAGCCACGACCTCAAATTCTTCAATGTACGCATCCTTGAAGTCCAAGGCCGTAATTTCAAAGTTATTAATCTTAATCGCTTCACCAACTTGGAAGTCAGGATGATCGTCTAGGACATATCCCGTCAACGTCACCATTTCTGAATCTTCGAAAGACTTGATTTCTGTCTTAAAGAATCGCTCAAAGTCGTACAACGTCATCTTTCCAGACACCTTGTAGTGCATGTTACCATCTTCGTCAGAACCAAGCTTTTGAATCAAATCATCTGAGACATCATCGATTTCATCACGCACTGTACCGAACAATTCTTCATAAACGTCCTTGTCCGTAACGATACCTGATGTTCCACCATATTCGTCCTTAACAACGACGATTGGGGCACGGTGTTCAATCATTTCTTGCAACACTTCCGTAATCGGTTGGTTTTCAGAAACGACCGGCAAGTTACGCAACACCGTACGAACAGAGGCGTTCATACTCAAACGGCCTTGACGAACCAAGTCATATGAAAAGACATAACCAAGGATCTTATCCTTATCATTATCTGCCACCACCGGCATACGTGAGAACTTTTCCTCAAGGTACAAGTTCAACGCATCACCGATCGTATCCGTGACATTAACAACTGTCAATTGCGTACGGTCAATCATAATATCAACCGCCACCTTGTCATTCATTTCAAAGGCACGCTTCATAAACGTCAAATCTTCTTCGTCAATTTCACCAGCATCCGCGGCGTCCTTAGACAAAGACAAAATTTCATTTTCAGAATAAATATCTTCATCGGGATGTGCATTAAATCCAAGCAACTTCGTAACCCCAGCAGCTGTTCGGTCAAACAACCAAATCAAGGGATACAAAACAATGTGGAAAAACATCACGGGACGCACAATGAACAATAGCACCTTAACCGGTTGGTCAATCGCAATGTTCTTTGGCACCAAATCGGTAAAGACCGCGTGGATAAAGGTAAAGATCAAAATTGCCGCGATAGATGCCACACTGTGTGCAATAGCTGGTGGCAACACACCTGATGAGATAATCAAGCTGGCAATAAACGCCTCACCCAACCAACCCAAAATCAATGACGTCAGCGTAATACCAACTTGGGCAGTTGATAGGTACTCTGTCATGTGGTGTGTCATGTTAATCGCATGTGTTAAATTTTTTGATGGTCGCTTGCGTGCCTCTTGTAGCGCGCGCAAGGCTGAAGGACGCACCTTAACCAGTGAGTACTCAGTCAATGTAAACAAGACTGCCAGCAACAAAATGATAATAATCACAACAATATTGGTCATAATAGACGGACCGGAATCCATAATTTTTTTACCTCTTCTTTAATAAAAATATTTTGTAATAAGAAATATTATAGCAAAAATCAGGCGTTGTAAACACCCGCATCAAATAATGCGTTATGTAGTTCAACAAATCGCTCCAAAGAAAGCTTTTCAGCTCGGGTTCGTGGGTCAAGATCAATGGCTGCCAACGCTGCCGTTAACTTTGCCTGCATGGCTTCACCCTTCCCAAATGCCGTTGTTAAATTGTTCCACAAAGTCTTACGACGCATGACAAAGCCAATCTTAAACAACTCGAATAAACGCTTTTCATCACGTGGTTGAATGGCCAACGGCTCACGTGGCGTCAATGAGATAATTGCTGAATCAACGTTTGGATTTGGCACAAACGCTGTTCGTGAAACCGTAAAGGCCAACTTCGCATTCATGCGATATTGAACAGCCAACGTCAATGAGCCGTAATCCTTTGTACCTGGTTCAGCTGACAAGCGATCAGCAACTTCCTTTTGCATCATCACGACGATATTATCGAAATGGATACCCGATTGCAAAACTTGCATCAGAATCGGTGTCGTAATGTAATATGGCAAGTTGGCGACCAACTTCAACGGTGCAGTCACATCCTCGAATTGCTTGGCAAATTCCTTTTCCAAATCAACCTTCAGAATGTCATTGTGCACAATCGTGACGTTATCATATGGTGCCATAGTGTGGTCCAAAACTGGAATCAAACGGTCATCAATTTCAAAGGCCACAACCTGCTTAGCGGCCCGGGCCAACTGCTCCGTCAACGCCCCGATACCAGGTCCGATTTCAACAACGTTGTCGGTCTTTTGTACATCCCCAGCTGCCACAATATTTTTCAAAATATTGATATCAGTCAAAAAGTTTTGTCCCAAAGACTTCTTCGTGTTGATACCAAATTGGTTCATAATCGCTTGCGTACGCACAGGCGTCGCAATATCAGGTACATCAGACATTAATTCTTCTCCTCGTCCATCTCTTGCAAGACGGTGTTTAATTCTTCATTCGTCACGCCAAACATATTTAAGCGCTTCAACAGTTGTTTGCCATTGACATATCCTAAGCCCAGGCGTTCTGACACGTATTCACGGCGTTGGGCTGCGTTAGCTCCAGCCATTAAGCCCAACCTAATTAAATCCGCTCGGGTAATGTCGGATGACATATCCACATCACCTGCCGTATACACCTTGCTCAGCGCCTGCTGAATATCAGTCGCCGTTGCATACTCAATGCCTAAACTATGATGCTTGATCTGTCGCCCAGCCTCATCTTTTGTTAAAAAAGCATGTTTGGCATCTGGCACGACTGCTGTAATCAGCTTACGCAAGCGCTCACCATTGAAATCAGGGTCCGTAAAGACAATGATGCCCCGTGTTTGTGCAGCCCGCTGAATCGCTTGTAACGTTGCTTCAGACAAAGCCGATCCATTCGTTTCAATCGTATCTGCCACCACCGCATGGCGCAGTACTTCCGTATCAGCCTTACCTTCAACCACAATCACTTCTTTAATCTTCATTACTTGTCCAAGTGCCACAAGCGGTGGGCGTTTTCTGTCGTAATGGTAGCTAAGTCATTGTATGACATACCAAGTTGCTCAGCAATATTCGCAATCGTGTAACGGACAAACATTGGTTCGTTTTGCTTGCCACGCATTGGCGTTGGTGCCAAATAAGGCGCATCCGTCTCAACTAGCAGGCGATCCAACGGCACTGACTGCAATGTCTCATGGACATCCTTAGCATTTTTAAACGTGGCAATGCCTGAAAATGAAATATACATCCCCAAATCCAAGAATTGCTTGGCTTCATCTGCCGTACCTGTAAAGGAGTGCATCACACCACCGAATTCTGCGACGTTCGCATCCTTCAAAACATCATACGTATCCGCCGTTGCTTCACGTGTGTGGATTGTCACCGGCTTGTGGAACTCACGTGCCAAGTCTAATTGTTGCTTAAAGACCGCTTTTTGCACGTCTGGGGTTGGATTTTCTTCCCAGTAATAGTCCAAGCCCATTTCACCAACACCAACAACCGCTGGGTCAGCTAATTGTTCGCGCAAAGTGGCAATATCTTCAGGCTTAAAGTCGCCACTTTCGCCCGGTTGCCAACCAACGATGGCATTTACCCCTTCAAATTCATGAGCGATTTCAATGGCACGTTGATTACCGACTGTATCGTAACCAACCACATTCATTTCAACGACACGATATTCACGTGCACGTGCCCAGTAAGCCGCCACATCATGCCAGAAAGCTTCATCATTCAAGTGCGTGTGCGTATCAAAGCTGTCTGCTGGACGCTTTGTTGGATCGTAAATTGCCATGTTATCTCCTAATTCTAAACGTTTGTGATACTTACTATTCTATCACAGCAACCATGCCCATATAAATCATGCCCCTTCATGATTTATCTAAAAAAAATACGGCGAAAGGCATGTTAAAAACCTCACCGCTAACCAAGCACAAAATCGGTTAACGATGAGGTTTTTATCCTACTCTTCTGAGTCAGTCGCTAAAACTAATGCTTGTGCAGACGTGACTTCGTTATATAGTTCATTAATTAACGCTGCACTGAAA
The DNA here is from genome assembly GCF_045799135.1 of Weissella sp. MSCH1. NCBI lineage: Bacteria > Bacillati > Bacillota > Bacilli > Lactobacillales > Lactobacillaceae > Weissella > Weissella sp. MSCH1. The sequence goes on along the minus strand of NZ_JBJMBA010000023.1, from coordinate 3,721 downwards.
CGGTCATTTTGACGACCATCCTGCACGTACGTCAACTCTGCTCCCAGCGCCCCCAACAGTACCGCCTGCTCTTCAGCCGTGGATACTTGCTGGTCGTGGAAACGATCACGCTCTTGCGCAGCTACATCGCGCAGTGCCACTACATAACGTGGATCTTCGTCACTTGATTCAGCATGCGCAATAAATTCCGTCACCGCTGGTTCACTAATTTCCGCAATTTCCGTAAATACCAATTCACGACTCGATTGATACTTGGCAACGGCATCTTCTGGACTGTGGTAATTCATCCGCTTGACGGCCGCAAATTTTTTCTGCATCCGCAAAGTTTGTTCCAAATCATGCTGTTCATGTTCCGTTAACGTACGTCTTGCTGCCTTATGTTGTAACCGATCAACTCGTCGTTGCATCTTAGCTGCAATTTTATGCATACGTTCTTCAGGTTTAATTTGGCGGGTATTTACCAGTCGTAGCACAACGCCTTCCAGAATACGGAACCACATCCGGACATTATTTGATCCACGGGCCCAGCGTGCATCAGCATTCGCTTTCACACGGCGATAGTAAACCATCGTCGCTTGTGAGACTAAGCCAGCATCAATCGCGGCATCTACCGCATCGTCTGTCACCCGTTGAATATCGGTTTGCGCCCGTTGCCAGAGCGCCCGGTCCAATTGATCAGCCCCATATCCCAGCTGATCTTGTAGTTGGCCAATCACATTCCGCTTAACAGAATTAGAAACATTCAGTGTCTCAACATATGCCATACCTGCGTTAATCATCGCAATATGTGCTTGCGAGTACTCGGTCATATCATAATCAGCCTGAACCTTTGGCAAAAGGCGTGGCAAGATAAACAAGGGTGCTACCAGGCTGACAATAATCACGTTAGCCGCAATCAAGAGCAACATATCACGGTGTGGGAATGCCTGACCATTTGTTAACGTCAACGGCAATGAAAAAGCCATAGCCATCGTCACGGTTCCGTGAACGCCACCTAATGCGAAAATCCACGCATCACGATTTTTATGTGTCTGATCAACCATTGATGCCATTGGCGAATCGCGGTCAACCCGTTCAATCATAATGTGCCTAAACGCTGTCATCACAGCATAAATTGCCAATCCGATGCCAATGTACCCTAACCATGTTGCGATTGGTTCATGGAGATACGTCCTGAACACTCGTACCAATGATAAGCCTAACAACACAAACACAAGTCCATTCAATAACTGTGAAACAATCGTTGTTAATTGATTATTCAAGTTATTTAATTGTGATGACATAAATTGCGTGTGGTGTTTTTCTTCGTTCGAGATAATCCCCATCACCACCACCGCGATAATTCCTGAGACGCCAGTGTGTTCTGCCAGCCCGTATACGAGAATTGGCGATAGTAGGTAGATCATAACATGCGCTACTGTATCGTCAAATTGGGCTCTCAAGAGGTGCTGGCGGATATATAACAACACCACCCCGGCAATTGCCCCAACAATGGCGCCACCACCTGCGACAACTAAGAATTCTTCAAAGCCGTGAACAAATGAAAACGTCCCCGTATTCATCCAAAGAAGGGCCAGCTCCAAAACAACCAAACCAGTGGCGTCATTGAACAATGATTCCAAATTTAAGGCCCGGCCAATCCCTTTAGGAACTGCTAGCCCTTCTGTAACTGACTCTAATGCAGTGGCATCCGTTGGTGTGACAATCGCAGCCAAAGCCAAAGCCATCGGTAACGCCCAACCAATGGCCCAGTGACCAAATAACATCAACACCACAACCGTCATCACAGCAATAATCCCTGCCAAACTAATAATGGCACGGAAGTTTTTAGATACCAATCGCACGTCAGTTCGTTGACCTTCATAAAATAGCAATGGCGCAATTATCAGCATCATAAACCATTCCGGGTCAAGCTCTACAACTGAGTGGCGCAACACTGGAATCATTGCCAGAATAATACCACCTAAGATTTGCCAAAATGCCTTGGGTACTCGTGGCATTGCTTGCGACAAAAGGTTCGCAATAATAATGGTGAGTATCATCGGCACCAGCGTATAAAATATTGTCATAATTCTTTCCTGTTTTCAGAATATTACAGCAAATCAGGCTTCGAACCCCCATCCTCGCTGATCAATACCCTTATTTTAACAAAAAGGAAGCGATGTATCGGCCATCGCTTCCTTAATTTGGCTCTAAAATATTTGGTACTGATGACCACTCGCTCACGCGATTGGTTGTTGGTACCTTTTTTGGTTTTTGGGTGTAAAAATAAAAAAGGACAGACCAGCTGCAACCAGTCTGCCCAAAATACCCTCGAAAGGATATCCCAACATGGATAACGATATCAGAATTTTAATTGGATTAACAGACTTAAATGTCGAATTTGATCCAAAAGCAGAACAACACTTCAGTGAAACTAATCTCAACGGAACAGCCACAATTACTTGGAATCTCCTTCTGACATACGCTACCAACTGCGAAAAGTGTGGAACTCCAATGGTTCACAACGGTACCAAAATGGTTACTCATAAAGGGCCACGTAGCGCATTCAAGTTTCAAAACTATAGAATTCGAAAGCAAAAATTCCTATGCAAGAAATGTGGACACACGTCTATTGCGCACCTCAGCGACATTCAACCAAACAACCATATCATCGATAAGGTTAAACAAACCGCAGCAATGGAACTAAGCGAAAACGTTAGTCAAAAGCACATTGCCTTAGACAACAACATATCAACACAAACCGTAATGCGCGCAGCCGAAGGCTTATTCGTTTACAACAAAACAAATTTCCATTACCTCCCCCAAAGCATCGCGTTCGATGACTTCAAATCAGGTAAGTTCGCAACTAACGGAATGAGCATGATTTTAATCGATTCTGTTAACCACCGCATTCTAGACGTCATGAAGGATCGCGGTGCTGGTCAACTCCGTGCCTATTTCAATCAATACAGCCCAGCAGCTCGAGCTGCTGTTAAAACCATAACGGTAGACTTATTTACTCCTTACCGAGCCATGATTAAGGATTTGTTTCCAAACGCAAACATCGTGGCTGATAGATTTCACGTTGTAACTCAATCATACCGTGAACTCAACAAGGTTCGAATCAGCGTTATGAAGCGATTCGGATCAGACAGCAAAGAGTATCGCCAACTAAAGCGGTTCTGGAAACTACTTATGAAGCACGAAACTGCGCTTGATTACACGACCCGAAAAAATCGAATCAATTTTAAGCATGCCTATTTAACTGATAAAGAAGTTATCGACCGCCTACTGGCGCTCTCTGATGAACTGCGTGACGCATACGCTTTCTACCAAGGGATTCTTTACGCCATCGAAACTCGTGATGAAGCTGAACTCAAATCTGTTCTACACCCCACAAAAAATGATGCCCAATACCGCTCATTGCCAAAGGCAATGAAGAAGGCTCGTCGCACTATCCGCAAGCACTTCGGCGAAATAATAAACAGCTTCATCTACGGATTCTCAAATGGACCAATTGAAGGTTCAAACAATAAAATCAAAGCAATTAAGCGTACGGCATACGGCTTCCGTAGTTTCAAAAACTTCCGTCTACGTATTCTTATCTCATTCAAGAATAGTTTCTACTCAATGAACTATAAGCAAAAGGCAGCTGATCTCAACAATGTGAAATCAGCTGCCTAAGCAAGGTTCAAAATATTAAATTTTACCGGTCATCAGTACCATTTGACTTTGAACC
>NZ_JBJMBA010000022.1:0-37280 GCF_045799135.1 Weissella sp. MSCH1 | reverse complement strand
GGCCATGAATATGACGAAAATGGCCATCATGGCGGGATAAAATCCCGTTATTTTTGGATAAAAAGAAAGAAGGAGAAGAAAATCCGTCGGATTTTCTTCTCCTTCTTCATTTTCAGCTAGAACTGTTCTGTCCCAGCCTCTTTATTTATAGAAATAAGTAAGAGTGTAATTATGGAATAGAGATATTTCAGAGCATGAATAAAAATTCGAAAAACAGGATTGTTGGTATTTAATTGATAATATATGATACATTAATTAGTATTTGAATTATTTTGTAGGTGTTTTAATAATGAAGGTTGAATATCAGGGTATAGAAATTACCATTCAAGAAGCTGAAGAAATTCTTTCCGATAAAAATGCTCAACAATTAATGAGCTTATTTAAGTATAAAAATGCTAAAGGAAAGTTTCCGTTCACTATTGAAGAGTGGAAGTCATTAGCGTTTGTTGACAAATCGCCGGAACAATTGAGCGCTCAATTGTCTTTCATTAGGGCATTACCATTATGGGGCAAGCAATATTTGGTTGATTTGAATACTGTGGAAAAGAATCGAAGAAAGGGGTTCTCATTTTTTGCTCTATATCTAGATAAATTAATTGATCGAGGAGAGATAAAATTTAATGATTTTATGGATCTTTGGGAAAGGTTAATTATCAGTTTCGGCGGACCGGAAATATTGAATTCTGACCGTCTAGATGAAAAAGTCGCCATCGAAGTTTTAGATCAAATAAACTTGTTAACTCGGACCGATATTAAATTAAACGAACTTTCGGATTTATTAATTGAAAATAAAAGGTATGCAACCCAATTCGAAAATAAATTTTCCGAAAAGCGAATTGATGCCGAAATGACACTTTTAAAGCTTCTTAGGAGTAGCGAATTAGAGGTTGAAAACATTAGCGTATACAACTCCGATCGTACAACTGACGTAAACGAATTGAAGGAAGCGATTTTAAAAAAGACGATAGCTTTTGATGAACATTAATACGAAAAATATAGAAAGTCTTGGGAGTATAAAGTTCTTAGCAACACACTTACCAATATAAGGCGTAAAAATTCTAAAATGGCGGCAAAGAAATCGCCTGAAATCCAGAGAACTAATGCTATTAATGATAAAGGTACAAAAATCAAACCAAATCGACTTGTCTCGGAAATTTTTAAAGGTAAAAGCTTAAATATTGATTTTCCTTTTACCTTGATAAGGTGGATGGAAACTGGGCAGCAATTGGCTAATGGAAGACGTGAATATGTTACTAGAAGTTCCGAAATCCAGAAAATAAATAAAGTTTTACCTAGGTATGCAAAGTTTCTGTTGAACAACGTCGGAATTTATAATTCAGATTCATACTTAGAACATTCAGAAGCTTGGCGAAGTGCACAGAAGAAAGAACGAAGAACTAATGCGGATAGCAAATCTAAAGGTGGATATGCTTTCAATTACAGTTTAGGTAGCGATGGTGTTGTTAACCAAATATCTGTTCAGAAGCGTTCGACAATAGAGCCGCCTGCCAGAACGAACAGAAAATCTAAGATAATTACTACAACTGGTGCAGCGGGTGTTATTGGTGGCAAAAAGCCTTCGCCTGTGTCTAAAAAAGCGCAGGCGAAGGCAGCTCCCAAAAATACTAACAAGAAAAAAACTGTGAATAAAAAGAAAACGACAAAGACCACACGTACTGGTATTTCTACCAGATATACAAGAGTTGCGAATCACGAGCGAGATAATTTGTTTTATTCGGATAATTCCCATTGGGAGTTTTGATATTGGGTAACTTTAAGAGCGATAAGCGTTATAGGAATTATTATCGGGTTTGTGGTAAGTTCATATTGTTTCGTTGAATCTATATGCTATTGTTATAATATTAATTAGTGAACTTACGCTGTGAATTACAGCATAAATTTTTAAGATTGGAAGTAATGGTTATGGGTGATGGGCACCAATCAGAATATGAATTAGAAAATAAACTAATACAGAAATTAAATGCAATTGGATATAAAAGTGTAAAGATACCTGATGTCGGAGCGATGGTTGACCATTTTCGTCAGGTGATGAATGAGGTTAATGCTGAGGCATTGAAGGGAACGCCACTTTCTGACGATGAATTTAAACGTGTTCAGAATGAGTTGCGCCGATCACAAGGAATCTTTGAAACAGGTAAGTTACTTCGAGGTACAGACACGTCACCATACGGGCGTGTTGCGATTACTCGTGATGACAATACACCGTTGACGATTTATTTCTTCGACGGTAAGGACTGGAATAACAATATCTTTGAAGTAACCCACCAAATTACTAACTCTGATGGGCTACATGAGAATCGTTATGATGTGACGATTTTGATTAACGGGTTGCCAGTCACACAGATTGAATTGAAGCGCCGAGGTGTTGACTTTACACAGGCATTCAACCAAATTTTGCGTTATCGTACGGAGAGTTTGCGTACGAACTTCTTATTTAACTTCTTGCAATTCTTCGTTGTATCAAACGGTGGTGAAACGCGTTACTTCGCCAATGGGGATGGCAAGCTCAATTCGAACTTTATGTTCTATTGGACCGATGAGAAGAACACTTGGTTGAACGAGCTTGATTTATTCACGGTGAGTTTCTTTGACCCAGTCCGTTTGCATAGCATGATTGCGAAGTACACGATTTTTGACGAAGACAACAGTCGCATGATTGTTATGCGTCCTTATCAAGTGTACGCAGTAGAAGCAATTGTCAAACAAGCACAAGAACACCCAGAAAAGAACGGTTATATTTGGCACACAACAGGGTCTGGAAAGACAATTACTTCTTTTAAGGCCGCACGATTGTTGGCACAAAATACCAACGCTGAGAAGGTTATTTTCTTGATTGACCGTTCAGATTTGGACATTCAGACGGCTAAGAACTTTAATTCGTACCTACCTAAGTCTGGTGCGAACAATGAACCTGCGCTGGACCGCACAACGAACACAAAGAACCTTGTGTCACAATTGACTGACACAAGTACACAACTGATTATTACAACAATTCAAAAGTTGAATAATGCAGTTACGAGTGACAAATTCAAAAACATCTTGGCATCTTATCACGATAAGCGTGTTATTTTCATTGAAGATGAGGCTCACCGTTCTCAATTTGGAGAGATGCGCAAGAATGTGAACAAATGGTTTATGAATGCGCAACACTTTGGATTTACGGGTACGCCAATTTTCAAGGAAAATATTGGTAAGGATGGACGTACTACCGATGACTTGTATGATGAGCGTTTACATTCATACTTGATTAAGGCCGCAATTCGCGATCGAAACGTTTTGGCGTTTAACGTGGAATACATTAACACAATCCAAGGTCATGGTATCGTCACTGATGAAGACACGGTTGCAAAGGGTATCGACAAGAAAGAAGTATGGGAAAATCCAGATCGGTTGAAGATGATTGCGCAACATATTGTGTTGAATCACGGAAATCGTTCAAAGGGGCGTCACTATAACGCCATCTTTGCGGTGCCAAACACACGTGTTGCTTTGCAATACTATGAGATTTTCAAGGAAATGAAGACGGACTTGAATGTCTCAAGCATCTTCACATGGACTGCGAATGAAGCGGACAACGAAGATAATCAAGGTGAGACTCTTGAAGAGTTGAAGACTTCACGTCTTGGTTTGGATAAAATCATTGCCGATTACAATGTCAAGTACGGAACTAACTTCTCAACGGACACATTCCCAGATTACTTTGCAGACGTTTCAAAGCGTATGAAGGAACAAAACGAGAACACCAAGGAAGATAATATCGATATCTTGATTGTTGTTAACTTGTTCTTGACAGGATTTGATGCGCCTCGTATGTCTACACTTTATTTAGATAAGAAGTTACAGTGGCATAACTTGATTCAAGCTTACTCACGAACTAACCGTGTGGAAGAAAAGTCAAAGCCATTTGGAAATATTGTGTCATATCGCAATTTAAAGAAGGCGACAGATGAGGCTGTGACGCTATTCTCCGATGGTGACAAGTCGAGCTTCTTCGCGCCGGATTACAATGAGTTGCATGGTGAATTTGTCGATAACATTGTCACGTTGCGCAAGGTTGTTCCAACGCCTGAATCCGTTGATGCGTTGTATAACGCAACGGACGAGGAGTTGGCTGAATTTGTTCAATCATTCCGAGATGTTCTGCGCACGTTTAACAAGATTAATGTATATGATGAATTTGATTGGGCAAACTTCTCTGATTTTTCTGAGCAAGATCTCGAAAACTATCGTGGAAAGTATTACGCTGCCTACGAAGAATGGAAGAAGCGAACACGAGATGGTGGCGACGATGCAGGTAAGGTATCAGTTCTGGATGATATTGACTTTGAACTAGACTTGATTGCCCGTGATGTTATTGACGTTTCTTACATCGTTAAGTTGATTCGTGCAATTACGCCTGGCGATTACAAGGATGATGTTCGCAAGATTAAGCGTTTGTTGAACAATGCTGATTCAAAGGAATTGAAGACGAAGGCTGAACTGCTGGCTGAGTTCTTGGACGAGGTTGTGCCACAACTTCAACCAGGAGACAGCGTACCTGATTCATTGAACAACTATTTGATTGATCGTCGTAATCAGGACATCGAGAAGTTCGCCAAGGAAAATGATCTTGAGCCTGAATTCGTTGATGAAAAGGTTAATGATTACGAGTTTGCTCATAAGATGAAGGAAGAAGAGATGAGTACTGAATTAGCGGGAATGGGATTCACGTTTATGAAGACTCGCTCATTGAAGAAGAAAATTGTTAGCTTCGTTGAAGAGGCGGTAGACAAGTACATTCTGTCTTAAACGAAAAGAGGCCACTGTGGCCTCTTTTTTGAAATAATGATTTATTTCGTTGACACAATCTTTTAAGACTGTTATATTATTATTTGTCTAAAAGAAATAATGAGTTATTTCAAAAGAAGCGAGGAGGATGATATGCAACTTGGGGATTTAATGACGTTTAAATCCGGCGAAGTCGTGACAAGGTTGGCGCAAAGAAGTCCTTTGAAGACAACTTCGGGTGATTATCGTTTATACGATATGTCTGTATTTGCTAGTGAATCTGGTGAAGCAGGACGAAATGATGATCCGAGATATTTGGACATGGCTGAAGGTCTTGCGCCAATGCCAGTTGATTCAGTGGTGTTGGCAATTATTGGTGGTCGAATGACCCTTTCTAAGGGAGTCGATCCTGATGGAAAACCATATATCTTGGATTCAAATTTTTCGTGGATTCAGACTGACGAAACACGATTGGATGCCAGTTACTTGGTTTATTGGTTTAACGAGTCGGCCGCTGCGAAAAGACTAATTCATGCCGCGGTAACAGGTACAACAATGCCTAAGCTGTCATTGAAGTCGATTACAGAATTTGAAATCGATCTACCGCCGATAAAGGTACAACAAAAAATTGGTAGGTTATATCAAATGATGCGGCGCCGACGACAATTGATTCAACGTCGCGAACAACTATTTACAGAATTAACATTGGCATCACTTGCCGATGCCACTCATAAGGAGAAGGATTAATGGCAGAAACACACGAAACGCAGGCGCAACAGCAAGCAGAACTACAAAAGCAACTATGGGCCATCGCAAATGATTTGCGCGGCAACATGGACGCTAACGAATTCCGAAACTACATTCTAGGTTTGATTTTTTACCGTTTCCTTTCAGAACGAGTAGAGGAGTATGCGGATAAGTTGTTGGCTGCAGACGGTATTACGTTCGAAGAAGCGTACAACGATAACGAAATTAAGAGCGACTTGGTAGACGAAATTACTAACTCACTTGGATTCTTTGTTCAACCACAATACTTGTTTGGCAAGATGGTTAAGGATATCTTGGCTGGTCAATTCTCAATCGAAAACTTGCAAGAAGCAGTTAACGAAGTTGAAGCCTCAACAGTTGGTTATGCTTCAGAAGAAGATTTCCGCGGCTTATTTGAAGACATGGATTTGAACTCATCACGTTTGGGGAACACACCAGCAAAGCGTTCTGAGTTGATGGCTGAAGTTATCAAGCACTTGGCTGATATTAGCTTTAACGCTGGTGATAGCAAGATCGATGTGCTTGGGGATGCCTATGAATACTTGATTGGTCAATTCGCCGCATCAGCTGGTAAGAAGGCTGGTGAATTCTATACACCACAACAAGTCTCAAAATTGTTGGCTGCGCTTGTTACGACAAGTAAGACACGTTTGAAGTCAGTCTATGATCCGACTATGGGATCAGGATCATTGTTGCTTCGTGTTGGTGATAACGTGGAAGTTGCAAATTACTACGGTCAGGAATTGAACGGTACGACATACAACTTGGCTCGTATGAACATGTTGATGCACGATGTTAAGCCAACTGACTTCGAGATGCACCAAGGCGATACTCTTGAAGATGATATGTTTGCAGAACAACAATTCGAAGCAGTTGTCGCAAACCCACCATATTCAGCTAACTGGCAACCAGACGGTAAGCTGGATGATGAACGTTTCCGTAAGTATGGTAAAACTGCACCTAAGTCAAAGGCCGACTTCGCTTTCGTTGAACACATGTTGTACCACTTGGATGCGTCAGGAACTATGGCTGTCGTTTTGCCACACGGTGTCTTATTCCGTGGTGCTGGTGAAGGTGTCATCCGTAAGTACATGATTGAACAAGATAACGTTTTGGATGCCGTTATTGGTTTGCCAGCTAACTTGTTCTACGGTACGTCAATTCCAACGACGGTTTTGGTGTTCAAGAAGAACCGTACTAAGAAGGATGTATTATTTATTGATGCGTCAAACGAATTTGAAAAGGGTAAGAATCAAAATTCTTTGACGGACGAAAATGTCCAAAAGATTTTGGATACTTACTTAGCCCGTGAGGACGTGGATAAGTATGCACATGATGCTTCGTTTGATGAAATTAAGGAGAATGACTTCAACTTAAACATCCCACGGTATGTTGATACGTTTGAAGAAGAAGCGCCGATTGATTTTGCACAAGTTGAGCAAGATTTGAAGGATATTGATGCTGAAATTGCTAAGCTGGAAGCAGAATTTGAAGCTATGAAGGCGGAATTAATTTCAACGGAAGGAGCTGAGTAACATGGTACAAAATCAAAATAAAAGTGTGCCTGAGTTGCGGTTTAAAGGCTTTTCTGACGCTTGGGTACAGCGTAAGTTTGGTGAGTTGTACAAGAAGGTCACTGAAAAGAACGATTTGTCTTTTGGCAAAGACAAAATTATTTCAGTGGCCAACATGTATTTTAAGACCGACGAATCTCGATCAGACGATGCTTACATGCGTACTTACAATATCTTCCGAGTGGGAGATATTGCTTTTGAAGGTCACTCAAGCAAACAGTTTGCTTATGGGCGATTCGTTGAAAATACCATTGGTGATGGGATTGTGTCGCACATATTTGATGTCTTCCGACCAATTTCAAACTACGATTTGAAATACTGGAAATATGCGATCATCAACGAACAAATAATGGGACGCATTTTGATGACGTCCACAACTCAATCAACTATGATGAACAATCTGGTGTCAAAGGATTTCTTAAAAAGGCAGCTGGCTGTTCCAAGCTATGAGGAACAAGCTAAAATCGGTGCGTTCTTGGAGTCACTTGATAAGCTTATCGCTGCTAACCAGCGTAAGGTTCATGATTTAAAACAGTTAAAAAACGCGTACTTAGAGCGCATATTCAATCAAACTTTGCGTTTCTCAAGCTTTACCAGACCTTGGGTACAGCGTAAGTTCGAAGAATTGCTCGATGCTAAGGAAGGCGTCCGTCGCGGTCCGTTTGGAAGTGCATTGAAAAAAGGTTTATTTGTCGATTCTAGTGACTATGTTGTCTATGAGCAGCAGAATGCCATTTACGACCAGTACGAAACTCGGTACAACATTACCGAGGAGAAGTTCAATGAGCTTAAAAAGTTTGAAATTCTCCCTGGAGACTACATCATGAGTGGTGCCGGAACGATTGGACGAATCTCAGAAGTTCCTTATGGAATTAAACGAGGCGTGTTCAATCAAGCATTGATTCGTATTCGAATTAATCAAGACGTGACAAATAAGGAATATTTCCTTAGTTTCATGCGTGGGGATATCATGCAACGAAAGCTGACTGGTGCCAATCCCGGTTCAGCAATCACCAATCTGGTTCCGATGAGTGAAGTAAAAAAGTATGACATTGCTATACCTTCAATCGATGAACAAGCAAAGATTGGTTCATTACTTACTACTTTGGACAATCTTATCACTGCTAACCAGCGCAAAATAGATCTGCTCCAAAAACAAAAGACAAGCTACTTACAGAGTATGTTTATATAAACAATCTTTGTTTTTCAAAGTAAAAAACATTAAAGCTCGGCTGAAAAGTCGGGCTTTTTTTCGTATCATAGTCCATGCGCTCGTCGCCATCAATTTTAGGAGGTGTCAAAAATGACACAAATATTATTTCATAAGTACTTTGCAGAATGGTTGGAACTATACAAACGTGGTGCAGTGCGTGATGTTACTTTTCAAAAATACGAGAACACTCTTGCTCACATTCAATCTCTTGCTTCGAAACATACACTTAAATCGTTAAACAGGCAGGCTTACCAGCAATTATTAAATGATTATGCAAGTAATCACGAACGACAAACAGTCATGGATTTTCATCATCAAATGAAAGCCGCTCTATTAGATGCATTGGATGAAGGGTTGATTACTTCTGATCCGACAAGAAAAGTAGTAATCAAAGGGACGGTTCAAAGAAAACACAAGACTAAGTTTTTACATCAACATGAAATGACAGCATTGTTAGCACAACTTTCACTAGGCGATTCAATAAATACAGATTATTTAGTATTGTTAATCGCAAAAACAGGTTTAAGAATTTCTGAGGCTTTAGGGTTAACTCCTTCTGATTTCGACTTTAAACATCATGTGATAAAAGTTTCTAAAACTTGGGACTACAAACGCTACAAAGGTGAATTTGCTCCAACAAAAAACAAGTCATCCGTCCGAAAAATACCATTAGATTGGCAAACGGCAATGATGTTTTCACAGCTTATACGAGACTTACCCCTTGAACAACCAATATTTGTTAATCCAACCAAAAGAATATATGTACAAACACTGAACAATCAACTAGAAACATTATGTAATAAGGCAGGTATACCTGTAATTAGTTTGCATGGTTTACGCCATTCACATGCATCACTACTTCTCTATGCCGGTGTTTCGATTGCCACAGTTTCGCGACGCCTGGGTCACTCCACAATGAATACTACCCAAAGAATTTCTCTTCACGTTATTCAAGAATTAGAAAATGCTGACAACGATAAGATAATGAGATACTTAACATCTCTTATGTAAATAAAAAGCCTGAATTTACGACTATCAGCAGCGTAAATTCAGGCTTTTGTATATTCATTTAGATAAAGAGCTTTTGTAGATAAGCAGACTTCTGTTTTGTCAAAGTATCTACCTTTTTCTGGTTAGCAGCGATAAGGTTATCCATACTCTCAAGAAAGTGCGCAATCTTACTTTGTTCATCCAAGCTTGGTAGCGGAATGGGCATCTGCACGAAGTCTTTGTCTTTGATAGCAAATCGATCAGCACGAGCTCCCGTGTCTCCGTTAAGTTCCATGAATCGGTGCCACTTTGTACTTGAGAAGTATTTTTCCAAGTACAAACCATCAACGTCATGCGTTCGAAAAACATAATAAAGCGGTGACATAACGCCGGCCCGTCCTAGTGTATTGCGCTTAATTGGACCAACGGGCGCGAAGTTTGAAATCCGAGGGTTATAAACAAAGTCCCCGTCGCGTACAACATAATAAGTGTTCAAGTTTTTCTCGTTTGAAATATCTTTATCAAAGAAATCACGTTGGCTGATAATTCCATACTCGGCTGAGTTGGTTAGTGTCTCTGAAAATTCATCATCTGAGTTCTTTTCAGTGACCTTTTCAGAAATATCAGTTAACTTACGCTGTACCCAAGTAAACACTAAACTCAAATAACAGTCGTCATATTGCTTGGGTACAGCGTAACCTTGGTGATTTGGCAGAAATCGTGCGAGGAGCGTCCCCTCGACCAATTCAAGATCCAAAATGGTTTGACGATTCATCTGAGATTGGATGGCTTCGCATTTCTGATGTGACAGAGCAAAATGGTCGAATTCATCATCTGGATCAGCACATTTCTGAGGCAGGGCAAGCTAAAACACGTGTTTTGACAGAGCCGCATTTGTTGCTAAGTATTGCCGCGACGGTAGGTAAGCCACTGGTGAATTATGTTAAGACCGGTGTTCACGACGGGTTCTTGATATTTATGAATCCTAAGTTTGATTTGGAATTCATGTTTCAATGGTTAGAGTCATATCGTGATAAGTGGTCTCGTTATGGGCAGCCCGGTAGTCAAGTTAATCTGAACAGCGACTTGGTTAAGAATCAATCAATTTCCATTCCTTTGATGGATGAGCAACAAAAGTTGGGTGAATTCTTCACATCGATTGACAACCTTATCGCTGCTAACCAGCAGGAAATAATCACTTGAGGAAAACTTTATTACGCTGTACGTCAGCGAAGTGGAAAACTTATAAATCACCTTGGTTTAAATAAAATATTGGAATTTAAGTCTAGGCGTAAAGTACAATTAACGTAGTACTGAAGTATACATCAGATTGGAATTTGAAAATGGAATTTGCTGAATTTAAAACTACAATAAAAACTACTGTTGAACTGATACTAAACAATCGCACGGCTGCTAATAATGAAGCTGAGACGATTTCTTATCTAATAGTGCCACTAATTGCTGCATTGGGATATTCAAGCATGAATCCAAATGAATATCGGACTGAAGTGCCAGTTAGTACACCTTTTAAAGATTTAAACGAAACTAGCAAAATAGATATTGTCCTTCAGAAACAGGCAACACCTTTGATGTTTGTAGAAGCAGAGTCACAAAAAGGCAATCTTGTTAAGAAAGGTGTAACTCAGGTTACATCGGTATTACCTCATGCACAGAAGGACCTGGGCCAACAACAATTGATTGGGGTATTAACGGATGGAATTCGGTACTTATTCTTCGCAGATTTTGTGCCAGACGTTACGCATAAGCCACGTCCGTTTAAGGAATTACAACTTGATAAGATGGATTTGAATGATTATGAATTTTTGTACCATGTTGCGAAGGATTCATTTAACTTTGATTGGTTACGTAATAAGTATGAACAAAAGACTAAATTAACGAATGTAAAGTCTTCGGTAGAATTTTTAATGAATAACCCGACTGATGAGTTTGTTAAAGCAGTTTTGCTACAGATGAAAGAGCAGGGGAAAATTTCAGGGAATATCACAAGTAAGGTTATTTCGGATTATAAGCCAGCAGTAATTTCAGCTTTGGGTGAATTTTTGAGTGATACAACGGGCGATGGTCAGCCTGTTGTATCAAAAAAGGAACCTGAAAAGAAAGCAAATACCCTTTTAAATCAATTTCCTATCTCTATACATCTGACGGCCAAGAATAGTCCTGAAATTGATGCACAGGCACAGCTGCTAGATGCGTCAGGTCAGATTAAGGTCTTAAAAGGATCGCATATTAGACAGAGTGATACGGAAGGATACAGGGCTACTGAGTTTGAAAGTCTATTACAGGGGAGGGTACTTAGCGAAGACGTGGTGTTTTCTAAACCAAGTCGTGCAGCAAATTTCATTTTACGGGTTACGGCAATTAACGGTTGGGAAGCCTGGAAGGATGAATTAGGAGATACGATTGCTAAGTACAGAAATTAAGGTTGTGCGTTATTACGAAAATGTTTGATTTGGGGAAGTTATGGAAGAAAAATATGAAGTTGAATTAATATCTAATAATCAGTACTTGAATGTTTTGAAAAATGAATTAGCAAATAGTTTTAATGTTGATTTGCTAAATTTGGAAAATGCAATGATTACAATTTCTAAAGAGAATGGCGTGTCTGTCGTTCAAGGTGTTAGTCAAATCGTTTCTGATCAAGGATTAACAAAATTGAATTCGATGGCAAATTCTACTGAAATAGTAAACAAACAAGGCGTCCAATTGTTTGCTTTATTCGATAAAAATGGCCAACAATTATCGAGTGCTAAGGGGCTCACGCAAGTAAAAGGCGAAAAGTCCATGTTTAGAGGCGTTTTCAGGAAAAAAGGCAAAATTTCTGGGCACGTCAAAATTAAACCGGTTGATGCCCGTGATGCCGCGCAACAAGTGAATACAGCAAAGTCGGCGTTGACTAGTAAATTGGCAACCTCAATGCAGCTAGCTTCAGTAGTGGTTGGTCAATACTATATGAATGAAGTTAGTGAGAAACTATCGCAAATTAACGATGAGTTACATGCTTTACGGCGATATCACCAAACTGAAATTCTGGCAAAATTGGGCACTATGCGTGAATCTATGGATGTCCTTGCCAATAACCAAACTGAGCTATTAGCGGATGAACAAATTAGAAATAATTACTTACTGAAGATAGATGGGATTAAGACAGAGTTGACGACGATTAACAACCAATCCTTGTTACAGATAAATGGTGTCATTGATCGTGCACCAAAGGATGAACAACAGTTCATTAAAGATGTAAATGAATTAGATTATTGGAAACAAATTAGTGTAATCGCAACAAATATTCTTATCTTTGCGTCTGAACTTGAGTATATCTATGGTGTAGGTGCTTTATCGCGTAAAACAGTGACTGAATTAGTTAGTTCTGCTAAAGATAAAAATGAAGAGACGGATTCTAACATTGCAGAATACTTATATATGTCAGCTCTTAAATTTAAATTGACCAGTAAATCAGCTTCCGACCGTTTACAGAGACAAAATGATAAATTTAATAAACTACCAGCGCCGGCTGTTGTGAAGAGGGTAGCGACAAATTTGGCCGTATTTATCTCTGAAAGAGCAGACTATGGTCTGAATTTTAGTATGTCGGATGAAAAGCTGGAAGCGATCATCCCCTCTTTAGAACGTATAACTGAGTCAGAGACAATTGAGTCTAAAGTAGATCGGATTGCTAATGAGATGAAGGAAGATGTAAATTTGTTGGTAAACGAAGGGAAAATGTATTATGTGACGAATTAAGTAGTTGTATGGACTGGAATGAAAAATGTTTTAAGATGTTTGGTTGCTGTTTTGAAAGTAGGTAATCTAGTCCTAGAATTACTTGGTTTTTTGTTTTATTTCGTACTTGTTAGAGTTTAGTCGTTAAATATATTGAGAGGTTTTTATGTTTTGGATAGAGCAATTTGTGGATAGCTTCGTAAGATTTTTAAATTATGTCGTTAAAACGATTTTATCAATTTTAAAATATTCGTCTTGGCAAATTTTGGTCCTGTTTGTTGCAGTGTATTATAAAAAAATATTTGAAAGAATGATTAACAGAACAAGTAAATTCGGCTGGGGAAACGCGGAAATAGAATTTAGGGAAGCTTTGGACGATTTAGACGGACAGGCGACTGAAGATGCAAGTATTGATAATCTCATTAAATTCAACCCAGGAATGGCTATTTTAAATTCATTTAAGGACTTTGAATTGGCTTGTGATAAAAAATTTAAATATATCTGAAAAATTTTCTGATAGACAATTGCTAAATGAAAATAGTAGCTATAGAGCTTTGAGAAGACCAGGAACGGTTATAATTCCATTGTTGTCGGTATTAGAAAAAATAGGAGTTTTGTCTATTTTGGATACAGAGTCAGTCTCAACCCTAAGGAGGCTAAGAAATACTGTAGCACACTCTAATTTCGAAGTAAGCGAAAGTGATGCTAAAAGGTACGTGAGTCAGTGTGATGAGATTACTCAAAAGGTAAATTCGTTCCAAATTACTGATGAAAATTTTGAAGAAATTTTCAATTTTATAGCAAGCGATGATAGATTATCGCGCTGGTGGCGAATTAAAGAAGCAAATTAACTTCTATGATTAATATGGGCCGCGTATGGTGAAACAGTCAATATAGATCCACTTATATGATTTTTATTCCTTGGTGCTTTCTATTTGATGAGGATTAAAAGTTTAGAACGTTAATCACCTGACGACCGTCAGGTGATTTCATATCGCAATACGGTTTACATTGTTAATGAATAAACGATAAACCGTATAAAGTTTATATGGGTGAAACTAACAGTATTCAAAAGCGAATGATGCAACATTTGAAAGACAATGAAGTTGGCCTTTCGCGTTTGTTAGCCACATTTGATTGGGAATATAAGTCAAAGTAACGTGAAAGTGGCGAACCATGGATGGTGACAGCTGGCACACTAAACAATTCATGAAATTCGCAAACACTGGGCCATAATAAATCGTCGGCTTGGTCGGAAGATCCGGTGACAATAGACGAAGCCGGCAATACGTTCACCATTCAGGGCTTGGATTTAAATTATGATGGTGTGTGTTTAGGTCCGTCAAATAAATATCGGGATGAGAAGAATATAATTGATGTAGGTGAAAGCCATGGTAAGAATGCCACTAAGGTGCGCCATTATGATGGGTTAACGGTTGAAGAGTATCTGCGCAATGCTTTAAACGTTTTAATGAAGCGTGGTGTGCATCGGTTTTATTTGTATGCGGTTGATAATGAATCAAGAAAAGCATTAAGGTCGGTATATTGACTAATGAAAAATCTTAAGGGGGAAATTTTATGGCAATAACTGAAGAAATAGAACGAGCGATTATGAGTTTAAGTGGTGCACAATTTCAAAGATTTGCTGATGACTACGTTCAGATACGTTATAATTTTGAAACTTTTAATAATCTTGGCCTCCAAGAGGGGGCTACAAAGACTACAAAAGGGGTTCCAGATAGTTACGGCGTTCGCACAGACGTTTATGTATGGTGCACACAGAGCTGATGTGAAATCAAAAATTACATCTGATTTAGAAAGCGTTAAACAAATATTGCTGCAATCTCCGGATATAGAAGTCGTATCAGTTAATACTATAAATCGCTTTACTCCTGAGGATGTTCGGAAATTTCAGGAATATTTGAGTCCTAATTTATTAACGTTAGTTGGTATTTCAGATTTATCGAAAGATTTGCTTTCAAAGATTAATATGCATCATCTGATTGCGGAACGACTGGGGTTGTCGGAACCAACGAATCAGGTAATGAGTATTAGAGATTTTATTGACAGAAATGAGCGTGTGAAAACGGCTCCTACATTAAAAAATGCATGGATAAATCTGGAAGAACGGTTTGAAGCCTTAAGAAAGGCTTTGAACGAAACGGACGTGGTAGTTGTAGTAGGTAATCCTGGTATTGGCAAGACGAGAACTGTTCTAGAATATTTGAGGCATCTTGATACAAGTACAAATCAAGTGATTGTGGTAAAAAGCAGTGGGGGAAAAGTAGTAACAGATGTAAAAAGGTTTTTAGATTACGAAAAAACAAATTATATTTTTATGGATGATGTGACAAATGTTTCGGATTACCAAGATGTAATGCAAATTGCTGAAACTTCTGATGAGTTAGACATTAAAATCATTGGGACGTTGCGGACCTATTTAAAAGATGAATTGGTTCAACAGAGGCTTTCATCGAAAATTAAATGGGTAAATTTTGAGAATATGGAAAGTGAGGTTCTTGACAAGGTCGTTGACGGTTTTGATATTACAATCAGTGAGGAAACTAAAGAACTAATAATGGCCCGGGCTAAAGGGAATCCGAGGATGGTAAGCATCTTCATGACGATGTTGAAACGAGGAATGGAACCTAATAGAGACTCAGTATTCCTGGGCTATTATGAGCAAATAGTGTCAGAAGGTGATATTTCACGCGACCAATTGAAGGTGTTGGCTATTTTACATATACAAAAGGCGTTTAACTTGCAAACTATTACTGATAGTGACCTGAAAATGTTCGATACGTTTGATATTAGTGATAGCACGGTGAAACGGGAAATTGAAGAATTAAATCAATTAGAATTTGTTGATATTTTCAATAATAAATATGTGAAAGTCGAAGATCAATCTTTCGGAGATTATGCAGTGTATTTGTTTTATCAGTTAATAGACTTCAAAAAATTATCAAAAGATCAGATTGGTCGTGTAGTCCAGTCGATTGTTATTTTTGATGATTTTAGAACGAATCAGGACATGATTCAAAAGTTAAAAGACAAATACCACGATACAAAAGGCAATGTTGAAAAACTTGAATATTTGTTGATGTTTGGGAATAACATGCTTAATGAAACTTTTGCGTATGCAGCGAAATGGGTAAATCAGTTAACTGAATCTGATATTGATGTTAAAAAAATTATTAAAGAGAATAAAAATAATTTGAATACTAGACTTCGTGAGTCGGAATTAATCGTTTTGTTAGTAAATAATCTAGACTTTTCGAACTATGCTTTTGCTTTGTTATTGAAAATGCTGAGAGTAAATGGAACACCCGCATTTGATGCGTTTGCAATACTAAAAAATTCCTTTGACTTTTCCGTGGATAATTCTCGCTTGCGATTTGATAATTTAAATATGCTTTTAGGACAATGGGGTGAAGTAAAATTATCACAAGAGTTGAAAAGTTCGCTAATTCAGGAATTCCTGAAGTTGCATAAAAGTAAGGCTCGTTTTACTACAGGAAATACGTTTAAGGTTATTGACTTTAGAATTGATGACAAATTGTTGTCGATTGTAGCCTCAACGCGTCAGAAGTTAATCGAAAAGTTGGCTGATACTGGCGATTTGCTTTGCTGGTTAATGTATAACATTCAGCAAGAGTTCAGAATGGATGGTACGAAGGCTATTGCTCAATTCGATATGGATGAAGCATTAAAGTATGATGCCGCGTACGAGGAATTGATTTCGGGGTACTTGTCAGAACTCAGCACCAAGTATCATGCAGATACTAATGAAGATTTATTCGCTGGTCGTTTACTATTCCATATTTTTAAATCTCAAGGTTATAACCCAGATATACGAGAAGAAGAATTAGAATACATCAGATTCCTTGTAGCTAAAATCGATAGTCTCTCGGATGTGTTAGCAATGATTATGAGACATATACCGGATGAATGTAAAGGGGATTTATTTAATGGGTGGATAAATCTGGCGCAAGCTTTTGCAGATGATGAGTTAGGGGGTTGGATAAGTTCATACTTAGATTTTGAATCTGGTGAAAAGTTAATAACCTCAAACATATTTAGTAGTCTTACTTTGAATCAGAGTGTTCAATTAGTGAATGAATCAAATGAAAAAAATAAATCAAATTGGTTACTAGAACTTGCGTTAACAAAGGAGCAAGACCAGGGAGCGTCACAAATCATAGAAGAAAATATTCTGCTAGTAAAAGATGAGATTATTACTAGAATAGGATTCGGGCGACTATATATGTTGGTTGGCAGTCAAACTATGAAAAAGATAATCGACAGACTGACGGATAATGATAAGCGTGCTAGGTTCTTTTTTTCATACGGAGGAAGAAAGTTAAATTTAAAAAATCTTACTGTGTATTTGAATTTGGGTGATCTTCAAAATTTGTATTTGCTTTCTGTTAAACGAAATTTTATTTTTGACGAGGATGTGCTATGCAAACTTTTTTTTACTGAAGAAGACGCTTTGAAACTCTATCTCGCTGGGTTTTCGTCAGTAATCAATAGCGAAAATCAGGTTGTCGAACGTGCTATTGTATTGGACGAGAGTGGGAAAATATTACTACAAACGCTGAAATTAATGTTTGAAAATAAAACGACAATGAATGTTTTATACTCATTACAATATGGAGAAAAAATCACCGAACCTTTACAAGCTAAATTCGTAGATGTTATTCAGTTAATGAACTTGCCGATGGATGAAAAAATATTTTATTTTGTTGTAAATCTTCTGTTCAACAATGCTGATATGGATATTAAACAAAAGATGGTGAAAATCTTATCAAAAATGGATTTTGAGACAATTGATTGGTCAAGAATTTATTTCGAAAAAATGAGCAGGTCTTGGAGTGGTAGCGAGGTGCCGCTGTTACAACAGGAATTAAAGGACATCGAATCATATATTGATCAAATTGACGCTGTGGAAAATATACAGTTGTTTGAACTGCTTTCTGAAAGAGTTGATAGTATGCGTCGCGACATAGAAAGAACGATCGATCGGGAATACGAAGAAAGTTTGTATGATTAGATAATTGAAACCAAACTTAATATGTGTGATTCACACCGACATTTATTTGGCGTTTATTATTTGATAAGGATTTTTTATAAAATTTCTTGAAAAAGAGCGAAAAAAGCGGTGATGATTTCTCACCACCGACCCAAAATATGCTGCCAGATTCGTCTGACCGCTTTATTTGTCATCAAGTACTTATCTCTGAGAAAAATCAGAAGCTAAAAGTGCGAAATTGCCGCCGTCTTCTTGATAGGGAGTGAATATTGATCAATAATCTGGTTCACATCATCAACTGAGGCTTCTAGCCAAAGTGCAACACGTCCAGAGTTTGAACGGTTGTTACCGGTTGTAATCTTACTTGCAGCATAAGCAATACGTACGTCTTCTTCTGTTAATGCCATTTAGTATCTCCTTAGAAAATTGACTGAAATGTTAGATGTGTTCGATATCGTTTTTGCAGGAGTCATCTCTTTTCTTTTTTAACAGTTAAACCTAATATTCAGTCTACTGTATTTTGGACGAAAGGGTTGACAAAAAGGGAACTAATTGTTCTATTTGATTTTCCAGTTTGATAAAACGGAGATATTTTGTACTGTAATTCGACTAACTTAATTAGTGTTTTAAGTGCTATAATAAATGTGAACAAAATCACAATATGAACTTTGGAGGGAATAACCATGGAACGAGTTTTTGCAAGTCCATCACGTTATGTGCAAGGGGCACATGTTTTGGAAACGGGGATTACACACATTAAAGAGTTGGGATCAAATGCTTTGTTGTTAGCTGGTAATCACACGTGGTCGGCTGTTGGCGAGACATTTGCTAAAAATTTGGAAGCAGCCGGCATGTCATATACTCGGGTTGCCTTTCAAGGAGAAGCATCACGCTCAGAAATTGCCCGTGCGGTAGAGATTGCCCGTGAAAATCAGAGTGACGTCGTACTTGGTTTAGGTGGTGGTAAGGCAATTGATTCTGCGAAGGCAATTGCAGATGAAGCGGACTTACCAGTTGTCATCTTGCCAACGCTGGCATCAACGGATGCACCAACTTCAGCTTTGTCTGTTATCTACACGGATGATGGGGCGTTTGAGAGTTACTTATTCTACAAAAAGAATCCAGAATTAGTGATGGTTGATACGGATGTTATCGCCAAGTCGCCAGTTCGCTATCTGGCATCAGGCATTGCGGATGCAATGGCAACTTTGATTGAGGTAAAGGCTGTGAGTGAGAAGCATGGTGACACGATGGCTGGTGGTAAGCAAACGTTGGCCGCTGTCGCGATTGCCGAGAAAGCGGAAGAAACGCTATTCAACTACGGACTTCAAGCAATTGAAGCCAACCGACAAGGGGTCGTTACGTCAGCGCTTGAATCCGTTGTTGAAGCGAACACCCTATTATCAGGGTTAGGCTTTGAATCTGGTGGTTTAGCCGCAGCGCACGCAATTCACAATGGATTCACAGCGTTGACAGGTGATATTCACCACTTAACCCACGGCGAAAAAGTTGCGTATGGTACGTTAACGCAGTTAGTTTTGCAAAACGAAACAGCCGAGACACTGAATAAGTATATTGATTTCTATCAGAAGTTAGGCTTGCCAACGACCTTAGCAGACATGCACTTAGAGAATGCTTCTCGTGAAGATCTATTGAAGATTGGTGTCCAAGCGACGGCTGAAGGGGAAACGATCCACCAAATGCCATTCGTAGTCACGGCTGAAGATGTTGCAAATGCACTTGTGGCAGTTGATGCTTATGTGAAGTCACGTTAAAAATGCTTTAAATCAAGGCGCCTGCATTAAGTTGTGGTCGCCTTTTGTTATGGATAAAGTACGACAAAACCTTGAAGAAAATGGTGCCTCGGGTTTTGATTGGCTAAAACTCCGGTATAATTGTAAATATAAGCAAACGGGGGTAGAATGATGGATTTCTTTGAAGATAACGGATTATTCCAGGATAAGCCGGAGTACAGCGATGAAGTGGCTGCTGAAGTTGATGAGCAGATGAAAGTGTTAATTGCAGATTACTTAACATCGGCTGTTTGGCAAGAAAAGCCACTTGTTGCCAAAGAAAAAGATGCTGAAAATATTTTAGAAGCGACGGGTGAAATGATGTATATATATCATCGTGAAGTACCTGGTCAGTGGACCGACGATGCCATGGCTGACGTGCTAACATATTATTTCCCAGCGAAAGTCATTATGGCAAAGCGCCTGTTTTCAAAAATATCTAAAGTGACTGCTGGTTTTGTGCAGTTTTACGGTACGAAGGTGGCAAAATCTCCAGATATGATGATTGAAACAATTAAATACTCACACGATTTAATTCGTGAGAACGCAAAAATGTGGCAATAACGTTGCCGTTTTAATTAAAGACACACCAAAAAGGGGATGCACCGCAAGATGCATCCCCTTAACTATACCCAAAACAATTAACCAACCTGGTTATACCCATCAATAATCGCATTAACGTTCGCCACATCCGCAGCGACCCAGTCGGCCATCGACAATGACGTGTACAATTGGTGCTCCGTGTGTTCACCAGCTAGCGAATCCAAGACCAACGTTTCGGCGTCACTAATCTCGTGACCGTTGAAAACGGCTTCATCGCGGTGGGCGATGGCACCAATTTCAGTTAACGCCACGAATTGATCATTGCCGTTAAATTGATTCAGTGGCGTCAACCCCATGAACAACAAACCGGTTGGTTCAAAGCTGACCACGTAGTTCTTACCTGTGAACGAGTTGAACGCCGCGATGACGTCCTCCAATTTGTGGCTGGCTTGAATGTAAGCCAAGTTTGATGTATCAGCGGGGTAACCCAATTCTTGTTTCTTCGCCGCGATATCGGCACTGTTAAAAGCACTTGCCATTGTCTGTCCTCCTGCCGGGATTAACGTGGACCAGGGATTGCACGTGTTGCAGCGCGGTGGCTGCCAAATAGGAACTGACATATATTAGCATAAAGCCCGTTATCAGTGGCCTGAAAAGGGTAGCCGGGGTAGTGTTCGGAAGTTAAATGAGAATAATTCTAATAAACTTATTGACTTTTCATTTTAACGTGACTACAATAAGTGCAACGAAGAAGAGGTGAGTAACCAAGCCTAAGTTGTTCAGAGAGTTGCGTAAGGTGTGAAGCAATCAACTTAGTTGGTGAATATGGCCTTGGAGTGGGTTGAAACGATGATGATGAACGTCGTTTCCGGGTGCGCCCGTTATCGCGCTAGAGTATCACCGCTTTTTTAGCGCGTACTTGATAAGTGTCCAAAGGTGATTTTGGGCAGAATTCGGGTGGTAACACGATGATGAGTCGTCCCGTTGCAGACAATTGTGCTGCGACGGGACGTTTTTTATTTGGAGGAAAGTATGAGCACAGATTTAACAACATTAGCATTACCAGATGGTGAGATGGTCACCGAGCCGCCTGTGCTTGCAGAATACCGGCTGAATCCCTATACCCAAGAAACAGCAGCTGAGGGGCAACCAATCGCGGTGGTGTTTGCTGCTTCTGTGGCGGACGTCCAAGCCACGTTGCAATTTGCGACGGCGCATCATATTCCAGTCGTGACCCAGGGTGCCCGCACGTCAATTGCGAATGGGGCAGCCGGTTTGGATGGCAGTATTCTTCTGAATTTATCCCGGCTCAATCACATTGTGGCGTTGCAACCAGAGAATCAAACGGCGGTGGTCGAGGCTGGGGTGTTGAACGGCGACCTCGATCAAGCTGCTCGTAAAGTCGGTTACTTTTACGCGCCAGACCCAGGTTCGAAGCCAATTAGTACCATCGGCGGCAATATCGCAACGAACGCAGGTGGAATGGCGTCGTTGAAGTACGGCACAACTCGTGAAAATGTCTTGGGCCTTAAGGTTGTCCTCGCCGACGGTCGTTTATTAGAACTCGGCGGGGCCACATTTAAGAACAATGCCAGTTATGACTTAACCGACTTGTTCATTGGTTCGGAAGGTACGCTTGGGGTGGTCGTTGAAGCCACTGTACGTCTCCGACCAATTCCGTTTGGCGATACTGTGACGGGCTTAGCGACCTTTGCGGATGTGCATGCATTAACGCATGCCGTGCAAGTGCTGCAAGCCAGTGGTGTTAATCCATCAATGCTAGAAGTTCTAAATCGGGTGTCAATTGAAGCGCTTGATGAGTACGAAGGTATTGATTTGGGCGGGCGTGGCGAACAAGCCTTGCTGATTTTCCAACTTGATGTCGCAGTTGCCGGTGCGTTGGATTTGGTTGATGACCTGCTCCGTAAGGCTGGTGCTCAGACAATTGATGTCACGTCGGACCCGGCCCGCACGGCGACTATTATCAAAATTCGCCAAGATATCTTTGCGGCCGGCGCGCAATATGGCCGTTTAATTGTGGAAGACATTGCCGTGCCATTAGGACAGTTAGCAACTGTCGCCGATCGCGCGGAAGCGATTGCCGCTAAGCATGGTCAACGGTTATTGTTGCTCGGCCACGCTGGCGACGGTAACTTGCATCCGGATATCATTTTAGAAAGTAAAGATGGGGCTTTACCCGCGGAAACGCAGGCCTATATTGATGAGCTACTGCCCTTTGTGATTAGCATCGGTGGCACGGTCAGTGCGGAACACGGGATTGGCACGATTAAAAAGAAGTGGGTGCCACAGCAATTGTCACCCGCGGTGCAAACATTACAACAACAAATTAAAGTCGTTTTTGATCCGACCGGTATTTTAAACCCTGGTCGCAAGTTTTAGGGAGGTAGACGATGAGCTTAAATGAACGCTTAACACAGATTCAGCCCAATGCGATTCGAGCATTCGACGCCCAGATTAGTGATGTGGCTGATATTTTGAAATTGACGCTGGGTGAACCAGATTTCAATGTACCGACCCACATTAAACAGGCAGCAATCGACAGCATTTTAGCAGATGATTCACATTACGCACCGGCCGCTGGGACGCAAACGTTGCGGGAAGCGGCGGTGCACTTCTTAGCTGACCGGTACAACCTGCAATATGATGCTGACTCACAAGTCATTGTGACGTTGGGGGCCACGGAAGGGATTTATGACACGATTACCGCCGTTGTTAATCCTGGCGACCGTGTCTTGATTCCGGCGCCAAACTTCCCGTTGTATGACCCGACGGTGGTCTTGGCTGGTGGCGTACCAACCTATGTGGATACATCGGCGACTGACTTCTTGCTCACGCCGGACCAATTACAGGGCGCGATTGACACATATGGCGATCAACTAGTGGCGGTTGTGCTGAACTATCCATCAAATCCAACTGGGGCAACCTACACGTCGGAACAATTATCGGCGTTGGCAGATGTCTTACGTGGGACGGACATCACAGTGATTGCGGATGAAATTTATTCAGAGTTAGTTTATGACGGACAACACACCTCGATTGCCCAGTACTTGCCCGACCAAACGTTGGTCTTGAACGGGGTATCGAAGTCACACGCGATGACGGGTTACCGCATTGGGTTTGTGGTGGGCCCAACGAAATTAATCAGTGCGGTCGGCTTGATTCACCAATTTGCGGTGACGTCAGCCTCGAATCCAGCGATGGCCGGGGCTGCGGAAGCACTGGGTACTGAAGCGGGGCGCCAAGATACGTTGGCGATGAAGGCTGAATATTCAGCCCGGCGCGATTACTTGGTAAAGGCGTTACGCGAACTTGGCTTTGCGATTCCGCAACCAGCCGGGGCCTTTTATGTCTTTGCCCAGATTCCAGATGGTTTGGATCAAGATGACGGGGCCTTTAGTTTGGCGCTTGCCCAGGAAGGCAAGGTCGCGGTTATTCCGGGATCCGCCTTTGGAATTGGTGGGGCCGGCTACATTCGATTGAGTTATGCGGCTTCGTTAGCTGATTTGCAAACGGCTGTCGCGCGGATTGCCGCATTTATTACAGATTAAACTAGGTTATTTTTAGGGGGATATTCATATGGCACGTAAGATTGCAATTATTGGGTTAGGACACGTTGGAGCCGCTATTGCGCACGGGTTGGTAACCACGGGTGGCGCGGATGAATTGATTTTCATCGATACCAACAGCGCTAAAGCTGAAGCAGAGGCCTTGGACTTTCAAGATGCGGCGGCGAATTTGAAGTATGACGTGCACATTGTGGTGAATGACTGGCAAGCGTTGAATGATGCGGATATTGTCATTTCAACGCTGGGTCAAATTTCATTACAAAAGACTGGACAAGCGACTGGTGATCGCTTTGTTGAACTGCAATTCACCAAACAACAGGTGCGTGGGGTTGCCGATAAGATTGTGGCGTCTGGGTTCCATGGCGTGCTAGTAGTGGTGACGAACCCAGTCGATGTCATCACGGCCTTGTACCAACGCTTTACTGGGTTCCCAGCTAATCGAGTTATCGGTAGCGGGACGTTACTGGATACGGCGCGGATGCAACGGGCGGTTGGCGTTGCGTTGGGCGTGAATCCCAAGTCGGTGAGCGGTTACAACTTGGGTGAACACGGTAATTCGCAGTTCACGGCTTGGTCAACGGTCCGCGTCCATGGTGAATTAGTCGGTGATGAAGCCGATTTGGATTTGGATGCCTTGGAAGATGAAGCCCGTCGTGGTGGGTACACCGTTTATGCGGGTAAGGAATTTACCAGTTACGGCATTGCAAGTGCCACGATCCATTTGGTTGAAGCGGTGCTCTCAGACTCACATGAAGTCTTGCCGGTTTCAACCTATCAAACGGATTTGGAAACGTACTTGTCTTACCCCGTGGTCGTGGGACGTGCTGGGGTATTGCATAAGGCGCCACTGCAATTGACGGACAGTGAGCAACAAAAGTTAACAGAGTCGGCGGCTTACATTAAGCAACGCTTTGATGATGTTTACGCTGAATTAGCAGATTAATTGGTTATTAGGAGATAGGAGAAAATTATTATGACGACAAATGGATTGAAGTTTGGGGTAGCAATTGCAGCAACTGTTTTGGCCGGATCAGTGGCCTTACCAGCCGTGACGGCCAGTGCAGATTCAAAGACTGTCACCGTCGGAATTGTGGGTACCCAGGATGCTGGTTTGTGGAAGACGGTCGCCAAGACGGCTAAGAAGGAATACGGCATTACGCTAAAGACGAAGGTGTTCTCGGATTATAACCAACCAAACAAGGCGGTGGCAGATGGTTCGTTGGACCTGAACGCGTTCCAACACTACTACTTCCTTGACAACTGGAACCACTCTAATGGTAATTCTGTGAAGGCAATTGGTAAGACGATTATCACGCCAATTCGCTTGTATTCTGAGAAGCACAAGTCACCTAAGGATTTCCAAAAGGGTGACAGTATTGCGGTGCCAAATGACGCCACGAATGAAGCTCGTGCATTGATTCTGTTGCAATCAGCCGGGTTGATCACCTTGAAGGATGTGGCCTTGCCAACGGTGAAGGATATTGCGACGAACAAGTTGAACTTGCAGATTAAGGAAGTCGATGCTGCACAAACACCAACGGCTTTGAAGTCAGAGGCTGGCGCAGTCATTAATACCAACTACGCCCAACAAGCCAAGATTAAGTTGAGCTCGGCCATTTATGTTGAGCCGGTTAACAAGAAGTCAGCTGAATGGATTAATGTGATTGCAGCGTCAAAGAAGCACGCAAACAAGAAGATTTACAAGGAAGTGGTGAAGGCTTACCAGACCAAGGCTACCAAGGCTTACTTGAAGTCTGAATGGGGTCAAGCCGAGCTACCAGCTTGGGATATTACGTTGAAGTAAACAGTTAATAGGGAGTATTTTATGCATAAAGTGAAGTTGGGTTTGTTAGTGGCTAGTGCGTTGGTCACGGCCGGGGTTGGCGTCGTCGCCCAAGACCAAGGTGTGTTGGCAGCCGATAATAAGACGGTCACAGTGGGTGTGGTTGGTGATACGGCCCGCGAATTGTGGGAAAATATTGGGCAACGCGCCAAGAAAGAGTATGGCATCACGATTAAGTTGAAGGAATTCAATGATTATGTGAAGCCAAATCAGGCATTGGTCGATGGGAGTTTGGATTTGAATGCCTTCCAAACCAAGATTTTCTTTGATGATCAGAATAAGAAAATGGGTAGCAAGTTGACGTCGATTGGTAAGACGGTGATTGTGCCAATGCGGTTGTACTCGTTGAAAGCCGATAAGCTTAGTGACATCAAGTCAGGGGCCACAATTGCGGTGCCAAACGATGCGACGAACGAGCAACGTGCCTTGAATGTCCTGGTGCAAGCCAAGTTGATCAAGTACAACACCAAGGTGACCGATCCAACGGCGAAGGATATTACCTGGAATCCCAAGAAGTTGCACATCAAGGAAGTAGACGCTGGTCAAGCTGTCTCAGCCTTGAAGACTACGGATGCAGCGGTGATAAACGGTAACTTTGCCCACGATGCCAAGTTAGCGGACAAGGATATTTTGTTAACGCAAAATTTGAAGAAAAATGTTGATCCGTACATTAACTTGATTGCAGCCCGTAAGACGGAAGCTAATAAGAAGGTGTATAAGCAAATTGTGAAGGTATACCAAACAGCCGAAACAAAGGCTGAAATTAAAAAGTTGTTTGGCAATTCACAGTATGCCGCTTGGAATTTGAAGTAAATCCGGAAAATCCGGCACATGATGAAGCGAGCTGACACAAAGGTTGTGTTAGGTCGCTTCTTTTTGTGCTAAAAAGTAAGGAATGTCCCGGGATTGAGCTGAATTCGGCTTGTTTTGGCTGAGAATGGCCAGTGATTGTTAAAACTGTCGCAAACTAGGCCAATTTGCAACCATTTCCGCTAATACAGGGGCTAGGGGGTTATTATAATGACAAGGGAAAAAGGAACGCATCGATATTAAGGGGGTTCGTATCATGATGACATTTCTATTTAGTTTGTTTAGCTTGATTGCCGCAGCAGTTTCATTTGCTGGTTACAAGACAATCTTTAAGATTGAAGAGAATGATGAAGATGTTGCTGACGTGGTGTCAGCAAAGGTGGCGTCGCATAAGCACGATGCAAACAATGGAATGGCTGCGTCACACTAATTTGGGATTAGTGTGCGCCGTGATACGTCGGGATACCCGTTGGCTGTGGTGGCTGACGGGTTTTTATTGCGCCGGTAAAAAAGACTGACGCTAGGTCAGCCTGTTAATTGTTAAATAAGTTGCATAATTCCGGTGATGATGGGACCGAGTGACAAAAGTGCAATGACGATGCCAATGTAAAAACCGTAACCAAACCCCAGTAGTTTAAATGGTGAGTCAGTCGGACGGGCCACCTTTTCATAGATTTTGACCGATCGTTTTGACAGCACGATTTCTAATAAGCCGAGTCCGAGCATGATAATCCCCAAAAACAGTGTCATGATACCGCCTCCTTATGCTCAGTCTAGCAAAAAATTAGTTAGTACAACAGCAAAGCGTTGGTTGTTTTTTGCGCAACTTCTGCTAGACTAAAGAAGAATTGAATATTCACCACTAGGGGAGCCATTTGGCTGAGACGGGAAACCGGACCCTTTGAACCTGTTGAGTTAAGACTTGCGTAGGGAAGATGGTAGACCGACTAGAATGTCTTTCCAATCGATCGATCCGTTTTTTGTTACGCGGGTTGGCCGATTTTTTTAGTTTCTAGGAGGAATGATGACAACGTTATTGACCAATATCCGTGAACAACAGCCACTGGTATTAAATGTGGCGAACTTGGTAACCATGCAACGGGTTGCCGATGCAATTAATGTATTGGGGGCATCCCCCTTAATGACCGATGAGGTGGCCGAAGCCGAAGAATTGGTGGCCATCGCCGATGCTGTCGTGTTGAATACCGGTACCTTATCGGAAGCCCGCTGGCCACTATTTGTTGCAGTTGGGCAAGCAGCCAACCGGCAACACAAACCCGTCGTGTTGGATCCGGTGGCGGTGGGGATGCCGTACCGGGCGCAGTTTGTGACGCGTTTGCTAGACATGATTAAAGTCGATGTCATTCGAGGCAATGCGGCCGAAATTGGTTGGTTTGCCGGGGTAACCGTGGCCGGTCAAGGGATTGATGCCCATGAGACTGACGCCCATGTGGCAAATGCTGTGGCCGCAGCCAAACAAACGGGCGCCACGATTGTGCAAACAGGCGTTATTGACGTGATTACCGATGGCCAATCAACCCGCCAGGTGACAACTAATTCACCGTTGTTGGCGGTGAATGTCGGTGCCGGCGATATGTTAAGTGGCATAGTTGGCGCGTTTGTCGCCGTGACCGATGATTACCTGTTGGCTGGTGAGACTGCTGCACAAGTGCTGGGCCAGGCTGGTGAGCAAGCAACTGCGCAGGGCCCAAATCGACCCGGTACATTTGTTGCGACCTTATTTGATGCACTGTACCAATTGACCCAAGCGGAGGTGATTGCATGATTGACGTGCCACAAGTCATGACAGTTGCGGGCATTGATGCCAGTGGTGGCGCTGGTGCAAATGCCGATTTAAAAACCTTTCATAACCAAGGCGTGTATGCAGCGTCGATTATCACGGGTTTAACCGCGCAAAATACGTTGGGCGTACAAGCTGTTTTGCCCACCCCAGCCGATTTTGTGACTGCCCAGTTTGATAGTGTGTTAGCAGATTTATCGATTCAAGCGGTGAAAACAGGTGCTTTGTTTGATGCGGAACGGGTCCAAACGGTGGCGGATAATTTGGCACAAGCCCAAATCCCATTTGTGGTGGTTGACCCAGTCATGGTCGCTAAAGGTGGCGCGCCATTACTGACGGATGACGCAGTGGCAGTGTTGGTTGCCGAATTACTGCCACTGGCGACGGTGATGACACCTAATTTAGCGGAAGCGAGTGTATTACTTGACCGGCCAATTACGTCGGAAACCGCGATGGTGGCGGCTGCGCATGATTTACGGGCCCTTGGACCAGCGAATGTCGTCCTAAAGGGTGCCCATTTGGCTGACAGTCGCTCAGATGAAGTGGCAGACTATGTTGCGTTAGCCGACGGGACGGGGTTCTGGCTCCGTGCGCCGCGGGTGGCAACTAACCGCACCCACGGCACTGGCGATACCTTATCGGCGTATATCACTGCACATTTGGCTAAAGGTGAAACACTAGCAGCGTTGATGCCAGATGCCAAGCGGTTTATGACAGCAGCGATTTCAGAAACAATTGCTGTCGGTCATGGACACGGACCATTGAATCATTGGGTGACGGGATGAATAAAGATGACTTACAACGCTATTTTGTAGCTGGCTCACAGGACTTTCCAACATTGACCTTGTCGGAATATGAAGCCAAGATTGTCGCGATAATGCAAACCGGGATTACTGCCTATCAGTTCCGGGAAAAAGGGGCTGGGCTGACAGATTCGGTCACCCGTTTGCCGTTAGCGCGTCGATTGCAAGCCGCCGCCAAGGCCGCCAATGTCCGCTTCTTTATTGATGATGATGTCGATCTTGCGCTGGCAATCGGGGCAGATGGCATTCACGTTGGCCAAGATGACCGTGATATTCGGACGGTGATTGCGGAGACGCCGCCCGAGATGATTGTCGGTCTGTCGGTGCGTAATGTGACTGAAATGCAGGCCGCACAAGCAGTGGTCGGGCTGGATTATCTGGGGGTCGGGCCAATTTTTGCCACGACGACGAAAGCGGATGCTGCCGAGCCGTTGGGTTTGGCCGGTTTAACGACCGTGTTAGCACATAATGAACACCGTTTACCAACGGTCGGGATTGGTGGTATCAGTCTTGCGACGTTACCAGCGCTTGCTCGGACGGGTCTAGATGGTGTCGCGGTGGTCAGTTTGCTCAGTCAGGCGCCTGATGCTACGACGGTAGTGCAGGAGATGACCAGCTTATGGGGGATGGCAGAATGAAGCAAACAGAGCTCGGACAAATTCAAACAAAATGGTTGACGGAGATTATGGCGACTCCGTTCGTGCAAGGTATTCGCACGGGTGACTTAAGCCAGGCCAGCCGGGATTACTATGTTGCCCAAGATACCCATTACGTGGGGCGTTTTGAGGCGTTACTTGCGCAAACGATGCAACAATTGCCACCGACGTTACGGCGTCGAGCTGTTGTGACAGCTGATGAGGCAGATGCTCATTTGGGGTTGCAACCTAGTGATCGTTATCATCAGATTGATCCGGCACCCCATAATTTGGCCTATTTGGCGCATCTTGATCAGACGGTGCAGCTAGGTGATCCGTTAGCTAGTATGTTAGCGTTATTACCCTGTACCGAATCGTACGGTTTGATTGCGCAAAAATTAGCCCAAGCAGGTGTAGCGCCCAGTGGGTACACAGACTGGGTGGCGTACTATGTGGGGGATGCTTATCAAAGCGCGGTTACCTGGAGCTGGACAACTGTGGCACAACTCTTACAGCAAGGCCAATCAGCGACAATTGACTACGCGGGCATATACGCAACGTCGTATCAGCACGAACTGACATTTTGGCAAATGGCTGAAAATTAATTGCTGAACAAAATTTTTCATGCTACAATAAAACTATCTTGTGAGGTACCGGTGCGCCGGTGCCTCATTTGTCGTTTATCGGGGAATTGCAACAGGGTTAACAGTTTCGGAGGGGGGGCCTAAATGGTGACGACGTTGGTAAAAAATCGTAATAATAAAAACCGCGCCATTGATAAACGGTGCGGTTGGGTGTCATTAGTAACTATAATCATAAAGTTTTGCGAGAAAGAGCTTGTAATTGGCTGTTTCCGGGGTTGTGAAAGCCAGTTGGGCGCTCCCGTCAAGAATCGTTTCGGGTTCCTCGTAAGCAGCCATCACCAAGGCTGGAAACTCGATATGTCCGTCTTCTAACAGATCGGGTCCCTGGACATCCAGCACCTTAATCGCTGGATTTTCTTCATATGGATCCTCCATGTCGACGACCTCTAAGTCAAACCGCCAGTCATCCCCAAAATCGTAGACATACGTTGCGTGGGTTAAGTTGGAAAAGAAGTCCATCAATAAGACGGCGGGCATCTTTAACGTTTTGTGGCGGAAATCAGGTTGTTGTTCAAATTGAGACAGCTCATCCCAATGCTTCAGTTGTTGCTTTTGCTTAAGCTTGTCGTCGGCAATGCCGAGTTTGTCGTTGGTAATGTAGTAAATGCCGCCGTCGAACTTATACAGATGCGAATCAGTTAGCCCGAACGCTAGCTGTAGCGCTTTGTGTAGTTGGGCCATTTGGCGGAATTCGGGAATCCGTATTAATCGTGAAATTTCAGGTAATGTAGGGTCGGCTAACGTTGCTTTGATAATCATAACGGTACCTCGTTTCGTAGTGACTTCATTGTAACAAGTTTGGGTGAAGGATGTATGGTCGCCACCAAATTTCCGGTATAATGAATGTAAAGCAATTTGGGGGAATTGAACATGGCAAAGTTGACAGAAAATCTGCAGGCGGTAAAACGAGGCGCTCAGCGTTTGGGTGATGATGTAAAACAACGGGCGACGGATACGCGGTTAAACATGACGATTAATCGTAAATTGGCCTTGCCGTTCAAAGCGATGAAGCAAAGTCGGCGGGCCGCGATTGCACAGCTAGCAGAATTGTATAAAGCAAACACAATTTCGACGAGTGAATTCAACATTGTGGCGCACCGGTTTGAAACACAATTGGTGGCAGATGTTAATGAAGCCATGCGTAATATGGTCGTGGCGTTTATGACCGATGAAGCGACGCAACAGTTTGAATTTGATGCGGAATTGGTGCATGACGTGCAGTTATCAGTGGTGACGCCAACCAACTACGTGAAGTTGGCAGCTAATCCGGCCGGAAAGTCGATTAGCAACGCAACTAAGCGAGCAGTTGTGTTGCAAGCGGGGCAAATGGCGATTTCACAAGCAGCTAAGTTACGTAAGAAAACTAACAGCACGGGGACGACGAAACGGGGTTCGGGCGTTGCGAAAGGTTTGGCGGTCGATGCCGCCGTTGCTGGTATTGGTATGGCTGCCGAAACGATTCAGCAACAACTGATGGCCCGCAAGCAATTTAAAGTGTCAGGCTTACAAGGTGAATATGACAGCGTTCTGCAACAAGTGGCTGAACAAGTCGAAGCTTTTAAGGCTAGTCTGCAAGTGGCCGATCCAGGTTTGAAATTGTTGCCAATGACTGAGTTGATTGATGACGTAACAGATCAGCAAGATTAAATAACCGGTAACACCATAGCGTTTGTTATGGTGTTTTCATTTGCAAATGCTTATACTGGTAGGCGAATCAGATTGTGAGGGATGCAATTGAAAAGACTAGGATTAAGTTTGGCAGTTGTGGTAGCGATGATACTGTTCACGACTAGCAACGTTCAGGCGGCTGATCAGGCAACCGAACGGATTAAACAATTAGACACAACGCTGGAACAAGCCCAAGAAGTGACGCTGGTGCAGAAATTCTTCCGGTTATCGACGTCGTACGATGTCCGGGTAGCGGGTAAATCAGTTGGCACGTTGACGGGCGATTTTTGGCACCCGTTTGGTGATACGTTGGCGCTTGAGACGCCAGCTGGTGACGTGGCTTACCGTGAACACCAGTCTCGGCGACTATTGGCGTTGTCAATCGCACGTGGCGGTGTCTTTGCGACGGCCGACGGTACATATGATGGCGCGCTGCGCGAAAAGGTGTGGGCCTTATTCTTCCATCAGTACCAGTTTTTGGATAAAGCAGGGGATGTCGTTGGCCAATCGCGGCGGAATCCATTCCATTTATTCGCAACTAGTTATCGGATTACGGATAACAACGGCAAGCGTCTGTATACAGCAACAACGGAGCGTTGGCACTTGACCAAGCAAATTAAGATTAAGCAGGTGCGGTCGTCAAAGCAGATTAATATGAAAAAAGCCGTCATGGTTACGGCAATTGAAGAAGCTATTGACGAGGCAAAGCGTTCAAAACGATAGGGGATACTCATGAAAACAATCGTAATTACTGGTGGTAGTGATGGTATTGGTGCTGCAGCGGCGCAAGCGTTGGTTGGCTTAGGACATCAGGTTGTCATTGTTGGCCGGAATCCAGCGAAGACGGCAGCTGTTGCAAACGCACTTAAGATGCCATACCACTTGGCGGACTTTACCAAACTTGCCGATGTGCAACGTCTGGCAAACGAGCTACGCCAGTATGATCATATTGATGTGCTGGCGAATAATGCCGGCGGTATCATGGGCGAGCGCACATTAACAGCCGATGGTTTCGAGAAGACGTTTCAGGTTAATCACTTAGGCGCCTTTTTATTGACCCAACTGTTGCTCGATAAATTGGTGGCGGATCACGCGACAGTCATCGCAACGTCAAGTATCGCGGCTAATTTGTTTGGGGCACCATTTGATGTTAATGATCTCAACGTGGTCCAAAGCTATACGTCGGAAAAAGCGTACGGGTATGCGAAGTACGAAAATATCTTATTCACCCGCGAATTAGTGCGTCGTTATCCAGGACAATTGCATGCGGTTGCGTTTCATCCGGGAGTCGTCCGGACGAGTTTTTCGAGTGAATCGAATACTGTGATGCGTTGGCTCTATCAGACACCACTGAAATATTTGGGAACAATTAGCCCAGCCAAGAGTGCGCAACGCCTGGTTAAGTTAGCTTTGGGTACACCGGGAGTCGACTTTACCGATGGTGCCGTTTATAACGGTAACCACCTGCTGAAGGTGAAGAACCAAGATATCGACGGGCAAGATGGCCAAGCTTTATGGGAAGCGTCAATGCGCGCAGTTGCGAATTATCTAGCCTAATAGCTTGAATCTCTAAGAGAATGAGCCTACAATTTTCGTGTAGATTTATATTAAGATATAGAAGGCTTATCATGATTGAGTTCATTTTAATTATTGTGGCCGCGGTGGCGTTTACTTTGTTTGAAGTGTTACGGCGCCGGTCGCACGCAAATTTCAAGCAGAAAAAGGCAGTTGTAACAGCGCAAAGTGGTTATGACCCCAACGATTGGTATGACGATGGCACAACGAAGGACGTATCGGTGACGCACGTGCGGCCAAGTTACCGGCGCGTGTATCAGGCGGACAATGTTGTGCCAGAAGGTGTTGACCTTAATACTAAGGGCATTGTTACCATTAACGGACATAAATTTTTGGGCATCGTTAACGAGTTAAATCACCAAGCACGTTGGGTTGATTTAGCCGATGCCAAGACAATTGATTACGATGACTTGTATGGTCAAGGCATCACATGGGCGGAAGTTATGGCCCAGATAAAATAAGGGTGATTGATTTGGCTGTTTTGGTGGCAACGCTACCGAGACAGCTTTTCTTTTTAACACACCAAGAAAGCGCTTACATCCGAGGGCGATTTGTGCTATGCTTAACAGGTAAAAATGATATCAATTTGGGGGATAATCATGGCACTATTAGGGGCAATTGAAGGTGGCGGTACCAAATTTGTGGTGGCCGTGGCCGATGCGGCACATCCAGAGACGGTTGTTGCACGGGAAAGTTTTCCGACGGCGTACGCAGCTGAGACGATGAGTCAGATTCAAGCGTTTTTCGATCAATATCAGGATATTGTTGCGATTGGTATTTCAATGTTTGGACCAATCGATGTTAATCCAGCCAGTCGCACATATGGCTATGTGCTGGCAACGCCCAAGCGTGGTTGGTCGGGGTACAACTTTTTGGGCGCCATGACTGAATGGCGCGATATACCATACTATTGGACAACGGATGTGAACGGTTCAGCGTGGGGCGAATTCGTATCAGGCGCTGGTCAGGAAAACGATAACATCCTGTATTTGACGGTTGGTACGGGGATTGGCGCCGGCATTGTAGCCAATGGTCAATTACTGCAAGGTATTTCGCATCCGGAAGCGGGCCACATTATGGTGAATAAGCACCCAATGGACACGTATAAAGGACACTGTCCATTCCACGGCGATCATTGTTTAGAAGGTGTCGCGTCTGGACCGGCAATGGCTGAACGATGGGGTCAACCCGCTAATTTGTTAGATGATGACAGCACAGCCTGGCAACTTGAGGCATTCTACTTGGCTCAGGCGGCTGTGACGTATACAACGATTTTGCGACCAGAAAAAATCATTTTTGGCGGCGGTGTGCCACATCGCGATGTCTTGATGTCGCTTGTCCGCAAGTCGTTTGCAGCACAATTGTCAGATTACTTGGCGGTGCCGAACTTAGACGACTACTTGGTTCGAGCGGGTAATGGGGATGACGCTGGTATTTTAGGTAGCTTCTACTTGGCCAAGACATTAGTTTAAATTCACGCTATAATGAAAACCTGATCAATGATGGTCAGGTTTTTTGCGTTAGGAGGCACACTTGGTATGCAGGATGAACAACAGGTGATTGAATTTTGGGGACCGGAATTGTTGAAGGCGGCTGTCTTTGATGGTATTTCATTAACGGACGGTACGTTTATGACCGATGCGTCACGCCGATTAGTGTTTATTGGCTCATCTGATAGTGCGGTTGCGATGACTGAGACAGTTGACCCCGCCACCAATGCGCATCCGCTCCTTGTGAAGCAGTTTCCAGTGACGGATAAAACATTGTCAGTGTTGCGGATGGCGTTTCCGGGTTATGACGTGCTACTAACGGATGGCATCTATCGGTTAGACTGGCGCCCAACTTGGGGGCACCCAACGATTCGGCAAAGTTATATTGCGGATTTTAAAGATGCGTTTGAGTATGAGGTAGGTCATCAACAATTTGCGAGCTACCTCCGTGATGCAACAATTCGCTATGCTGAGGAAGGGTAAACGAGACGAGATGAAAAAGAGTACGTTAAAGTTGGGCATGACCATTGCTGCGGTTGCACTGTTTGTCTATGCGTTGGTCGATATGTTTTTATACCATGATAATCGGCGCATGGCATTGATTGTGTTCGTAGCGCTACTGTTAGGTTATTACGCCGCAAAAGTGAAATAAGAATGACGAGGCAGTTTGATTGTTAATCGAGTTGCCTATTTTTTATGCCTTAATCTGTTGGTATAATGGAGAGACTTAAAGGGAGTGATAGAAAAATGATGATGATTTTGCAAGTAATTGTGTTGATTTTTATTGTGTTAGCATTAGCTGGTTTAGTAATTGGGTTAATTGGTGGCTTGTTCCGTTTCTTTAAGACAAACCGACAATTACCAATGGGTACTCGGTTTCAACTATTAGGTAAAGATGTATTTGGTACGATGGTTAAGATGATTGGACGTATTTTTACATCACTGGCGAACTAACTCAGAAAGTGAGGACATTGATGTATTACGAATTTACGACAGTTACAATTGCGGACGAGTTAGCTGAATTACATATTGTCGCGCAAGATAGTGACGTGCCTGCGCAGCATGTTCGCGTGGCGTTGTCGCAAAAGTTAGCGAAACGGTTGGGACTGAATTATGACTCGTTACCACGATTAACGGATGAGGATGAACGGACTTATTATGCGGTGACGACCGGGGATGACCAGGTTTTGGTTCGAAATGCAGTTGATCATGACCCGGAGACTTTGGTTGTCGGTGACTGGGAGACCTATCTGGATGGTAGCCAAGGTGAGTTTGGTCCATTTGTTTTTGCTTTAGTTGATGAATGGCGAAATGCTACGGAAATTCGCGATAGGTTCCAGGTGGGCCAAGCGTCGTTTGAGATGCAATCTGAGTGGCCGTGGATGTTCTACCAAGCGCCACGTGAAATGACTAAGCGGATGGTGTTGGATCATCGCGACTTTCATAGTGAAACGATTGCCAAGGTTCAGCGGACTGTCGCGCGTGATTTACATTACGGTAAGTAATGCGTCATTTGCAGGGGCCTACTAGTCGTGATAGAGTACGTATATAGGAGAGCCGGAGAGAACATGGTTGGTCACACCAGTTATTATCAGACAAGTCCTCCTATTATTAGACATTGTAAAAATAGCTGGTTAAAACGGTGGCGATTGTCACCGTTTTTTGTTTGCAAAATTTGTTTTAAAGAAAGTGTTGACGATTACAAAAGAAGCGTGTAGTATATATCAAGTCGTCAACGGAGATATGAAATATCTTCGAAAACGATGTGAAACAGAAATGAAATTGGTTGTTGACAATTGAAATCATCTTCTGTAATATAGATTAAGTCGTCAAGGCGACTAAGTAGGTCATTGAAAACTGAATATCGTTTCGATGAAACAAATGTGTAGGGTCATCAAGCAAGTTCTTGATGCAAAAACATTTGCGAAGTCAATTCGCTAGTAAATTCGTTTAACTTCTGTTAAACAACAAAAATTGAGTTA
>NZ_JBJMBA010000021.1:0-20237 GCF_045799135.1 Weissella sp. MSCH1 | reverse complement strand
GCAATTACACCTTCTCAGCCTACTACTGAAGGTGAAGCAATCACTGCTACACCAACAGACAAGGATGGTAATCAGGGAACAGCCACTACTGATAAGGTTGGAAAGCCCGACTTCGTCGCTGATGAACACAAGCCAACTATTGATCCAATGAAGCCAGGTTCTGAGCCAATTACTGGTACGGGAACGCGTGGTGACACAATTGTCTTGACGGATAAAGATGGTAAGACTATTGGAACTGGAACAGTAGGTGATCATGGCAAGTATGCAATTACACCTTCACGGCCTACTACTGAAGGTGAAGCAATCACTGCTACACCAACAGACAAGGATGGTAATCAGGGAACAGCCGCTACTGATAAGGTTGGAAAGCCCGACTTCGTCGCTGATGAACACAAGCCAACTATCGATCCAATGAAGCCAGGTTCTAACCCTATTACAGGATCCGGTAAAATTAATAGTGCTTTTAGTAAAGATGGTGAATTACCTAATACTGGTGTTGATAAAACAGAATTTATTACTGTATTAGGTGCAATTATGCTATTCATTACTATAATTCTAGGTATGCTATTTACCTCAAAAAATAAGGACAATAATTAAACGTTATTTGATTGCAAGTAAAATAAACTAAAATAATGGTATGTGATATTAGAAGGTAAAATTTAATATTTGCAACATCACTTGGGCAGTTGATTTAACATTGTTACAATCAACTGCCTTTTGTGTTTAATTCATTAATTAGAAAACACTTTTTACACGTACGAGAATACGTAAACGGAATTTTCTGAACATTCAATTTGTTCATTTTAAAATCCACAGAAAAACTAATACGGAATATAATCATAAGCGCAACGATATAAAGAAAAGCATCCTCTTCTAGGAGAGGATGCTTTTTATACATACATAACTGGACACAGTAAATTATTCTTGATTATATTGGTTATTTTTAACTTCCTATTTTTC
The DNA here is from genome assembly GCF_045799135.1 of Weissella sp. MSCH1. NCBI lineage: Bacteria > Bacillati > Bacillota > Bacilli > Lactobacillales > Lactobacillaceae > Weissella > Weissella sp. MSCH1. The sequence goes on along the minus strand of NZ_JBJMBA010000021.1, from coordinate 19,277 downwards.
AATAATCCCAACTAACTGTAGTCATTCTTTTTTATTCTAATTGATTGTTTACAATGTTTTAATGCCTAATTAGTTAAATGTCACCCAATAAATGATGAGGCAAAATCACTTTTCTATATTTATATGGCTAAAAAGATAAAAAATTAATAAAACATGACTATAATCCGGGCGCTGATGTTAAGAATCCGGTCCCTGTTATTTAAATATAAATAACTAGTTTAAATTAACTTTAACGATAGACTAATCCGATATTTTACAATTATATCGATACAAACTGGACAATTAAGATATTCCAGCACAATTATCTATATATAAGACCAAATGACATTAGACTTTTTTAGACTCGACATAATGTTACTGAAGACGTACTATGCCATTTATTTGATTTGAATACGGTTTATCGCCTTTAAATTAATGCTATGATACAATATATTATAATACATTATAATATATTAAGAGGTTGATCATGAAAAAAAGAGTATCCAAGTCATTTACTCTATTATATGAAGTAGTTGAAGAGCTAAATAAGAATGCTAAATCAAGAGACCTATCTAACTCTAGGTATATTGAAACTATTTTATTACGTGAATTTAATATGGAATTAGAGGATAGTGCACATGAAGATTAGAAACTTATTGATAACTACTACGATTTTATCGACAATATTGACTGTAAACAGTTATGTGAATGATAGTATCGATGTCTATGCAGACATTGTTGGTAAGGCCGATCCTGCTAATACTGACGGGAAGCTACTAAAAGATTTTTCCAAAACACAGTCAATGGACTTGTCGACATCTGCTAATATGGATGTCAAGTATAGTGCAACACCAAATTTTGGTTCAGACTCTAGTATAGAGTTATTTGTTCATGATAAAAAAGTTAACATATCAGATTTACCACGGGAAAATCGTTCAAAAAATATTATTTTATCTACTGATCAACTTGGGACTGACACTTATGTATATGTCAAAAACGCTTTATATGTTTGGGACGAAAACGATCACAAGTTAACGCCGAGAGATATGAAAGTCAAACTTTTAGGGCAAGATTTAACTGATAGTGGTGTAACCACGATATCCGTTGGGCTTGATAAAAGTAATTTTTTAGCAGTTGGTGGTGGTTATCAGGTTGCTAAGGCAGGTAATTATTTCCATATGAACTATCAATTTATTGACCCTGCAACAAGAAAACCAGTTAATCAAAAGATACATATTGGTTATCAAGATGTGGATTTTAATGAAGGAATAAAGATAGATAATTCGGCTATTGATTCTATCTATGTTCATAATAATTCTCAGCTACCATATGACTTGACTTCAGATAATTTTTTGGCTGTTACACATGATTATTTAGATTATAGCGATAAAAAGGATAGCGCGTCTGAACCTAATCATATAGTTCAATTTCATCTAGATGTACCCAAAGATGGTCTAAATATTGATATTAATACGTCTAGAATTAAACCCGATAAATATTATGCTGGTAGCCAAGTAGTGCCAAGTAATCTTAAGCAACTTAACTATATGGGATACCAAACAACTAACTTTATTGATGTGGATGGTAATGTTATTGCTGAACCGACATATCAAGATGGATTAGCAGGAAAAAATTGGACTACCAAAGAAAAATCTATTTTGGGATATCGTTTGGTTCCTGATAAAACTATTGGTCAGAATAATGGACAATATATTAATGGAGTTAATACGGAAGTAACTTATGTTTACGAGAAGGAAACACCAGCTGTAAAGCAAGGTGATCTAGTTGTTAATTATGTCGACAAAGATGGTAATAAGGTCAGTGAATCAGATACTAGTACTGGTGACATTGACGCAGCTTATACAACAAAGCCAAAATCAATACCTGGTTATAAATTAGTTGAGACGCCATCTAATGATCAAGGAAGCTATGTAGATGGAACCACAACCGTAACTTATGTTTACGAGAAGGAAGCTCCTAACAATAAGTATACTGACGATAAGATGACTGATACTAAGGTTCCAAACAAATTAGTGGCATTGCCTAATACAGGTGTTAACAAGCAAATAGGTATAACTGTATTGGGAGTAATGATGTTCGTTGCTACTATAATTTTGGGTATATTATTTACTGCTAAAAATAAGCCAAAAAAGTAATATTAGCTAGACCAAAGAGAGTTAACATAACATCGATTATCCCAAGTCCCAGCATTATCAATGGCTGACGGTTGATTGTGATTTTTGGAAATTCACAAACTTAAAAAAAGCCCGATTCACTCACTTCACAAGTGGGGAATCGGGCTTTTTTCACAATCTATACCAATTGTTTTTTCGGTTCAAATTGGCTGCTGATTTGATATACAAGTATAACTAGTAAAGTGCTTAATATTTTCTGTTGTGGGTTAGTATACGTTCCAAGTATATATAAAAATTGGAATATGATGATCTGTTTTTTATAAGATCCTACTGCTTAATTTTTCACGCACATGTTTTAAAATTAGAATCATATTTTCATCTGAATATACTATAAAAAATAGAATAGGTATACTGATATTTTTAGAACATAGTTATAGTGAATAACCGTTCTTTTAAGAGATGAAATAAGTTACCGAAAGGGGACAGTTCAATAGTGAATAACTAGTGAAAAAATAAATATAAGATAAGTAAAAAAGATAGATCGGAAGGATCTATCTTTTTTACTTTTTGTATTTTTCAGGTTTATTAGATTTTACGTATTCTGCAAACGTTTTAAGCAAAGATTCTGTTTCATCAACAGACAAATTATCAATATCAAAATACTTGTCTAATAATGCCCCTTTTTGAATAAATTTACGAGTACGAAGTTTGCGTTCCTTGTTTGATTCATAAAACTGTTTTTGCTTCATAAGCAATTCGTTTTTTTGAATCTTTTTTTCTAGTTCATTTTTTTGTTGAACTAGTTTATCTAAATTATCAACCATAATGATTTATCCAATTAAAAATTTGAATTAGTTTGGTTATTTAAGTCAGTTGATTTTTAATCGGTAACATCATCGTTATTTTGTTCAGAATTTGAATCACTAACTGATATTTCTGAACCTAGTAATTTACCAAGTTCTGCAATTTTATATTTTGTAAATTCTGAATATTCAAGGTTAGAGTTTTTAATAATCTCATGGCCTAAACTGCGTTCGATTTTTTCTTTTTCAAGTTTGATTTTTTCGTTCAACTTTAAAAGGCGTTCTTGTTGTTTTTCTAAGTTGATTAAAGCCATTTGTTTTCCCCCTGAAATTTATAAATCGACCATTTGTTAAATTCATAATATCAGACCCTTTAAAATCAGTCAACAAAAAATTGAAAAACCAAAAAAAAAGCGGTAAACTTAACGTAGTGACATGGAAATCTTACAAGCGAGTGAAACGAGCAGTAAGCGCACTTACACATCAACCATAAATGGCTGATGTAATTGCTAAAAAATTGTGTATTAGAAGCCGTACCGGCAACTTGAAAAAATAAAATTAAAAACGACAGGAAAGGGGGGATATTCAAAATGGCTATTTTTCACATGAACTTTAAAAATATTAGTGCCGGAGACGGACGAAGTGTTGTTGCTAGTGCTAGTTACAGAAGTGGCGAAGTTCTTTACCGAGAAGCTGATGAAAAAAATTATGAATACCCCCGAGTTGTAAAGCCGGAATCTTTTATTTTGTTGCCTGAAAATGCGCCGGAGTGGTCTAGTGACAGAGAACGTTTGTGGAATGAAGTAGAAGCCCAAGAAAACAAGGCTAACTCACGGTATGCAAAGGAATTTAATATTGCGCTACCGATTGAATTAAGTGATGACGAACAACGTGAGCTGTTGACTAAGTATGTTCAAGAAACATTTGTAGATTCAGGTATGGTTGCGGACGTTGCAATACACCGAGACCACCAAGAAAACCCACACGCTCACGTTATGCTAACTAATCGACCATTTAATGCAGACGGATCATGGGGACAAAAAGCAAAAACTGAATATATCATTGACGAAAACGGAAACAAAACTAGAACCGAACAAGGCAATATTCGACAACGTAAAGTTTGGCTTGTTGATTGGGATAAGCCGGGGAAAGTTGATGAGTGGCGTGGACAGTGGGCGCAAGCTGTAAATCAATATTTTGAACTCAAAAAAATGCCTGATCGCATTAGCGAAAAGACATTGAAAGAGCAAGGTATTGAATTGCCAGCAACAAAGCACGTTGGTGTGAATAATCAGGCCGAAGAACGAGCAGAATATAACGAGCTTGTTAAGGAGCAACGAAGTAATTTATCACGTCAAAAAAATATCGGCGAAAAAATTGTTGCGGAGCGCCGCTTAATTGCCTTGAAGGAACATATGAGTTTCACTGAAAAGGGACAAATTGCCAAGTTAGGTAAGGAACTACAAACTTATATAGAAATCGACCAATTGCGAGATAAGCAACGTATGATATTCAACTGGAAAAACAGTACATTCATTAAGAATGCAGTTGGCGAAGATATGACGAAATCAATGCAAATAATTGCACGTCAGGATAATGCGCTTGAAGAAGCCAATGAATTGGTTGATAAAGTTGTTAATCGAGTGATTGATAAAGTTTATCCAGAACTAGATAAGGACAAGTTTACAAAGTCTGAATTACGCCAGCTTATTGTCGAGACAAATTCAGAGAACCGTATTTTCTCAAATGATGAGTTGCCAGAACGTATGAATGACATTAGAGCATTTACTGTAAACCGAGAAGTTTTGACGTTTACTAAGCGCCCATACACTAGTGCAAATCTATTACAAAATCAGAAAAATACAACTATTGCTAACATGGAAAACGTTTTGCAAAAGCAAGGTAAAACATGGCAAGGACTTGATGATTCAAAAGGTAAGTTGCTACAAGACTTTACCGGACAAGATCGTGAAGATTTGGTGCGTTCAGTTCGCCAATATGCGGGTATTAAACAAATGGAACGGGTTGTGGAAGCACAGTACAAAACCGTTATTGAAAGAACGTTTAATGAAGTGGACTATAAGGCGCTGGAATTACGTGATAAAGAGCGTTTGTATAATTTGATTATGTACTACAACCCAGAACAAAAAACACTAAAACCAGCACACGTGAATGTGCTGGTTAAGAACCCACCACGCATGTTTAGTACGAACGACCACGTACAAGGACTGAAAGTGTTAGCGGGTCAAGAAAGCATTGATAATGTTAAAAATCAGGCGTTGCGCCGTGTTATTAGTCATGGTGGAACAGTACAGTTATTCATAGGGGAAGCAGCTAATAATGGTGCTATACCACAAGAACTACTTGAACAGGCAAAACACGAGAGTAGTAACGAATGGATGAAGAATGAGCGATTTAATCGTGAACAGATCGGCGGAGATTATCGAGGTATTAAATACGGAGAATCAACACCAAAGCAATACACAAATCGTTTGTTCACTAGTGCTATGATGAATATCATTTACAATCTAAGCCGGAATCAAAAGAATGAACAACAGCTTGAACAAGACATGAAAGCTAAGAGCCGTAGGCAAGAGCATTCCTATGGAAGAGGAATGTAACTGAAATTATTAGGGATCTGATTTAAAGGTTTGAGCCACACTTAAGGTCAAATTATTGACTGATAAGGATTGCATATATTGGGGTAATTTTTATTACTCATAAGCATATGCTAATAGCGAAATACAGCAACTATATTAAAGTCGATAAAATTACGATAACTAACCTTTGCGGTAAAAAAATAACAGTGATCCCTTATGTTTAAAAAGGTATTATGCTGAATTAATAGAAAATCCTCCAGATAGGATGGAAATAATCCGGTTCCTATCTGGGGGATTTTCTTGTTCTCCTGACAGATAACCTGTGTACGTTATGTGTGTAATGAGGAGATTAAACCAGTATATTGGGCTTTCAAATACAATAAAAAAGTCGATCATCGCCTTGGAGGACACATAATCGACTTCAATATATTCAGCAGTTAACTATGGAGTAGTGAGTGCTGCATTCGTTCCAGAACGTAATTGCCTTGGAACCGCTTAACATGCTACAATAAACGCAACAAGTTAATATCAGTAAAGGCTTGAAAGTGGAATTGGCGTTCCATTTTCAAGCTGTGCCAGATGACGCAAACTCATTTGACACGTTTTTAACTTCCTGATCTGTATGTTCATTGTATCATGGTTCAGAAAGTGTAATCAAGTAGGTGAGCTTCAAACAGGACATAAAATGTCAGGGCTTATTCAGAGGATTCCGTACAGGCGTGTTGATTGAATGGCACATAACGTATGGAATCCTTTTTTTGTACTTATGGCATCATCGGCAACGGTTAAAATGTACTCGTTATCGACATATCCTGTTATTCAGGGGCGGAAAATGCACCGCCTTTATTCAACGGCATTCCCTGAGCAACTACAGACTATGGTTGTTCAGGGGTAAGGGAAGCGCAACTAAGGACACTGCCTCTGGCTTCCAACATGGTGACATGAAAAGGCTACGTGATTACATATCGAAATCATATGCTGAACTGGGCTTGTGGGTGGCAAAACACCGCCGAGAATCAACGTATAACGTAATTCTGGACGGTCTACGGAGCTTTATTGGCTCACACCAGCGGGAAACCGCTAAAAGGCAGGTATACGGCTCCTGACGCCTTAAAAGTGTGAGTGTTGAACTAGTCTTGTTAACGACGGTACGAGAACTCTGAGGAGCGATTGACGTTGAATACAGTTCATTTATTGCTAAGCTATGGGTGAACTGTATTCTCAAATACTCAAATCTTTCGGAGCGATGATTAGTTAGTGCATGTCAACTTGTTTTTGTTAAAAAAAAGCGGATTTGATTAAGCGTCATCATATAGGTTCCAAGTGCTTGCACTTGTGTCTGCCGAAGGCCACTAATTAGCCGGTGTATATTACAAGTCTGATTCAAACTAAAATGGCGTTCACTTATACAAATTTGTCCAGCGGGCGTTGGATAGCTTTGTATTGATCCTTGCAGATTATTCGTTGTGATAGAAATTTAATACTAAGTTTTTATAACTGTCTTAACGTATGAAGTATATTTGAAAGTCATGTACACGTGTACATATACATGTATGTAAATGTATGGTACAATAAAACTATAAACTAATAATAAAGAGAACGTTGCTAAATCAGTTGCATTATTTATTAGTTGTAAAAAAACGTTTACATATATGTATACATACACGTAAACATATAGATTGCTGATTGGGGGACTTCATGACAAAAATAATAGCTTTCTACAACAACAAAGGCGGTGTTGCTAAAACAACAACTGCCACTAATATAGCCGGTGTTTTATCGTTAGAAAATAAAAAAACATTGTTAATTGACGGAGATCCACAAGGACACGCTAGTTTAACCTTTGGTGTTGATTCCGATGAGTTAGAGACCACGTTAGGGGCATATTTAATTAGTGGTTGGACTGCTAAACAGGCTAGTGACTATTTTATTAAGATTAACGACTATTTAGACATTATCCCAAGTAATCAAACATTATCTGATTTTATTGTTCAAGCGGCATCAGAACCAAATGAAGTTCGTAGCAAACACTTATTAAACTTTGTTGAATCAGTTAAAAAGGATTATGACTATATTATTTTTGATATGGCGCCAGCCGTAGATATTGTGTTGGAAAACATCGTAAAAATTGTAGATGATCTTGTTGTTGTGGCAACGCCAGAAACATATGCTGTAAAAAATGCAGAAACAACACTAAAAATTACTGATGATAGAAATGTAAGAGTTAGGCATATTGTTCCTACAAAAGTTCAAATGAATACTAATACGCACCAATTCTTATTAGATAATTTACGAGAAGTAGCCGAAAATCACGATATTAAAATGACTGATACGTATATACCGAATTTAATAGCGTTTGCAGAATCAGTTACGCTATATCAATTGCCAGTATCATTGACAACAGACATGCGTTATAAAAAAGCAAGATCGTATTACCAAAATTTGGCTAAGGAGTTGAACTACTAAAAATGGCAAAACCACAATTTAAAAAAGCAGTAGATACTAATATTAAAACGGACTTACCAACACTAAGGCAACCTGAAAAGTTTATGGAACGAACAGAACAGATTAGTTGGTCAGAATTAGAAAAACAAATTGAAGCAGAAACAGAAACGTTTGAACGAGAAGTTTTTTCAGTTAATATCGAACCGACTGTAAAAAAAGTTATTCAAAAAGCGGGAAATAAAATTGGACGTAATAAAGGCGGTTCACGAGAAATCGTTAAGGAAGCAATAGTGGAATATTTTAGAAACCACCCTGAATTTATTTAACTGAAACAGGTATACCGAAGGGATTTAACATAACACATATCATCGATATAGCAACACTTTAAAGCGATCTAAATCATCTGGTTTAAGCAGCGTCTTACCAAAGAGGTTTTTAGATAAGTCTTGTTTAAAGGCATCAATTTGTTTTTCGGCTAAGTCAACTTCCATTAAGGTTTGATCCGTGATTTTAAGTACGGCCTTTTTAGCCCTAATATTGTCTTCAATATCGGCTAGTTCTGTTTTTAGGTCGTTGAACTGATCATTGTATTTTTTGATTTCAGCGACATTCTCGAACGGTAAAGTTTTGTTATTTAAAATGCCTTTTTCATGAAAGGTTTGTAAATCTGCTCTTATGATGAGATTCCGGACTAGTTTTTCTAGTTTGGTAAAATATCATCATAGGAGCATTTTTATTTATGGTTACACGTTATGAAGAGGACTTTAAAAAGTCCATCGTTGAAATGGTTAAAGCGGGCCATCGGCCCGATGAACTAGCAACGGAATACGGGACGTCAGCTGATTCAATTCGAAATTGGGTTAAGAAGTACGCCCCCGTAGACGTTAATGGCGAGTCTGTTTCAGCCAATGAGCGCAAAGAACTCGCAATCTTAAAAGAGGAAAATGAAATTTTAAAACGAGCGGCGGTGTTGCTGGCAAAACATTAGTTTTGCGCGGTAGAAGTGTTGTTTTGCCAATTATCAACAAAAATTTGGCACAGGAACACCGCATCACACGCGTTTTGAGTGCTTTGAAAATTCTAATGTCCACTTACTCTAACTGGATTCATTGGGAGCCAAGCGCACAAGAAATACAACACAACAATCTGCGAATTGCCGTCAAATCAATTTACACGGCCAATAAAGGCATCTATGGGTATCGACGCATTGCAAAAACCATGCGAGACCTATTCAAAATGGCGATTAGTGATCGCTTTGTATGGCAGTTGATGAGTGAAGCCGGCATAAGATCTCGTATGCAAAGGCGATATAACAAGCCCACAACGGTTAATGACAAAGATCAGATGCCAAATCTTATCGGCAATCTGGATGACCTAAGTCGCGTGCTTACAACTGATATTACGTATATTCAGTTGACCGATAAGACATGGGTCTACATGGCGAGTGCGTATGATCCAGAACACCGTAAGGTGCTGTCATATCAAATCGCAGACACAATGACAGCCCAACTGGCGACCTCAGTCATTACTAAGGCGCTGCGGCGTGGTGAAAAGCCACTGTATGTGCATAGCGATATGGGAAGTCAATAAACCAGCGAATTGTTTGAAAACACACTGGAGTCCGTTGGCATTAGGCATTCTTATTCCCGTAAAGGACACCCTTACGATAACGCCCGCATCGAAAGCTTCCACTCGTTGCTCAAGCGAGAACTGGTCTATCAACGGACATTTGAGAGCATAAACAATGTGCAAGCTGCGGTTGGCTGGTATATCAACTGGTACAACAACACCCGTATATCACTTCGTGATGCGTCCTAGACCAATTTCTAGATGACATAAACACGATTATACAAAGTTGCCTATACACCTGCGCTTGCAAGCCCTGACTTTTTGAAGTTCAAAAAGTCAGGGCTTATTTGATGCATCCTCAAACTTGTGAAATTCAACAAAAACAAAACTAGACCAACATAACTCTAGAGCTTCCGGAAGGCACAGGAGAAAATCCCTGGCCAACATTAAAAAATGCCCTAAAATATGTACGAAATCAGGCCATTTTGAAAAATTTTCAGGGTACGATCCCTAGCGGGCTCGAAAAAGAAGTCCGGAATCTTGACATCACAGCCATCATGGCGTGTGAGCACTTCTCTAGCAGAGACGTTTATAACGTGATTTTTTATCATAAAAAACCACCGGAACAAAGGCATAGTGCAAGTGAGGAGTTGTCTGGTCATAATGCACTATAGCGGCCACGGCATTTTCTTTGCCATAACGGTCATTCAGAAAATTAGTGGTTGGTTCAAAAAAGGCGCTCTGTTGCTCGTAGGGGGGCTTCTGTGAGTTCTTCAGGTAAAAGTTTGACTATCCACGTCGCTAACGCCTTCACATCGTCTCTTTTCATGCAATCAATGTCATTTAAACGCTCGTTGAACCGTGAAAGCATATCTGAACCATCCGTCATGAGATCTTGATTCAGATAGGATTTCGACACATCAATTTCTTTGTTAGTGTGATGGTCGGTTTTACGTTCAAAATGGACCGCTAAACCGGGTACTGCGCCACGCGTATTTTTCTTTAAATGCGCCATCAAAAATGCCTCCTCGAAAAAGGTTTTCCAAGACCTGTATAACACCGTTAAAAATCTGGTATAACAGGCTCTGCGAGGCGCGTCATCGACAAGCGATGACAGTAGCGTTTCCCCTTCCTACTGGGGAAACTGCTATTTTACAGCGCCTATTATCCGGCTCGTAAAACCTCCGGCAGGTCACGCCGTGACGGGGCAATTTATCATTGCAGGATCACCTTCAGCGGGAGCATGTCATGCAGAACGATACCCGCGTGGGGCAAGCTGCTCGCATCTTAAACAGCAGATAAAAATCTATACATCATTTATTAAATGTTTTCACTAAAGCAACCTGTTTCAGTCTATGTTCTCCCCAGTCATTTAAAGCAACTATGATGGGAATTAATGTTTCTCCTATATCCGTTAGTTGATATTCAGTGTGCTTTACTTTACCAGTTAAGTATTCTCGTTTAGAGACAATTTGGTCCGCCATTAACTCATTCAATTGGTTTGATAAAACTTTTTTACTGATACTCTTCAAATGTTGCATAAAATACGAAAATCCCTGCGGACCATCATTTATTAAAATCCATAATATTAATAATTTATGCTTACCGCTAAACATTGATACGGTAAACTCTTTAGTACAATCAAACTCACCGTTACTAAGTTTTTTCATAACACTATTTCGAAAATAATCTGACATAATAATACTCCCTTATGGATAATAAATATAAAGAGACACTGGGTTACTTTGAAGTGCCCTCTATTAAATTTTACCAGTAAGGTAAATAATATATATATTATTAAAAAGAAAGGTGTTATTTTATTATGAAACTACAATTAGCAATTGATTTAGAAGATGTCCAAGGAGCCATTGATTTAATTCAAAAGACGAAAGATAGTATTGATATTTTTGAATATGGAACCCCTTTGGTAATTAATTTTGGACTTGAAGGACTTAAAAAAATTCGTGCGGAATTTCCAGATATTACATTACTTGCTGATTTGAAAATAATGGACGTCGCTTCATACGAAGTGAATCAAGCATTTGCTTACGGAGCAGATATTACAACGATTTTAGGTGTTGCCGAAGATCAATCTATTAAGGACGCTGTAAAAGCAGCTCATGAAGCTGGAAAAGAGTTATTGGTTGATATGATTGGGGTCCAAGACATTGCAACTCGTGCTCGTGAAATAGATGCTTTTGGAGCAGATTATATTGGTACTCATACAGGGTATGATCTACAAGCCCTGGGTCAAGATCCCTTTGAAACCTTTAATATCATTAAGAACAACGTTTCTAATACAAAGACTGCAATCGCTGGTGGAATTAAATTAACAGCAGCGGAGGAAATTAAGTCGGCTAATCCAGATCTATTAATTATTGGTGGAGCAATTGCTACAGTAGATGATCCAGCCACAGCCGCAGCTGAATTCAAGAAAATTCTTGGATAAATAGGAGTTTGTTATGAATTGGGAAAACATGATTTATGAACTAAATAATAATTCGGATAAAAATATTCCCAATGAGTTATTAGTGGTTATCAATTCAACTAATAGAATTTTTTTGGCGGGATTTGGACGCTCAGGACTAGCATTACGGGCTTTTGCTATGCGCCTTGCGCAATTAGGCAAAGAGACTTTTTTTGTAGGGGATACTACTACACCTGCTATTCAGGATAAAGACTTATTAATTATTGCATCTTCATCTGGAGAAACGAGGCAATTAATTCAATATGTTGAGACTGCAAAAAATATTGGAGCGAAAGTTTGGCTATGGAGTACAAACAGGCATAATACAATCTATAAAAAAGCAGACTACGTCATTCTACTATCCGGTAAAAGTAAGTTTACTAATAACGACATAACAAAACAGCCAATGGGAAGTTTATTTGAACAATCAGTTTGGTTATATGGAGATTTATTTGTAATTAACTATATGAATAAATTTAATATTTCCGAATTTGAATTAAAAAAGAGGCATGCTAACCTTGAATAATTCTATATTAAAATTTAAGACCCAACATCTAGAAAAATTTATTTTAGATGCAGAAATTTCCATGATACAACCAATGGTTACAGTTGCTGATGAAATGCTACGTAAGGGAACTGGGGCTGGCTCAGCCTACACTGACTGGCTTCACTTGCCAACTGAATACGACAAGGATGAGTTTGCGCGTATTCAAGCAGCAGCCAAGAGAATCCAATCAGACTCAAAGGTTTTGGTTGTTATTGGAATCGGAGGGTCATACTTGGGTGCCCGTGCGGCAATTGATTTCTTGAATGAATACTTCAACAACTACTTGCCAGATGAGCAACGCGACTTCCCACAAGTTGTGTTTGCCGGAAACTCAATTGCGCCAGCTTACTTGAACAGTTTGATCAAGGTTATCGGTGACCGCGATTTCTCAGTTAACGTGATTGCAAAGTCAGGTACGACAACTGAGCCGGCGATTGCATTCCGTGTATTCAAGCAAATGTTGGAAGACAAGTATGGTGTTGAAGGAGCTCGTGAGCGTATCTACGCCACGACTGACGCAAAGCGTGGTGCTTTGAAGACGTTGGCTGACACAGAAGGTTACGAAGAGTTCGTTGTGCCTGATGGTGTTGGTGGTCGCTTCTCAGTTTTGACGGCTGTTGGTTTGTTGCCAATCGCGACTGCTGGTGGTGACATCGAGCAATTGATGGCTGGAGCTGCTGCTGGTGAAGCGGAATACTCTGATGACGATTTGGAAAAGAATCCAGCTTACCAATATGCTGCTTACCGTAACATCTTGTACCGGAAGGGGTATACGACAGAATTGTTGATTAACTATGATCCAACGTTGGTGCAATTCGGTGAGTGGTGGAAGCAATTGTAAGGTGAGTCAGAAGGTAAGGACGGCAAGGGTATCTTCCCAGCAACTGGAAACTTCTCAACGGACTTGCACAGTTTCGGACAATACATCCAAGATGGTCGTCGCAACTTGTTTGAGACGTTGTTTCGCGTAACTGAGCCAGTGACGGACCTTGTGATTCCAGAAATGGATGCTGACGACGGTTTGGGTTACTTGCAAGGTGAGAAGATGAGCTACGTTAACCGTACCGCTTCAGAAGGAACGATGTTGGCCCACGTTGATGGTGGTGTACCTAACATGATTATTGAGTTGGACAAGCAAAACGAATTTGCTTTGGGACAAGCTATCTATTTCTTCGAGGTAGCTGTTGCGATTGCAGGTTACTTGAACGGTATTAACCCATTTGACCAACCAGGTGTTGAGGCTTATAAGCGAAATATGTTTGGTTTGTTAGGTAAACCAGGATATGAAGAGATTACTAATAAGTTAAAAATACGTCTATAAAAAAGTGTTTATCTCACGTATTGGAAGTATATAATAGGAAAATAATCTAATCACGTTAGATTTGGTTAGATGAAAATATACCATTACAAATAAATCAGCATAATCAAAAAGCATCATCTTCTAGGATTATTCCTAGAAGATGATGCTTTTTAGTAGATAAATACATGTTAACCATTAGCCACCGTAAAGCGCTTTTGATTGTATTGGTTATTTTTAACTTCTTCAATGACCTTAAATGCCATTGTGCCAGAAGTAGTTTCTGATACATTTTGGTCATTCGTTAACAGTATGTCATCACCAACTAAAATGTTATCTGATTTTTCACCAGCAATAAAGTTACTACCAGGTGACACACCAAACCAATTCACGTTTTTAACACGGCGTAAGAATTCAAGTTCGTATAATTGATTTTCAGGAATCGCACGCCATGGTTTTGTGCTGTCATCTGCGGCAATTAAATCATAGGTAAGTTTGATCTTTGATTCATCAGTGTATAAACTACCTGCTCCTAATATGAATCCAATACGCTTGCTACTATTACGTAGTAAAGCAATTAGATGTGCAGCAAGATCAATTTGTAAGTAAGCTTGGTCGGGTGCGGTTGCAAACGCATCAATAATCACATCAACGTCTTCTAAATCGCTTAATTTGATTTCAAAAGCATCTTTGTTCAAAATGTTAATATCTTGAAATTCGTTATTTAAAGCATTGAGCTTATCTAGATTGCGTCCATTTGCAATAACTGATAATCCATTTGCAACGGCTTCAGCTACTAATGCTTGACCAGTCATGCCAGTAGCGCCAATAATCAATAATTTCGTCATTACTAGCTTATCCTTTTATCTGTAGTATCTTAATCACAGTAAAACAACCTACTATTTACAAGTTACAACCCTTAACCAAGTTCAGTTTTATCTAGCATGGTATCTTGATAGATAACTAACGCGATCTATCACCTTATAAAACTTCTGTGCAGGGGAAATCTACTGTTAAACGTAATTATTATTAGCTACTCTAGCTAGTCTTACTTTTGCTGAGACCAGCTTGTTTTCATTTGTTCGAAAATTGTAAATACATCATCTGTCATAGTCTTGTAGTTTTGAATGCTTGATGGCTCAGCAATGATACTTTCGAAATCTAAAATTTCGTAGAACAAAGCATTTTCTGTGCTTCCCTCTGTGATTGATTCTGTGGTATCACTATCTACATGATAAAAATACGCTGATTGTGCGCGTGGATATTCTGGTATTGTAATATAACCTTTTGTTCCAGAAATAGTTAGTGCTTTAGGTTGCTTAGCTTGCAAAGAAACAGATACCATAGCCGATTCGCCCGCCTGATTATGAAGAATTGTGACGGCCTGTTCATCAACTCCAGTTGGAGCATAGTCAACAAAAGACTGCACATTATCAGGTTGATCTGACATAAAATAGCGTGCCCCAGATATACCGTAAACACCCATATCAAGTAAGACACCACCACCTAGATCAGGATTAAAGAAGCGATTATTAGGATCATAGGGTTTAACACTACCATGTGCCACACTAATATGCTTAATTTCACCTAATTGACCGTCATTAATCATAGCTTTTACTTTTTTGGCTAAAGGCATATGAACTAAAGTCATTGCTTCTAAAAGTATAACGTTATGCTGTTGCGCCAAATCTTCAAGTTGATCCAAATCTGCCTTATTCAACGTAATTGCTTTCTCCATGAGTACATGTTTGCCATGTTCAATCGCTTGTTTTGCTATATCAAAATGGGTATTGTGTGGCGTAGCAATATACACAGCTTCAACTTTGTCATCAGAAAATACATCATCTAGAGAATTAAATTGATGAAGAACGCCATAATCGGTAGCAAATTGTTTTACTTTGTCTGCATTACGACTAAATACGCCATAAATTTCTCGATTGTTCTTATTAAATACGGTTGCCATTTCATGCGCAATAACACCTGTTCCAACGATTGTCCAATTCATTGTCATTTTTGTAATCCTTTCAATTATGTGGTATCTAAATTGTAGCGCTTTTAATCACATGATTGTATAAAGAACACTTCGGTACTATTTGATCCTATAAAAATGTTTTTTAAGCGTTCTCATTTTGAAATAGCCTTAATCACCAGCAACATCATAAAATCTATGAATAATGTCCTCGAATCAATCAATACTAAACATTATCCAAAATCAATTTGATCTAATATAGTCTCTCGACTAGCTTGATCCAAGCCAAGATAAGTAAGCGTCATAGCCTCACTTGAGTGATTCAATAAGTGCATGACTAGACCAATGTTGTAATTTGATTGCGTATAAACGCGATAGGCGCCTGTTTTACGCATGGTATGAGTACCTAGGTAGTTGATTCCTAATAGATCACCAACACGCGCCATCACTTTATAAAACTGTTTCTCGGTTATATGGCGATCAGAATTGGCTGTTGAGGGAAATATCCATTCAGAATTAATATTTTCTTGGACCATCCAATCATGATATTGCAGCAAGTCTTGCTGAACAGGTTTTAAATATAACGTGTTCGCTTTGCCTGTTTTTTTATCATGAATAAAGGCCGTCTGTTTAACAGAGCCATCTGGATTATAGACATCGGATCTCTTTAACGTCATCACATCACTCACCCGCAGCAAGGTGACTTTGCCAACTTGAAAGATGGTGTAGTTACGGCGACCCGCCCGAAAACTATCTAGTAAGGTGTCTTGCACCATTTTTAAGACATTTGAGTCTTTGATTGGTAGTACGATTTGTTGCACCATTAGCTACACCTTTAAAGTTAATTATTTGATTAACGATAGCGTATTTGCTATCATGTTGTTATGGAAAAATTTGAGTTTGATTATTACGATTGGGCTGAATTTGAACAGTTCTTAGATCAATTACCTGATAAAGATGCTGCTAAACTAATTGCAACCATTCAAAATATTGAAAATAATGGCCTCTTAGTTGCGGAAAGACAATTATGGGTAAAAAAGCTAGAAAATAATCTCTATGAAATTCGTTCTAAACGAGCTTCAAACATTCAAAGAGCTATTTACTTTCAAGTTAAAGGTAGTCAATACATTATTACTAATGCCTTTACGAAAAAAACGCAAAAGACACCTGAAAATGAAAAGCAAATTGCTCGAAATAGACGCAATCAGTATTTGAATAAGGAGGAAAACCGATGAATAAACTTGATGTCTATATTTCTGAACGTAGTAAAAACAATCCCGAATTTGCACAAATTGTCGAGCAAGAAAATATCAATTTAGAGGTGGCAGTAAAAGTTCATGACCTGCGTGAAAATATGGGGTTGAGTCAACGTGAATTTGCCAGTCTGATTGGTAAACCACAATCAACGATCGCACGCATTGAAAATGGGTCGATGAATGCTTCAACAAAAATGTTATCAGAGATTGCCCAAGCTACTAATCAACGATTAACTATTCAATTTAGCCCCGCATTTTAAGCTATATTATATCATTTAAATGAAAAACAACCCCTAACAAATTACTCTGGTTTGTTAGGGGTTGTTTTAATAGTGTTTTACAGGGGCGATTTATAACACACTAGCCCCATTATTTTATATGCCGCTAACATCCTTTTGAAAGCTGTATAGTATGTGACATAACGCTTAGTAACATCTTTTTTAATTGTGTTACCTGAAATATATTCCAGGATTGCATTGTATTTTATTTATTGTGATGTCTTAGTCATAAAGAAAAACACCGAAAGTTACTTTAACTTTCGAGACACACCTCGATTTTTTTGATTGCAAAAAAAAAAACCTTATGAGAATATGAGCTAAAGATAAGTTTAATGTTTGATTTCTTTAATGTTCAGGAGCGTCATTTAGGAGGATTAATAATGGGCATACAAGACAAAAAAGTACACTATAAGATGTACAAAGCTGGAAAGTTATGGCTGTATAGCTCCATTGCTTTAACATCATTTATTAGTGTAGGAATGATTAGTACATCAGCCAAGGCTGATTCAACAATTCAAGCACATATAGAAAAAAATAGCTTTGTGTCGATAAGGCCTGTATCGGAGTCCGCAAGCTCGGCAGTAGAAGCAACTCAGACACCTGTATCGGAGTCCGCAAGCTCAGCAGTAGAATCAGCTCAGGCACCTGTATCGGAGTCCGCAAGTTCGGCAGTAGAAGCAGTACAGATACCTGTGTCAGATAAACACATTACATTAACCAATAAAATATTAAGTGAATTAGATACGCGTAAATCTATTGAAAAAATGGCGTTGATTCAGGGATCTATTTTAGATAATGTTACAGTAACAAATAATAGTGGTACTGTTTCAGGTGGTAAGAGCTCCGAAGGCACAGCTTTAAAGAATGATAGTGGTAGTAAGGATATTGATTTTAATATAACAGGAAATAAGCCGGTGGAATCTACTCTTATTGGTTCCGGTAATAAAGTTTTTGCGCTATCAATACCTAAGGAATTGGTGGGTAAAGTAACATTAAACGGGCAGGCGGCAGTAAGCACTAGCGTTTCTGTTAGGCTTGATCAAGTTCCAATATTGAGTACAGCATTGTCATCACTTCAAGTAGCAGTTAATACATTTAATACAAGTGTATCTAATGCTCTTAATTTAGCCTCATCAACAGTAGGAGCCAGCCTAGTTGCCAAAGATAGCAATGGAAATATTATTTTAGGTTCGGATGGTAAGCCAGTAAATGGATTGCAAACAACTGTCGCTGCAATTAATAATTTATTGAATGATGCTATTACTGTTGATCAATCTAATTTCAATGTAGTAATGAAATTGGGACCAGATGGAAACATTGTTTCAATTGACTTGAATGATGGGTTGGGTCAAGTACTACAAAATAAAATTAATGATGTTTTGACGCATATCCAAGACTTAATCGTGTCATTAGAAGTGTATCCTACTAATGGATATAGTACTAATCCACTTCTAGCAGCTCCACAACGTCTGGCAATTGGAACTGCTAACACTACGTTATCAGTTTTGAAAGGGACCTTAGGAACAGCGGTAACAGCAGTACGTACAGTTATAAATGCAGGCACAGGTATTTTAGGTAATCTTGCCAGTGTTTCACTACTCGGAGATACACAAGCTACATTGCCTTTAACTATTAATACTGATGGACTAAATCAATCAGCTATTGATTTAAATAAAGGAGCTGAATCTTTTAATGCTTTGGTTACCACTGGTGATATTATCAATATAAATATATTTAATGGTACAACTGATTCTACGAATGTTTATTTTGATGTGACTTCTAACGGTTCAACGCCCGACTTCGTCGCTGATGAACACAAGCCAACTATCGATCCAATGAAGCCAGGTTCTGATCCAATTACTGGTACGGGAACGCCTGGTGACACAATTGTCTTGACGGATAAAGATGGTAAGACTATCGGTACTGGAACAG
>NZ_JBJMBA010000020.1:0-18728 GCF_045799135.1 Weissella sp. MSCH1 | reverse complement strand
AAAGTTGGTTAATGTGAAGGTCCAAGACAAGAAGGCTGCGCTAGAGAACGAAGCGATTAAGCAAGTGATTGCTGAAGTAGAAGCCGAAATGGGTGACAACGGTCGCGTTTTGGTACGTCCTTCAGGTACGCAAGATTTGTTGCGTGTGATGGCAGAAGCCCAAACCGAAGAATTGGTTGGGGCCTATGTTGATCGCATCGTTGATGTTGTTCGTGCAGAAGTAGGAGTGGATTAAGAACATGGCTGCGGATTATCAAACGCTTGATATTATTGAGGAGATTACCCGTAACGACGGATCGACTTATAAGGAAATTGGCAATCTTTTGCACAATGGTCAAGCCGAATACGCCGCTGAACAGGGGATGATTCAATCAGTTCGTATTTTAAAAATTAACATTCCTCACTCAGGAAACGTTGAAAAATACGAAAAGTACGTTAATGAACATTTTGAAATACCTGAGATGGTTGCCATCAAAGAATACACCGAATGGACTAAGACGCCCGAAATGGATGATGTTATCCAAAAAATCCTAACTGAGAATCAAGTTAGTTAAACAATTAAACCCGGTCTGGCAGATACGCCAGACCGGGTTTTTTGTTACTTTTGTTTAGCCTTATTTGTGTGGCTCAGTGATAAGTGGGCTTGTTGAAAGGCGTTAGTAATTGTTGTTGTTTCATTAAATAACCAGTTTGATTGATTCATGATAAACTCGCTTTCTCAAGATGTTGTCCTTATTATAGGATTAAGACGTTTGTTATAAATAAATGGTGCTAAAAGTGAAACAAAATATACTGTTTTTTCAAAAATGTCCCGTATCCTAGTAATTAAGGAAGTTCATGATTGGGGGAAACGCGGATGACGCAGACATTGGCTGAAAGAATTAATGAAATAAGACGCAACAAACAGGTGTCGGTTCAAACAATTGTGGCGAATGGCATTTCAAAGAGTAAATATTTTGCGTACATGCGTGGTGAACGAGATTTGTCGATTCGTGATTTGCAAATTTTGATGGATTTGTTGACGGTCTCCTTTGCAGAGTTGGTGATTGATACAGATGTCATTCCAGAACCCTATAATCTAAATTTATTGCGTGCCCGTAATTTGACCGTTAATCAGTTGGAAACGTTTCGGGATATGCTACAAGCTAAGTATGCCCAGTCTAATTTAGTGGCACACCGACAATATGGTCTGGCCTTTAATTACTTGGTGGCCTACAAAAACGATGCTGATTGTAAACCGGATGTGACGGCACTCTATGATGAACTAAAAAATTATCGGGTCTTCACGTTCTTTGAGATGCAACTATTTTCGTTGATTGCCGAATCATTAACTCCTAAGCGTTTTTATCGGCTCTATGAAATTTTTGTGCAAAGCATCGGGTTGTTTAGTGGTTACATGCCAATGCCGATTTATCTCACCATTTTGCGGATTCATTATTATGCCTTGGTTCATCTAACACGTCCCTCGCTGAAATCTTGGCCAACCATGCTGTTTGTTTTAGAGGCAATTGAAAATCAACCTGCGCGTCCGTCAAATATTGAATTGTTTATGCTCCGCGAATTTGCCAAGATGTTGAAAGCATACTACACAGTTGATAGTCCGGCAGCGGAGCAACAATTCCGAAATTGGTTAAATGTTGCGATTACGCGAGGGGTGGTTGAAATCAAATTAACCTACGATACATTATCATTTCCTGGTTTATGGCAAGCCTTAACGATGAAACGTTCACACATGGCTGTTAATGGTAAGTCGATGTTTACGACAGATTATGATCATATTCAGTCAGCAAAGTTAGCAGATAACTTTGGCGATGCGCTCCAAATTTTGTTGAAAGGGAAACGAATTACCGGGAGCGAGTTAGAACAATACGGCATCACGCGGTCAAAGTTATATCGTATTATGCATCAGGACGTGGTCATTCGCTTAAATGATTTGTTCGAAATGATGACCTACTTACGGTTGTTGCCTGCTGATTTAACGGTGTTCTTCTTTAAAAATCCAACGTCCCGCGCGCGGGAACGTTTCGCAGCATTCTTGGTGGATCCAACCGACTATCAAACAGTGGTAACAGAGGCTTTGGATCATTATGAGATCTCGCATAGTAATGCTGATTATGAAACAGCACTTGAATTTCAAGTCTATGTCAACCAACAACTATCTGATTTTGATCCGACGAGCATTGTGCAATTAGACTTAGCACGGACAATTACGGACTACTTATTAAAACTGGATGAATGGCATGAAGCGGAGCATCGGCTAGTGATGTATTCATTTATCGACATTGATGATGTTGAGATGGTGATTAAACGCCTGCGGATTGCAGATGAGTATATGCACCATCGCAATGTATTTCGAGCACCAATTAGTTCAGTTCTGAATAATGCCGAGTATTCTTTACTGAAGGCCGTCATTTTAAACCAACGAGCAGATTTTGATAAAATCATGACCGTGGTTGCTGGCGAACGGGAGCGTGATCCGCAAATTTTCCACTTTGCCACTTGGCGCTGGCGAGTCGACGTCTTTAACTACTACGAGATGATGTTTACCAATCCGGTCGCGGGGTTGGCGGCGTTCGAAACGTTTGTGACCGATTATCAAGTTTTAACGGGCAAACCGCTGTTCCCAAAAAACAGAAATTTCATTGCTGATACATTGAAGCATCACTTTGCGACAGTTTTAAAAGGGGCAAATACCCCGACAAAATGACAATTCATAAAACCATTAGCTTGACAGGCTGAACAAAATGGTGAAATTTGTGTCTTTTTTGCACTTTTTGGCTGAAATGGCAGGGGATACCTTACTCTAGGTACATAGCAAAACGAGAAACAGGATGTGCTTAGAAAAGAGAGGTAAGGGACATGAATTGGATTCCAGAGATGATGAAGCGCGCAGCCAAGTATGGTGGTGATTTAGACCATCCAGAAGTGGTTGCTTGGGCACATGAGCAATGGCAAAATGCAGCAAATGAATGGCGTTATGAAGTCGATGGTGAACACCGATTCAGGACCCAAGCTGAACTGGCAACTTATTTGCACGTCGGTAAGATGCAACTAACAAAGTTTATCTCACAAGGCGTGGAAGAATTCCAATTACGGGGCCACCGCATCCGAGTGAATGATGATGTTTATATGGCCCGTGAACCACAAATTAGCTAATTGATAACCACTTGATAACCGATCAGGTGGTTTTTTGTTTTGTAATGAAAATGTAAAGTAAAAGGTAAAGCGTGATAGAGCAACACGTAAAACGTTTAAATTTGTTAACTAGTAAAATTGGCCTTGTTTACCATTTTACTTACGAGTGCTATATTAAATGCAACAACAAATAACCTTTTAAAAAGTAGTCCAGTGAGGCTATGAAGGGTTGCCGTTGGTTGGGGGAATTTAAGGGGATAACTGTATCAGTCCGCCTAAAAACTAACCAGAAGCAAAACCTCGTGAATCACTGATTCACGAGGTTTTTTTGTGCACAGAAAGGGAGTCACCATGCAAAACTTTGTTAACTTGAACGAGTTGCCACTCACGACAATTCAAGACATGATTGCTGAAGCACTAGCCTACAAACAGGGCAAACGTCAACCGACGCAGACGCCTAAATTAGTGGCCAACCTATTCTTTGAAAATTCAACCCGGACGCACACTAGCTTTCAGGTTGCAGAGACAAAACTAGGCTGGCAACGGATTGCAATTGATCCGCAAACGAGTTCCACGCAAAAGGGTGAAACCTTGTCGGATACATTAAAGACATTAGGGTCTGTTGGTGTTGACGTGGTTGTTCTACGTCATCATATCAATGACTGGTATCAACCGCTGGTCGCTGAGCAATCAGAGCGGATGCCACAACTGGTCAATGCTGGTGATGGTAGTGGCCAGCATCCGTCACAAAGTTTGTTGGACTTGGTGACGATCTATGAGAATTTTGGTCACTTTGAAGGATTAAATATCCGTATCGTTGGTGACTTAGCACATTCACGCGTTGCTCGGTCAAACGCAGCGGTTCTGCAACGCCTTGGGGCAACGGTGACATTTGGTGGACCCAAGGCATGGTATCCAAGCGAATTCGACACCTATGGCACGTACACGGGGCTTGATACAGAACTAGAAAAGGTTGATGTGTTGATGCTCTTGCGTGTTCAGCACGAACGCTTAGATACAGATGAAAACACGAATTTTTCAGCCACTAGCTACCATGCTTTACATGGACTAACACGTGAACGATATGGACGGTTGAAGGAACAGGCAATTATCATGCACCCTGCGCCAGTTAACCGGGGCGTTGAAATTGCTGATGAGTTGGTGGAGGCACCGAAATCACGTATTTTTGAACAAATGACCAACGGTGTTTATGCACGCATGGCAATTTTGGCGGCAATCGCACGAGGGGGAGAATAATGACAACACTTTTGATTAAGCAAGCTCAAATTTTAGAGGCTGACCAACTGGTCACGCGAGATGTCTTGGTGACTGACGATACGATTACGGCAGTCGCCCCACAACTTGATGTGACGGCTGACCGCGTTATTCAAGCAACGGGCCAATTATTAACACCTGGTTTGGTTGATATTCACGTCCATTTTCGCGAACCAGGTTTTGAATACAAAGAGACGATTGCAACGGGGTCTCGCGCAGCGGCCCGTGGTGGCTTTACGACCGTGGCAGCGATGCCTAATTTGAACCCCGTACCAGCTACTTTATCAGCGTTTGAAACTGTCCAAGCGCGTAATCAAGCAGCAGGTGTTGTCCACATTGCGCAGTATGGTGCGATTTCTGAAGGATTAACCGCTGACGAAATTGGTGATTTGCCAGCATTGGCTGCTGCAGGCGCAATCGCCTTCACTAATGATGGTAAAGGGGTGCAAACTGCAGCCACCATGCTTGATGCAATGACGGCCGCGGCCAAGGTGAATCGCCCACTAGTAGCGCACGTTGAAGATGAATCGTTAGTCAAAGGCGGGGTAATGAATTTGGGGGCACGGTCAGCTGAACTGGGTTTGCCGGGTATTAATCCGCTTGCTGAATCCGCACAACTTGCGCGTGATCTCATGTTGGCGCAAGCAACTGGCGTCCATTATCACGTCGCACATTTATCAACGAAAGAATCTGTCGCCTTGGTGCGGTTAGCGAAACAAAACGGGATTCATGTCACAGCCGAAGTCTCACCACATCACTTATTGTTGGATGAAACTGATATTACTGGGGATGATGCCTTGTTCAAAATGAATCCACCACTCCGTGCGCCGGCAGATCGGGCGGCGGTTATTGCCGGATTGTTGGACGGCACTATCGATATGGTCGCGACTGATCATGCACCACACAGTGTGGCTGAGAAGGAACGGTCATTCATCGGAGCGGCATTTGGTATTACTGGGATTGAAACCAGTTTTCAGTTGTTGTACACGCACTTGGTTAAACCTGGTATTGCGACGTTAGCCCAATTGTTAACTTGGATGAACGCAGCACCAATTGATGCATTCCAGTTAGAGGCACCAAAACAGGTTGCTGTCGGTGAACGCGCGGACTTGGCATTGTTCGATTTAGAAACACCATATCAAATTAATGCGCAAGATTTCTTGTCTAAGGGTGTGAATACGCCGTTTATTGGGGAAGTTGTCTATGGGCAAACGCGACTAACATTAGTTGCCGGTCGAATTGCTTATCAAGCAGAGGGGGAGTTATGAAGCGCTACTTAGTTTTAGCAAACGGATCAGTTTATGCGGGTGAAGGGTTTGGATCAACCAAGCCAGTCACGGGTGAAGTTGTTTTTAATACAGGGATGTCAGGGTATCAAGAGTCACTGACGGATTTGTCATACCATGGCCAAATTTTGACTTTCACGTACCCTTTAATTGGCAACTACGGCATTAACCGGGATGATTTTGAATCGCTCCGTCCGGCTGCAAGTGCAATTGTTGCTCATGAAATTGCCCGACGCCCGTCAAATTGGCGTTCTCAAATGTCATTGGCGGAATGGGCAGAGAAAATGGATTTACCAGGGATTACGGGCATTGATACGCGCGCGTTAACCAAAGAAATTCGGGAGCACGGTGTCATGAAGGCCACGATTGTTGATGAAGTGACCCCAGACGTACTGGCAACCTTGGCGGATACGACTTTGTCAGATCGACAGGTTGCTGAGGTAACGACGCAAACGACGTACGTTAATCCAACGGATGGCGTGTCAATTGCGATGATTGATTTTGGGTTGAAAAACTCAATTTTACGCGCGTTAGCCAAGCGAGGTGTCAATGTGACGGTTTTCCCAGCGACAGTAGATGCCCAAACAATTTTGGATACTAACCCAGACGGGGTGTTACTCTCAAACGGACCGGGTGACCCTGAATCAGTCGAGGGGGTCTTGCCGGTTATCCGCACGTTGCAGGATCGCTTGCCATTGATGGGTATTTGCTTAGGTCACCAATTGTTTGCTTTAGCCAATGGCGCAGAAACTTACAAATTAAAGTTTGGTCACCGCGGCTTTAACCACGCGGTTCGCAATTTGAACACTGGCCGAATTGATTTTACGTCGCAAAATCATGGTTATGCCGTTGATGCGGCATCGATTGTTGATACGAAGTTAGAAATAACCCATGAAGAAATTAACGACCACACAGTTGAAGGATTACAGTTGACGAACCGACCAGCCTTCTCGGTACAATTTCACCCAGATGCAGCACCAGGTCCTCACGATGCTGAGTATTTATTTGATGATTTTTTGCAGATGATTGCCAACGAAAAGCAAGGAGTGCAACATGCCTAAGCGTACAGATATTCGAAAGATTTTAGTGATTGGTTCAGGACCCATTGTGATTGGTCAAGCGGCTGAGTTTGATTATTCTGGTACGCAAGCAACGATGTCTTTGAAAGAGGAAGGGTATGAGGTTGTCTTGGTAAACTCGAACCCCGCCACCATTATGACAGATGCGGAAATGGCCGACCGTGTTTATATCGAACCGCTAACGTTGGAGTTTTTGGAGCGCATCATTCGGAAGGAACGGCCAGATGCCATTTTGCCAACCTTGGGTGGCCAAACAGGACTGAACTTAGCCAAGGATTTGTCTGAAACAGGTATCTTGGCCGAAATGGGCATCGAGTTACTCGGTACAAAATTAACGGCGATTGAAGAGGCGGAAGATCGTGAGGCGTTTAAAGATTTAATGGATCGGCTTCATGAACCGGTTCCTGAGTCAACGATTGCCACGACGGTCGATGATGCGTTAACGTTTGCGACAACGCATGGGTACCCGGTGATTGTGCGCCCGGCGTACACCCTCGGTGGAACTGGTGGGGGGATTGCGGCCACACCAACTGAATTGGCTGAGATTGCGGCAAATGGCTTGGAATTGTCACCAGTGACACAAGTATTGATTGAAAAATCAATTGCTGGCTTTAAGGAAATCGAGTTCGAAGTGATGCGTGATGCGGCTGATAACGCCTTAATTGTGGCATCAATGGAAAATTTTGACCCAGTTGGTATTCACACGGGTGATTCGATTGTGGTCGCACCGGTGCAAACCTTATCTGATCGTGAACTGCAAATGATGCGTGATGCAGCTTTGAAAATTATTCGAGCGCTCAAGATTGAGGGTGGTGTGAATATTCAAATGGCACTGAACCCAGAGTCGTTCCAGTACTACATCATCGAAGTGAACCCACGTGTGTCGCGCTCATCAGCCTTGGCTTCAAAGGCAACCGGGTATCCAATCGCGAAGATGGCCGCCAAGATTGCGGTTGGACTCACGTTGGATGAAATTATTAACCCAGTTACTGGTACGACCATGGCACAGTTTGAACCAGCCCTCGACTACGTGATCGTTAAAATTCCGCGTTGGCCGTTCGACAAATTTGCCAACGCTGACCGCCGTTTGGGGACGCAAATGAAGGCAACTGGTGAAGTTATGGCGATTGGCCGTAACATCGAAGAGGCCATGAATAAGGCAATTCGTTCATTGGAAATTGGGGCGCTCAGTTTGCGTGACAATCGGTTTGAGAACCTGGCTACTGCTGAGTTAGTGGATATGTTAATGCCAGCCCGTGATGATCGGCTGTTTATGATTGGCGAGTTATTCCGTCGGGGTGTCACGCTGGCCGAATTACATGCAGCGACGCAAATTGATGAATTTTTCTTAGACAAAGTGCTGCATTTGATTGAGATTGAAACACAACTTACGCATGAAGTCGGCGATGCTGACACGTTAGCATTGGCTAAGCGGAATGGGTTTGCTGATCAAACGATTGCGGACATTTGGGGGATGACGATGGACGATATTCGCCAGCGCCGGCAACAGTTACAGTTGCAGTCAGTCTACAAGATGGTTGATACGGTGGCGGCTGAATTTGCCTCACAAACGCCATATTATTATGCAACTTTTGAACAGGAAGATGAATCAGTTGTGAGTGAGAAGCCAAGTGTATTGGTGTTGGGTTCCGGTCCAATTCGCATTGGTCAAGGTGTTGAGTTCGACTATGCCACGGTGCATGCGGTGAAGGCGATTCAAGCAGCTGGGTATGAGGCAATTATCATGAACTCAAACCCTGAAACGGTGTC
Source organism: Weissella sp. MSCH1 (assembly GCF_045799135.1). NCBI lineage: Bacteria > Bacillati > Bacillota > Bacilli > Lactobacillales > Lactobacillaceae > Weissella > Weissella sp. MSCH1. The sequence goes on along the minus strand of NZ_JBJMBA010000020.1, from coordinate 10,183 downwards.
AACAGACTTTTCAGTCTCGGACAAGTTGTACTTTGAACCGCTCACGTTGGAAGATGTTCTGAATGTCATCGACCATGAGCAACCGCTTGGGGTGGTCGTTCAGTTCGGTGGTCAAACGGCGATTAATCTAGCAGCCCCATTAGCGGCGCGTGGTGTCAATATTTTGGGGACGACGGTTGAAAATCTGGATCGTGCGGAAGATCGTGAAGCCTTTGATCAAGTGATTAAGTCTCTGCAACTGCCACAACCGGTTGGTAAGACGGCAACGACGGTGCCGGGCGCTTTGGCAGCAGCTGAAGAAGTTGGCTATCCTGTCTTGGTTCGGCCTTCATACGTGTTGGGCGGTCGTGCGATGGAAATTGTGACCAATGCGGCTGAATTGACCGACTATATGGGGCGGGCAGTGAAGGTCTCAAATGATCACCCAGTTCTAATCGATTCTTACTTAGTAGGGGCCGAAGCTGAAGTAGATGTATTATCCGATGGTGAGACGGTTGTGATTCCAGGCATTATGGAACACATCGAACGCGCCGGTGTGCACTCTGGTGACTCAATGTCGGTTTACCCAAGTCAGACACTTAGCCAAAAGGTTAAGGATGAAATGGTGGCAGCGTCAATCGCATTAGCCAAGTCACTGCAGACCGTTGGATTGATGAACGTCCAATTTGTCATTCATGATAATACGGCGTATGTCATCGAAGTTAATCCACGCGCCTCACGAACAGTGCCATTTATTTCGAAGGTCACGCATTTACAGTTGGCGCAATTGGCAACGCAAGTGATGCTAGGTCAACGTTTAGCAGACCTCGGCTTAACAACTGGCTTGGTACCTGAACCAACAACGGTTCACGTTAAGGCACCGATTTTCTCATTCACCAAGTTGCCCGAAGTTGATTCATTGCTGGGACCAGAAATGAAATCAACCGGGGAGGTAATGGGATCCGACACGACGTTTGAAAAAGCACTATACAAGGCGTTTGAAGCGTCAAACATCAAGGTCCCAACGTTCGGTAACGTGCTATTGACAGTTGCTGACGAAGATAAGGAAGAAGCCCTGGTGTTGGCTAAACGTTTTGCCGACTTAGGTTTCCAATTGGTTGCGACGGCAGGGACAGGAGCTTACCTGCGTGATAATCAGTTAGCCGTTGAGATTCTTGATAAGATCAATGAATCTGATAATAATGCGGTATCAGCATTGCGAAACGGACACCTACAAATTGCGATTAATACAACACGTCAAGATGGCGCTACGATTAGTGATGGCCAACGGATTCGACATGCGGCCATTGAAAATGCAGTCCCACTCTTTACGGCATTCGACACGGTGGGCGCGTTGCTTCGCGTTTTGGAATCACAAGGGTTTGCGGTTACAGCAATGGCCTAGACAGTTATTTGGGGAGAATTAACATGGAAGAAACACGTTATTCAGTATCATTGCCAGGATTGGAGCTAAAGAATCCCTTTATGCCTTCATCAGGGGCATTTATGTACGGCTTGGATCACTTGCAAGATTTTGACTTAAATGAAATGGGCGCGTTGGTCTTAAAGACGACAACGGTAGAAGCGCGTCGTGGTAATCCAAAGCCTTGGGTCATTGGCACTGATAGTGGCATTATGAATTCAGTTGGTTTGGCTAATCCAGGGATGGCATCGGTCGCTAATGAAGTACTGCCTGAACTGGCGACGGCCTTACCAGATCTACCAGTGATGATTTCAGTAGCTGGTGAAACGGTCTTAGAATATCAAACGTTAGCCAAAGTGTTTGATCGGATTGATTATATTAAGGCACTGGAGCTTAATCTGTCATGCCCAAACGTCGATAAAGGTGGAATGGAATTTGGTGTTGATCCGGAAACGGCAGCTGAAGTAGTTGCCGCCGTTCGTGAGGTGACGGATAAGCCGTTGTACGCTAAATTATCACCAAATGTGACGGATATAAAACCGATTGCTAAAGCGGTTGCTAATGCAGGGGCGGATGGATTAGTGCTGATTAATACGGTGGTTGGTATGAGCCTTGATTTGGCCACGCGCCAACCACGCTTGTACCGTGGTACTGGTGGTATGTCAGGAGCAGCCATCCACCCAATTGCTGTGCGAATGATTTGGGAAGCGGCTTCGGTGGTTGATATTCCGATCATTGGCGTCGGCGGGGTTGATTCAATTGATGCGGCCCTTGAGTTAATGCTGGCCGGTGCGTCCGCTGTGCAGATTGGCACGAAAACAGCTGAAGATAAGCAATTTATTCCCAAGTTAATTGCGGCTTTACCAGCGGCCCTTGATAAATATGGGTTTGACACGGTGCGTGATGTTACTGGGGCGGTGGCAAAGTTCCCACTACCCGTTACGGCTTGGGAAGCGACGCATTAGGAGAGATGATGACAAAACCAGTATTTATTGCGTTGGATTTTTCCAACGCGCAGGAAACAATGGCCTTTCTAGAGCAGTTTCCGGCTGATGTCCGGCCAGCGGTAAAAGTGGGGATGGCCTTGTTTTATCGTGAAGGGCCAGCGATTGTTCGCCAACTAAAAGCGGCTGGCTTCACTGTGTTTTTGGATTTGAAGTTATACGATATTCCAAATACCGTGGCCCAAGCGACGAATCATTTGGCCCAGCTGGGCGTTGACTATTTGACGATTCACGCAGCCGGTGGTGTTCGGATGATGGCAGCTGCTCGGGAGGGTGCCGTAGCCGGTGCCACATTGGTTAATGGTCAGGTGCCTAAATTATTAGCAATTACGCAGTTAACGTCTTTTTCAGAACAAGAAATGCAAGCGACACAACTTGTGACGGTACCATTATTAACGAGTGTGGTTCATTTAGCGCAACTGGCTGCGACAGCTGGTTTTGCTGGCACAATCTCGTCAGCATTCGAATCACAAGCAATCCATGAAGCGACATCAACTGACTTTTTATCGATTACACCAGGTATTCGCTTAGCTGGGGATGCAGTCGGTGATCAAAATCGCGTTGTTACACCAGCGCGTGCACGTGAAATGGGGGCGAACGGTATTGTTGTCGGACGGTCGATAACGCAAGCGCCAGATCCAGTTGCAGCGTATCAGCGCGTGGTCGCTGAATTTCAGGGGGAATAATGATGACAGATTATCAAACAGAAGTTGCCACGGCATTGCTTAAAATCGAAGCGGTCAAGCTTCAACCGACGGTACCGTTTACCTGGGCTTCGGGCATTTTGAGTCCAATTTATACTGACAATCGCACGACAATCAGCTTTCCGGCTGTTCGTCGGTTGATTGCGCAAGGATTGGCAGAGTTGATTAAGCGTGAATATCCAGATGTACAGGTGATTGGCGGTGTGGCAACCGCCGGTATTCCACATGCGGCCTGGGTGGCAGAAGTACTAGATTTGCCAATGGTGTATGTCCGGTCAAAGCCGAAGGACCACGGGGCTGGTCAACAAATTGAGGGGGTTGTGCGACCTGGACAAAAGGTCGTCCTGATTGATGATTTGATTTCAACGGGCGGATCGGTATTGGGGGCAGTTAAAGCGACCCGAGCGGCTGGTGCGGAAGTATTAGGCGTTAGCGCCATCTTCAGTTACGAACTGCCAGCAGCAACGCAAAACTTTGGCGAAGCGCAGACCCCGTTTAACGCGCTAACGAACTACACGACGTTGTTAACGGTGGCACAGCAAACAGGGACTATTCAAGCGTCGGATTTGGCAACGCTCCAAGAGTGGCGTCAAGATCCGCAAGCTTGGCAACCAAACAATTAATCACAAAAAACCAGTTCCAGTGTGGACTGGTTTTTTAGGTTGTTGAGGCGCTTATTTTTTCACCAGTTAATATTTAGCTAAGGCTAACGGCGAAATGTCCCCAAAATTGGCCTTTGTTGATAAAATGGACCATAAGACTATTTGTGAAAGGTGACCAACTATGAATATCGGATTATTCACGGACACTTATTTCCCGCAGGTTTCTGGTGTTGCAACGTCAATTCAAACGTTGCGTCGTCAATTAGAAGCCAACGGACATAAAGTGTATATTTTTACGTCTACCGATCCGAAGGTAAAAAAAGGCACCCTGGAACCTAACGTATATCGGTTTGCGAGTCTGCCTTTTGTGGGCTTTAAGGATCGTCGGATTACGTATCGTGGGGCCATTCAAGCGGTGCAATTAGCGAAGAAATTGGAATTGGATTTAGTGCACACGCAAACTGAATTTTCGTTGGGCGTCATTGGTAAGTTTGTTGCCCGCCAACTGAAAATTCCGGTCGTACATACGTTTCATACAAATTACGAGGATTATTTGCACTATATTGCGAATGGTAAAATCATTCGGCCGGGTAGTGTCGCTGTGATTGCCCGCAATTTTATGGCGGGGATGACAGGAATTATCTCACCATCACGCCAAACTTACGACACATTAACCAAGTATAAGGTGAAAGCACCGATCGAAATCATTCCGACCGGCGTTAATGTGCTACATGGGGCTAATGAAGACACAAGCGCTAAGTTGCGGGTTGAGTTAGGCTTGGATCCAGACACGCCGGTTGTCTTGTCGCTTGGGCGCGTCGCGTTTGAAAAGAACTTGGATGACGCCTTATCGGTTTTTGCGGAGGCGTTAGAAACAGTGCCTGAAGCAAAGTTCGTGATTGTCGGTGGCGGTCCAGCCATGGAAGCCCTCCAGGAACACGTTTCGGCCTTGGAAATTACGGATCATGTTATTTTTACTGGTGAAGTTAATCATAATGACGTTTATGGCTACTACAAGATGGGGGACGTGTTTGTCTCTGCTTCAGTATCAGAAACGCAAGGACTGACTTTTATTGAAGCCATGACGGCTGATACGCCGGTTGTTGCCATTCACAGTCCGTACTTAGACACGATTGTGACCGATAAAAATATTGGGCAACTGGTTGATGATAGCTTTCAATTATTAGAACCGATGGTCTCGTACTTGCAGGCAAAAGAGATGGGGACAGTTATTGGTAATCCGGACGCCCGCCAACAAGTACTGCATGAAATTGATGAACGGACCTTTGGTAAGCGGGTGATTGATTTTTACGCAGAAGCATTGGCAGTCTACCATGAAGAGGAGGATACGGAAGCAGCTGAAGCAAATGACGTTGAGTACTCAAAGACATTCTTGCTTCGCAATCCCTTCCGGCGTGATAACTCATGATTAAAATAACGATGTTTTCATCAGCTGAAACCGTTCCAGGTCAAGGGGTGGGTTCAGCGTACCGCGAGTTGGTTAATTTACTAACGGCCCGTTTTAAAGACAGCTTTAAATTACGCTTTAATTCATTGGCGCCAGCTGACGTGAGTCATTATCATACAATTGATTTTTGGTTCTACCTGAATACCTTCTTGCCAGGACGTGGTCAAAAGGTCGGGTACGTACACTTCTTACCTGAAACATTGGACGGGTCAATCTTGTTGCATTGGCCGGTTAAAAATATTTTCTACTGGTATGTGATGGCGTTCTACAAGCGCATGGATCACATTGTTGTCGTTAATCCAACGTTCATTGAGAAGCTGGTGGCCTTAGGCGTTAAGCGGGACAAAATTACCTATATTCCAAATTTTGTTACCAAAACGCAATTCCATCCGTTGCCACTGGATCAAAAGCAGACGTTACGTCAGCAGTTTGGCATCGACCAAGAGGCGTTTGTGGTGTTGGGGGTTGGCCAAATTCAAGAACGCAAGGGGATTTGGGACTTCATTGCACTGGCACGAGAAAATCCGCAGTGGACTTTTGTCTGGGTTGGGGGCTTTTCGTTTGGCTCAATTACAGCAGGTTATGATGAATTGAAAAAGGTCCTCGCTGATCCACCAGCTAATCTAAAATTCCCAGGGATTGTGGATCGCGCAGTCATTAACGGGTATTACAACGTTGCTGACGTTTTCTTATTACCAAGTTATTCTGAATTGTTCCCAATGTCAGCGTTGGAAGCATTTAGCACAGGGACACCGACAGTCTTGCGCGACTTGGATTTGTACCGGGCAATTATTGCCGGCTACTATTTGCCGGCTAAAGATAAATCGGATATGCAACAAGAACTTGCCAACTTAGCGACCAATTCAGATTTGCGTCAACGTTTGTCAGAACAGGCACTCGCGGCTTCAGAGCGCTATTCGGCCGACTATGTCGCGGATATCTGGCAAAAGTTCTACACGGAACAGGCTGCATTAGGAAAGAGGTAGCTAGATGACAAAACGTAACGGGATTGTTTTTGTTATTATGCTGTTAATCGGCTTAGGTATCTTTTACTGGTCATTTCGTACGGTGAATTTGCATGAGTTTGCTCAGGATTTACGGCAGACTAACTGGTGGTGGCTCCTGGTTGCCGTCGGCGCTATGGTGATCTATTTGTTGCTTGAGGCAGTGGTTGTTAAGGTCTTTGTTAACGATGCACATGAGAAATTAAGCTGGAAGGATGCCATTCGGGTGCCATTGGTTGAACAGTTTGGTAATGGGATTACACCGTTTGCCACCGGCGGTCAGCCAATGCAGATGATTACAATGGCACAGGCCGGCATCGACCCCGGGCGTGCCGGTTCAATTCTGTTAATGAAATTTGTTGTTTATCAAGGCATGATTGTCGTGAACTTTATCTTGGCATTGGTAATTGGTTACCAATATATAGCGGATAAGCTTCATGCTTGGGCAATATTTGTGATTTTAGGATTTTTGGTGCATTTGGCAGTTATTGTTGGTTTGTTGTTAGTCATGTATTGGCCAGCGCTAACTAATACGTTGGTGCAGTGGCTGTTTAAGCCGATTCAACGGTTTAAACCGGATAAAGCGACTGCCTGGCGGGAAACGGTTGATGCCAAAATTGTAAATTTCCATCAAGAAAGTGTCCGGATGAGTCATGATTGGCCAGCTTTGTGGCGGGCCATCGTGGTAACGTTCTTCCAAATGCTGGTTTATTACCTAATCCCGTACTTCATCCTGTTAGGATTAGGCGTACCACATGTTAACGTTATCTTGGTAACGGCTTTTCATATTCTGATTGTCATGGTCATTTCGCTGTTTCCGATTCCAGGTGGAACGGGTGGCGCCGAGGCTGGTTTTGCGATGTTATTCGCACAGTTCTTGCCGAATGCGGCGTTGCTTGTATTTGCCATGGCGATTTGGCGCCTGATTACCTACTATATGGGGATGTTTGCGGGCATCCTAGCCTTCAGCTTAAGTGCCGATAAGATAGAAAGAGGAAAAGAGTGAGTCGAGAAAGTGATTTGGTACAAATCGCTCAACGTATTCGTGCCATGATGGTCGATGACCGTGATGATGTGCAAATAAGACATTTTGATGCATTCGGGGTCACAGTTGTTACAGTCATGTATGATCGGCCATCACAAACATTTGCAGTTGAGGGACTACGTGATAATAACCGACGTTTTGCGTTTGATGACGCAGATTTGGTTGCAATCGATATCTATGAAGCGTTGCAGGACTTTAAGGAGACCTTTTAAAACTGTGACGAAAAGTTGGTATCATTAAGTCTCTTTTATGTTTCGTTAATGGAACAGCTGTATACTGAAAGAATATAATTTAAGAACGGATTACCGTTCGAGATAAAATGGAGCGTAATAAAATGCAACGAGTAATTTCAGCTATCAAAAAATGGTGGCCGGACTTTAACTCAACGGTTGGCTTCTTCTTGTTGTCCGTGTTCTTGGTTTGGTTGAAAACCTACTGGGCATATAAGACGAAATTTTCACTGGGAGTTAGCGGATCTTTGCAAGAGTTCTTGCTATTTTTGAATCCAATTCCAACAGCAATTATTTTGCTGGGGATTGCGCTTTACTTCCGTGGACGAATTGCCTACTGGTTGATGTTGTTGATCAATTTAGTACAGACGATTTGGTTGTTTGCTAATATCCTGTACTATCGTGAGTTCTCCGACTTTTTGTCGTTGAATATCATGAACTCTGGTGGCTCAGTTGAAAATAACTTGAGCAAGTCAATCGCAGGTATTATTCAAGGATCAGATTTCCTGGTCTTTTTGGATATTGTTGTGTTGATTGTTTTGTTATTGACGAAGGTCATTAAGGTCGACAAGACGGCTGTACAAAAGCGATTTGCCGCATTGACAACTGTGTTTGGTATCTTATTGATGCTGGTTGGCTATGGTATCTCATCAAAGGATCGATCAGGCCTACTGACGCGAACGTTTGATAACAACTACATTGTTAAGTATTTGGGCTTGAATGAATACGCGGCCTACAACGTCTTTAAGACGAAGCAAACGGCAGATGTTAAGAAGGAAGCGAAAGCCTCTGACTTGGATAAGATTAAGCAATTCGTGAAGAACAATAGTACATTGCAGAATTCTGTTTACTTCGGTAAGGAGAAGGGCAAGAATGTGATTATGTTCCACTTGGAATCATTCCAGCAATTCTTGATTGATTACAAAGTTAACGGGGTAGAGGTAACACCTAACCTTAATAAGTTCTACCACGATCAAAACACATTAGCATTTGATAATTTCTACAATGAAGTTGGTCAAGGAAAGACAGCTGATGCTGAAATGATGTTGGAGACCGGACTGTTTGGAACCGCTTCAGGGTCAGCGATGGTTAACTATGGTACGTCAAACACGTATCAAGCAGTACCGGCCTGGCTTGACCAACAGGGCTATACAACGGCTGCCTTCCACGGTGACGTCGCTTCATTCTGGAATCGTGATAATACCTATAAGTCTTGGGGATATGATTACTTCTTTAGTAAGCCATATTACAAAGATGCTGATAATGCCAACTACAACATTGGCTATGGTATGAAGGATAAAATCTTCTTGCAAGATGCAGCTAAGTACATAGAACAGTTACCACAACCGTTCTATGCGAAGTTGATTACGGTTACTAACCACTATCCATATGACTTGGATAAGCAGAACATTTCAATTGAAAAGACAACGACAGGTGACAAGACAGTTGACGGGTATGTGCAAACGGCCCGCTACCTAGACCAATCATTTGCTGAGTTCTTAAATTGGATGAAGAAATCTGGCTTGTATGATAAGTCGATGATTGTTTTGTATGGTGATCACTATGGTATTTCTGAAAACCACCCAGCTGCAATTGCTAAGTTGATTGGCAAGAGTTCAGTTAACAAGTATGACCTCGCGAACTGGCAAAAGGTGCCGTTTATTGTGCACGCACCTGGTTTGCAGGGCGGTGTGAACCACACGTATGGTGGTGAAATTGACGTTATGCCAACGTTATTGCACCTATTAGGGATATCAACGGCCAATGATGTGCAATTTGGCCAGGACTTATTGGCAACAAACCGTAAGCAAGTTGTGCCCTTCCGAAACGGTGACTGGGTATCAGCAGAGTATATGAAGTATGGTGGCAATTACTATGTCACGACGACTGGTACGAAGATTAATCCAAAGGAAGATCCACGTGCCAAGGAGATCATTGAACAGACGCAGAAGTACGTTGACAAGATGTTAACGTACTCAGACAACGTCCAAACAGGAGACCTGCTACGCTTCTACACACCAGAAGGCTTCAAGAAGGTCAAAAAGTCTGATTATTCATATAAGAAGTCAGATGGACTGAAGTTGCTGAAGCAGATGGACAAGAAGCAAGATACAACGTTGAAGGATCAACATGATCAGAAGTCGACCATGGCTGACTATGTCACGGATGCACCAGAACTTGGTGGCCAACCACAGACGATTCAACAAGCGTCAAGTAGTAGTGCATCTGATGACGGCACAGCGACTGATAGCGCTACTGTTGATGATAGCGGTGCTGCAACGGATAGTACGGCAGTTGGACAGTAATAACATCACAAAAAGCACGCAGATTTAGGTCTGACGTGCTTTTTTTATTGTTCGGAATTAATTGATGAATTAAAGTAGTTGACGAACGTTCGCGAATGCGATATATTATTTAAGCACTCGAAAGCGGAAACGTTTATGTGGTGAAACTTGGATAAAACAAAGTGTTGACATCGTGTTGATTGCTTGGTAAGATATTTAAGTTGTATCAGAGAGATATGTAAATCTAATGAGATTGATATTGAAGTTGTTGAAATAAGTTGTTGACAATTTACTTTCACTTCTGTAATATAGATTAAGTCGTCAAGGCGACTGAGTAGGTCATTGAAAACTGAATATCGTTTCGATGAAACAAATGTGTAGGGTCATCAAGCAAGTTCTTGATGCAAAAACATTTGCGAAGTCAATTCGCTAGTAAATT
>NZ_JBJMBA010000019.1:0-21145 GCF_045799135.1 Weissella sp. MSCH1 | reverse complement strand
AATTTACTAGCGAATTGACTTCGCAAATGTTTTTGCATCAAGAACTTGCTTGATGACCCTACACATTTGTTTCATCGAAACGATATTCAGTTTTCAATGACCTACTCAGTCGCCTTGACGACTTAATCTATATTACAGAAGAAAGAAGAAATTGTCAACAACTAATTTCAATCAATTTTCATACGTCGTTCACAGATATTTCATATCTCTGAGACGACTTAATATATAATACAGAATGGTTTTTGATAAGTCAACAACGAGTTTCAAAAACGTTTTTCATTACCAACACACCCTCGCTCGAGTGCTTAATTAATATACCGCTTTTCATAATGTTCGTCAACTGCTTTGTTTTCGAATTTTTTTCCGAACATTTAATGCATCCTCAATAGATGAAAAAAGCGTTCCATGATAGCTGACTATCACGAAACGCTTTCGTTATATCTTATTAGAATAGCGCCAGTTGATTTTCATCCGGCATACCGGCAAGCACGCCGTTCTCATCTAAGTAATCCATCAACGTCTTTGACACACCACCACGCTGTGCAAGATCTTCCTTTGACAGGAATTCACGTTCAGCACGAGCAGCAATGATCCGCTTCGCAACGTTATCACCCAGACCAGGTACCGCATTAAATGGCGCAATCAACGTATCACCATCTAAGACCCACTGCTCTGAGTCAGACTTATACAAATCAACCATATTGAACTTAATGCCACGCTCAAGGGCCTCATTAGCCAATTCAAGCACAGTCAATAAATCCTTATCCTTAGCTGAAGCTTCATTTCCCATCTTTTTGATTTCTTGAATTCGTGCCTTAGTTGAATTCAAACCACGTGACATGGCAACGATATCAAAGTTGCTTGCGCGCACTGAGAAATATGCCGCGTAATACAACGTCGGGAAGTAGACCTTAAAGTAGGCAATTCGCAACGCCATCAAAACGTATGCGGCCGCGTGAGCACGCGGGAACATGTACTTAATCTTCAACCCTGACTCGATATACCACTCAGGTACGCCCGCTGCGCGCATTTCGGCTTGGTACTCGTCCGAGATTCCCTTACCCTTACGCACCTTTTCCATAATCTGAAATGATGACTCCGGTTGTACCCCGTAGTTAATCAAGTCGGTCATAATCTTGTCACGCGTTCCGATAACCGTACCGATTGTCGCAACCCCACGTTGAATCAATTCATCCGCATTACCACGCCACACGTCAGTTCCGTGAGACAGACCAGAAATTTGTAGCAACTCAGAATAGTTCTTAGGATGTGTTTCCTCCAACATACCACGAACAAACGCCGTTCCAAATTCAGGCACACCCAACGTACCTGACTTCGAGAAGATTTGTTCTTCATCTACGCCAAGTGCTTCTGGTGATGAAAATAGACTCATCACCCCTGGATCATTCATCGGAATCGTTTGCGGATCGATACCGGACATATCCTGCAAGGCACGGATCATCGTGGGATCATCGTGACCCAGGATATCCATCTTTAGGATATTATCGTGAATTGAGTGGAAATCGAAGTGGGTCGTCCGCCAAGTGGCTGACAAATCATCAGCAGGGAACTGAATTGGCGTGAAATCAAAAATTTCCATATCGTCCGGCACAATCAAGATACCTGCCGGGTGCTGACCAGTAGTTCGCTTAACCCCAGTAGCGCCCAAAGCCAGCCGTTCAATTTCGGCACCACGGAAACTAACATCATGATCACGCTCATATGCCTTTACGTATCCAAACGCGGTCTTATCCGCCACCGTCGCAATCGTACCGGCACGGAACACATTATTCTCACCAAACAAAGACTTCATATAATTGTGAGCAAATTGCTGATAGTCACCAGAGAAGTTCAAATCAATATCCGGCACCTTGTTACCCTTGAACCCCAAGAAGGTTTCAAACGGAATGTTGTGGCCATCCCCAATCAACTTCGTGCCATCGATTGGGCTCAACTTTTCAGGCAAGTCATAACCTGACTCGTACTCACGCGGATCAACAAATTCCACATAATCACCAGCGACACTACGGTAGTGTGGTGGCAAGGCATTTACTTCAGTAATCCCGATTAACAGGGCAATTAGTGAGGATCCCACCGAGCCACGGGATCCAACCAAATAACCATCTTTATTTGACTTAGCCACCAAACGTTGCGCAACCAAGTAAATAACCGAGAAACCGTTAGAAATAATTGAACGCAATTCTTGTTCAATGCGGGCTTCGACGATTTCAGGTAACGGATTGCCGTACAAACGGTAGGCTGTTTCATATGATTTCTGACGCACTTCATCATCAGCGCCAGGCATGTTAGGTGGATAATTTCCACCCTTAATCGCCTCAACATCGTCAATCATGTCAGCCACAACGTGTGTATTATCAATGACCAACTTTTTAGCTAGCTCCTCGCCCATCCAAGCAAAGTCATCCAACAACTCCTGAGTCGTTCGGAAATGCATATCTGGCAATGAATAACGATTCAATGGATTAGCTCCACCTTGTGAGCTAATCAAAATCTTACGGTAAATGGCGTCCTCGGGATTTAGATAGTGAACATCCCCCGTCACAACCACCGGCTTACCTAATTCATCACCGATTTGTACCGCTTGCATCATTAGCTCACGCAGGCGGGCTTCATCTTGAATAAGTTCAGCTTCCAAAGCTGGTACGTAGTTAGCTGATGGTTGTATTTCAATGTAATCGTAATACGTCGCCTTTTCTTTAGCTGCCGCATACCCTTTCTGCATCAAGGCTTCCCAGAATTCACCAGTGTTATCCCCAGTACCCAGCAACAAGCCTTCCCGGTATTTATTCAATAATGAACGCGGTACACGTGGTACACGCTGCAGATACTTGGTATTTGATTCTGAAATCATCTTATAAAGGTTCTTCACCCCAGTTTGCGTCTGAACCAACACAATCGCATGATTTGGACGACCGTGACGCCATGCATCATTTTCCATCATGTGGTCATTCAATTGATCCGCATACTCAATACCATACTCTTCACGCGCTTGCTCCAAGAAAACGCGGTTCAAATGACCCGTTGTTTCAGAGTCAAAAATGGCACGGTGGTGTTGTTCCAAAACAATCCCAAAGTGCTTAGCCAACGTATTCAAACGATATGACCGCATGTTTGGGTACAAGAATCGGGCCAAAATCAACGTATCAATGACCGGATTTGTAATTGGTGCTAATTGATGACGAGCATACCCTTCTTGCATGAAGCCCATATCAAATGTCACATTGTGTCCAACCAAAACTGCGTCGCCGTAAAATTCACGGAATTCTTCGAAGACTTGCTTTTCGGGTTTTGAACCGCGCACCATGTCATCGGTAATCGACGTCAAATCTACTGTCGTTTGACTCAATGGGAATCCAGGATCGATAAACTCTGAGAACTCTGCAATCACATTCCCTTTAACCATTTTGACGGCTGATAATTCAATCACCTTGTCATAAGCTGCTGACAAACCAGTCGTCTCCACGTCAAAGACCACAAATTCAGCTTCATCAAGTTTCGTGTGATCGGGGTTAAAGATGATTGGTTCACCATCTTCAACCAAGTTCACCTCAACCCCATAAATCATTTTGATGTCGTTCTTAGCAGCGGAAGACGCCGCTTCTGGGAATCCTTGCGCACCAGCTGTATCAGTAACAGCAATCGCATCCATCCCCCACTTAGCGGCTTGCTTCACGTAATCGCCAATCCCATTCGTGGCATCCATCGTCGACATCACAGAATGCGTATGCAATTCAATTCGCTTTTGTTCACCTTCATATGGATCAAGACGTGGCGCATGCTTAATAATTTCCATATCATACGCCGTCATCGTCAAATCACGCACAAAGTCATCTTGTTGAATTGGACCACGGGCACGAATCCATGTACCAGGCTTCATATCAGCAAAGAACGCCTCATCATTTTCATCGCGTGAGAACTTCTTCAAGATAAACGAACTCGTGTAGTCAGTCACCTTCATCGTTAGCAATTGACGCTCAGACTTCAACACGCGGACTTCCACATCAAAAACATATCCTTCAACAATTACAGAACGTTCTTCAGTTTCAATATCGCCCATCTTGGTGATTTCTGCATCTGCGGCAATTTTACGGCCCAGCGCACCTGGATTATTACCACCACCGCCACCGTTGCGTGGGGCTGATTGACGTTGCTTAGCCGCCTGCTCAATTTGAACCTTAGCCATCTCGGCTAGCTGTTGATCTTGCGCGGCGCGTTGTGCCATAACCTGAGCATGTGATTCAGCTGCCAGCTGCTCATCAACCAAAATGTTGAACGGCAGCTGATACCCAACCCCCAACTTTTTATAGGTTCCTTCAATAATTGGCAACCCTGTTTGTCGGGCATAGTTGGCCCAGACAGCGGTATCAAACGTTAAGTCTAATTTGTTGCCAGCGATTTGTGGCAACACATGCGCAAACGCCTGTCGGAAAGCGCCCGGTTCGTTTTGATGTTGTTGCAGTACCCATGTCCAATAATCCACAATTTGTTGTGCCGTTGGTTGTTCAGTTAAATGGAGCTGATAAGTTGTTTGCGCAATGTTGGCAAACGCTGTCTGCATCCGGGCAACCAAAGCAGCCATCTCCTGCACTGGAGGTAACTGCGGCATCTCAAAATGGAATTGCCAGATTTTCGATTGCTTGTGCACAGCAAGCTTGGTTAGCGCAGTTTCCTGCAAGCTTACTGGGACTTCCTCATATTGCAATTGCTGCAACAATGTTTGGAATTGTTCTTGTGCGGTCAACGCCATGGATAGGTACTCCCTTCTCTCATTTTCACAGTCTGCAACTATTATACCCTCTTCTGATTACAGGACGATAACTAAAACAAAAAGACCGCTAGTGAACAACACTAACGGTCTTTTCGGATCGCGGTAAATGGGCTTTTACCGCGTTCTATTCTGATGACATGTCTCGCACATCATCGATTTTTAAGGAGTAGGTTACAGGTTGGTTAAACCTGCGGGTTATGAGTAGTTTTTATGGGCTGTTGACTGGATATCTCTGTATCCCTTATCAACAGTCATAATCATAACGACCCAAACTTAAAATAAGAATAAAGTCGCCTTCAGTTTAAAAATGGGTAAACGCTAAAACAGTCAAGACGGCAATGATGCCCCATAAGAACTTGCGCATCGTCATCTCCCCTTTCACTTATCATTCATACAATAAGTATCCCAGAAAAATGTGCCCATTTTATGAAAGCGATTTCGCGCTAACTTTTTCTTAATAAAAAAGCCGAGGTAAATCCCCCGACTTTCATGACAGCTAAGATTAAGCTTGCGCATCCACTTCAGGTTGCAACAAGATTTGTAGCGTTGACACCAATTCTTCAGTGCGTACTTCAATCGCTTCATCAGCCTTACGCAACTTCACTTCAACGATACCTTCGCCGGCCTTCTTACCAATCGTGACACGAACTGGCAAGCCAATCAAATCTGAATCATTGAACTTAACACCGGCACGTTCGTTACGGTCATCGACCAATACTTCATAACCGGCTTCAACCAGCTTGTCGTTCAACTCATCCGTCAAAGCACGTTGTGTTTCATCTGAATACTTCATTGGTACCAAGTGCACGTCCCATGGTGCAACAGATGTTGGCCAAGCCAAACCGTTTTCATCCGCATTTTGCTCAGCAATTGCAGCCAACAAACGTGACACACCAATACCATATGATCCCATAATGACATCTGCTTGGCGACCATTAGCATCCAAAACTTGGGCACCCATTGACTTTGAGTAGCGTGTGCCCAACTTAAAGATGTGGCCAATTTCAATACCCTTTGTAAACTTCAAGTGACCCTTACCATCAATAGCCAAGTCACCTTCACGGGCCGTACGGACATCTGCCACTTCGTCAATGCGGAAATCACGGTCAACATTTGCGTTCAAGTAGTGGAAGCCAGATTCGTTTCCACCGACCGTCACGTTAACCATGTCGGTTACCCATTCGTCAGCGATGATCTTGACATCTTCACCAACACCGACTGGTCCCAATGAACCGAATGGTGCTCCCAAAATTGATTGCGCTTCTTCTTCGGTTGCCATACGCAATTCATCAGCGTGCAAGTAATTTTGGACTTTAACTTCGTTAACTTCAAAGTCACCACGAACCAAAATCATCACCGGTTCACCGTCAGCGTACATAAACAACGTCTTTACCAATTGATCGGGCGTCGTTTGCAAATACTCAGCCAACTCATCGATTGTCTTGACTTCAGGCGTTGCAATCTTTTCCAAATCAGCCATTTGCGCGTGTGACTTGTTTGGCGTGTACAAATCCTTCGCCATTTCCAAGTTAGCTGCGTAATCTGATTCATCTGAATAAGCAATGATATCTTCACCGGCTTCGGCAGGCGCTGAGAATTCCTTTGAGTCAGAACCACCCATTGCACCAGCATCACCCACGATAACACGGTAATCCAAGCCAATTCGGTCAAAGATATTAATGTATGCTGATTCCATGTTCTTGTATGACTCATCCAAACCATCTTGATCAACAGAGAATGAGTATGCGTCCTTCATGATAAACTCACGTCCACGCAAGACACCGAAGCGTGGTCGGTTTTCATCACGGAACTTAGTTTGGATTTGGTAAACCGTCAATGGCAAACGCTTGTATGACTTGATGTCATCACGAATCAACGTCGTCATGGTCTCTTCGTGTGTCGGTCCCAAAATCATGTCGCGGTCGTGACGATTCTTTAACTTAAACAAGTTTGGGCCGTATGTCTCGTAACGACCTGATTCTTGCCACATTTCAGCTGGCAAAAGCATTGGTGCTGACATTTCAATCGCATCAATCTTTTCCATTTCTTCACGAATAATGGCGTTGATCTTGTTCAACACGCGTTGTGCCAATGGCAAATATGCGTAGACACCAGCAGAAACCGGACGCATGTAACCAGCACGCAACATCATTTGGTGCGAGATAACTTCTGCATCAGCAGGCGTTTCGCGCAACGTTGGAATAAATACCTTTGACTGTTTCATTGGATAATAACCTCATCCCTATTCTTAGCGCACAAAGCGCACTTTAAAAATTCTTATATTATAGTAACACATATCACTGGGCCCGCGGTTTACAATTCGGGGTCATTTCACCTGGAATAGAAAAAGGACCAGCCAATTTGGCCGATCCTATTAATTCATCAGTGTTCACTTGAAGAAATATCGAATAATATCGTTTCCGGTAACGGCAATCATCAACACAAACAAGAATGCAACACCCGCTAGCGTAACGGCCGTTTCAACCCGTTCCGGAAGCGGACGCCGCACAACCGCTTCGACCGCATTCAAGAGCAACTTACCACCGTCCAATCCTGGAATTGGTAGTAGATTCATCATGCCCAAATTAACTGAGAGCAATGCCGTGAATGACACAATCGCTAAGAAGCCATACGAACTTACTTGCTCAGTATTCTTATAAATGGCAACTGGGCCACCTAACTTATTCAGCGAGAACCCTTGAATCAAGTTCTGAATCGCACGGAATATCTGCGTCATGGCTTGACCAGTCGCACGGAAGGCGTATTGTACACGTGGCATAAATGCCTTGGTCGTTGTCGGCGTCACCCCAATCTGACCAACCAGCATGCCCCCGTTTTTAACGGCTTTCGGCGTCAGCGTTGTCGTCTTTAATTGACCGTTTCGCTCATACGTTACCGTGGTCTTCTCTTTTGGCAAAGCTTGAATCGTCGTTTGCATTTTCTGCCATGATGACATTTTCACGCCATTGATTTTTTCAATCGTATCGCCTTTTTTCAAACCAGCCGTCGCTGCCGGTGAGTTTTGAGCAACATCTTGCAACGTTGTCGTGGTCACACCCGGCATAGCAAAAGCCAACCCCATGAACAAGACAACCGTTAGAATAAAGTTATTCATCGGTCCGGCAAAGTTAATTAGGGCTCGTTGCCAAAGCTTGGCCGATTCAAAATGCGTATCACGTGGGGCAACCAACACTTCAGTCCCATCAGCTTCAATCACAGATGCTTCATGATCAACCGGTAGCTTAACCAACGTTTGATCATCGTCCGCCCAGTAGCCTTCCACAAACATGTCGTCAACTAAATCAACCCGATTAACAGTCAACGCGCGACCACCAACTAATTCAGTCTGGTCAGACAAGTTCAAGCGGGTCACCACACCATCTTGTTGGACGACCACAATTGTCATCCCCGGCCGAATTGTTTCTTCTTCAGCTTCAGCACGACCAGCCATCCGCACATAACCCCCGACTGGCAACACACGAATCGTGTACGTTGTCCCGTTACGCCGGGTTTGAAACAGCTTAGGACCCATGCCAATTGCAAATTCACGGACACGGACACCTGCCTTTTTGGCAAAATAGAAATGTCCAAATTCATGCACAATCACTAAAATACCAAAGACAATAATAAAAGTAATAATCGTTGTCATAATTTCTCCAGCGTTCCCTTTTCAATAGGCCCTAGTATACAACAAAACCCTGGTCGATACGTTAAAATCGCCCAGGGTTTTACTATTTTCTATTAGTTTAGCAAGCCTAACAAGAACATCAATGGCAAAACAATCAGCATTGAATCAAAACGATCCAAAATGCCGCCGTGACCTGGCAACACCGTACCAGAATCCTTCACCTTGTAGAAACGCTTCAAGCCCGACTCAATCAAGTCACCAAATTGTCCTGCGATTGACAAAATGATGGCGATAACGACCATCACTGGCCAGCTATATGCTTGTGGGAAGAAGACCAGGTAAACAGCTGCTGCAATAACAGCCACAACCGTGCCACCAATTGAACCTTCCCACGTCTTATTAGGTGAGATTGTGGTCAGCTTGTGCTTACCAAGCTTACGCCCAATCATGTAAGCACCTGAATCTGTAATCCAAACAATCAGGAAAGCAAACATCAAGGTGTCCAAACCGGCATTGCGGGCAGCAACCATCATGCTGAAGCCCATGCCGACATACATCATCGTCAAGGTAAAGACACCGGCGTCCTCAAAACTAAACTTATTTTTGGCAATCACTGTGTGTAACAGCATTAACAAAATAAAGATGTACAACAACGATGTCCGGTGCAAGGCGATTGGGGCATGGATGTTATCCCATAGTGTCGCTGGTAACGTCATTACTAATGCACCCAACATCGTCAATATTGCACCAAAGTCAACTAACAACGTCTTGCGCATCAAGACGACTTCACTCGCTGCAATCACGGCCAACAATGAGGCAGCGGCTTGAATCCACAAGCCCCCGGCAATCAAAATCGGCACAAAGATAATCAGAGCCACAACGGCTGTGATAACACGTGTCTTCATTATTCCACTCCTACTTCTTATCGCTTTGATTTTCAGCAATGCCACCAAACCGTCGATCACGAGCTTGATACATTGCTAATGCCTTTTCAAAGACCGCTGGGGTTACCTCAGGCCAATGTTCGTCAATAAAGACAAATTCGGCATACGCAAGTTGCCAAAGCAAAAAGTTCGACAACCGCATTTCACCACTTGTTCGAATCAAAACATCCGGGTCAGCGAATTCACCCAATGGCGCCGTCATCAGCGCAGCATCAATCGTTGCATCGTTAATTTCTTCCGGTTGTAATTCGCCCGCAGCGACCTGCGCAGCAATTTGCTGCACACCAGTCACGATTTCGGCACGGCCACCATAGTTTAAAGCAAAATTTAGCACCATGCCGGTGTTATTTGCCGTCTGGGCAATGGCGTCATTAACCGCACGTTGCGTGTCCGCTGGTAATTGGTCAATGTATCCCATTACGTTCACACGCACATTTTTTTCGATAAGTTCTGGGACAAACGTGTCAAAAAACTTACCGGGTAGCTTCATCAAAAAGCCAACTTCCGTCTCAGGTCGCTTCCAATTCTCTGTTGAAAAAGCGTAGAGCGTCAATACCTTAACACCCAAATCACTGGCTGCCTTGGTAATATCTTTCACTACTTCCATCCCGCGTTGGTGACCAGCCACACGTGGTAAATTCTGTCGCTTGGCCCAGCGACCATTACCGTCCATAATAACTGCAACGTGGTTTGGGATTCGCGTCTTATCTAATTGTGGCAATTGATCCGTTACGACCGTTTTTTGCTTTTTGAAAAACACGATGCTTCCTCCGCCTCTGTAAATGTAAAATACGTGACTGGCTTAAAGTCACGTATGTCAATCCGTCTTATTATAGCAGTTTGTCACATAGCGTGTACGGTAAAATCCCCTGCTTTAACTATTACTTATCAAAAACAGTCTCATCATCGTAAGCACCCGCTAGTAACGCTTCGATAGTATCTAACACACCATTATGATTGTTGTCGTTAACGGCAAGATTTTGCACGCGAACCTTCATGAAGTCTTCCGCATTTGGCATCACAAATGGATACTTTACATAACGCAACATCTCCAAATCGTTACCATTATCACCAAAAGCAGCCATCTCTTCGGGCTTAATATCCCACTTAGCCGCCAATTGTTCCAAACCAGTTCGCTTATTTACGCCAGGCGCCAAAATATCAACCGATCCGAAACCGGATCCGGTTGTGTGAAGCTCTTCGCCTAAGACCTCGCGCAATTGTTGAACGTGCTCATGAACATCAACCGAAGGATCCCACACTAATGAGAAACGGAAGATATTGTCGTCAACATCCATAAACTTTTCAACTTGGTGGACAGTTGGGTAGAACGTCTTAACCGCCGCAATCATTTCTGGCGTCGCGTGGTTTGACACATAGGCGCCATCATTACCTGACAAGATAATCAAATTATCCATGTTAGCATGTGTCTCACTATTCCATTGCATCACGCGTGCAATCTGGTCGCGAGACAATGACGATTCGGCCAAAACCTCATTATTGTGCGTAATCAAAGCCCCGTTATCCGAAACATACGTGATACGGTCGGGGTTGACCGGTTCAAAGTATGACCGTAATTGCTTGTATTGATTCCCACTAGCTGCAACAAATCGGATGCCCTTTTCATCTAATTGATCCAGTAAATCTTCCATCCGGGCATAGTCAAATGTGCGGTCATCCCGCAACAATGTCCCATCCATATCTGTTGCAATTAACTTAATTGTCATCGTTCCCATTTCTCCTTTGCTTTGAAAATAATGAGCTTACTCAATACGTAATTAGAGACCACCACGAATACGTTTTGAATAATATTCCATAACATATCGTTTTGGTGGAGCAGACTCGTTCCGAACCACAAAATCGCCATACCAATCAGCCCAGTCGCGATTCGCGCAACATAGAATTTAACAGCTTCATTTAGCAATTCACGGAAACCATGTGCCTGACTGTCAAAGACCCAGACACGATTGGTTAAATAAGCAAACAACACCGTAAAGAACCAGGCAATGACGTACGCCACCATAATCGGCATCTGGGTTAAGCGCAACCCGCCATACAAAATAATGTTAAATACAGTGGTTAAGCCACCGAAAAACAAGTACAAAATTTGGGCGCGATACTTAGTAAAAATTGTCATGACTGACTTCATCAGTAAACTCTCAACTCTCTAGGACATAATTTCGTCACATTTTTATCTTTAAAGCATTATAACAAACTGCCCCGTAATCCGGTTAGTTTGCTACAATTATGTAGTTAGATTTTACAAATTGTCCTAACTCAGCTTGAGTTGACAGAATAAATATCAGTGAAAGGAGCCCTCATGGCAAACGATTATCAAAACAGTCTTGCCCGTCTTAATCAATTGGCAGACAATCCCACATCAGCGTCATTCACCAGTTTGGATAATGTCCATCCCCAAACCAGAACAACCCAACGACGGAAAGACAGCCGCCCGCAATGGCAGCAAATTCAATGGGTCTCAATTTTGATTGCAGTCCTATCGCAGCTTGCAATTTGGTGGATTTACCCAGCAATCTATTCAAAAAATTTAGCGGGCGGACAGTGGCAACACAATCCCCTATTGATGACCTATAGCGTCATCTTGGCCCTGGCCATCTTTTTAACTTTCAACCGTGGGTTCTCACGTTGGTTGAACTTTGGCGTTATCTTAATTCCAATGGTGTTCCTGTACTTTCTCTATCAGCAGGTCACTATGCAGCAGATTATTTTGTTAGCATTACTACCGCTTGCATTGCTCCTCATTAATCTCAAGTGGTTAAATCTACAAAACATCTTGGGCTTGGTGCTTTACTCTGGTATCGCCACCCTCGCCTTGCCGGTTGTGATTTTCTATCAGCAAAACACCTTCCTAACAGCGCCTTTCATCTGGAGTTTGTTGCCGTTGTTGTTTAGTTATTTGTTCTATATGAGCAGTATTTTTGTGACCACTGGTCGCGACAAACGAGCGACTTCATTAGCTTTTGGCATCATTTTATTGTTAGATGTGTTGACATTGCCTTGGAATCCGTGGACGTTGTTAGCCATTATTATCATCGTCTTTACCTGGATGGTGTTAATCAACCTTAATCTCAAGGCTAAGTACCGGATGGGTGTCTTTTCATTGCTCCAAGCAATTACCGTCCTGGTTATCTTCTTGCAGCAAAAATAACAACCAATATCATAAAAGCCGCAAATCACCCGATTAAATCGAGGATTTGCGGCTTTTAAACTATGTACTGAATGGTTACGTGTTTCATATGATGCCATGCATCTCATACGCCGTTAGTCTGCATCTTCCTGTTCACTCATTGCAAAAAGTGGCTTTTTTAGCCGGTAGACAACCACTGCCAATAAATTTCCGGCCAACAACATCCCAAATAAGAATTGATACGGATGGTCTTTAACAAAATTGACTGGAATCATCGCAGTTGCCTCAGTACGCCCGGCGTTCACATCCCAGGCCCAGCGGCGCTCACTTAACTCTGGTGTCTCGACTGCGCCAACAATTACTGGCTCATCATGTTCATTTTCTGACACCGACACATCCGTCACCTGAGTAGGCTTTGCTTGCCCCTCTGGAACTGACACAATTGGTTCAGCATGGTCCGTTTCCGTCCCAGCCAAATTCGACAACGTCTCTTTGATAGATTGTATAACATTTGTAACAACGCCCTGATCATCATCAGTCACATTCCGAGCGGCTACCAGCGTACTGGCCATGAACGATTTCTGCGATAAAACCGTGCTGGCCTGAATGGTCCCCCCGTTGACTGCTGCTCCCATATACACCGTCATCAATAACGTTGCGATCAGAGATGCCGTCCTTATTTTTTTCATCACTTCATACTCTCCTCTGTAACAACGAACAATGCCCAGCCGTAATCATTGCCCCCAATCACTTCAGAAAGTTACATGTTTTACGCTGTTCATTCACGATAAAAATATTGTACCGATGATTTTCTTCTAATTTAGGGCATTTGTTTGCATTTTATATGTCCGAACTATCGGACTTTTCACTTTTTCTTTCTGTTTTCCGTGTCCATTTCGTGAATGTCCGACGGGTGGGATTTTTTCACAAGTGAGCGCCAGTATTTTGTACAATCACTATGCATATTACATAAATAAAAACGCATGCCCATGATAAACGTAGGCATGCGTTTTACTTATGCTTTGTAATTCAATTTCTCATCCGCCACAGCGTACCACGCTGCAACACGATCGCTGACCTTGCCGTCTGGGAAGTAAGTTGGATACCAATAGTTAATCATATCCATATCATCTACATGCGACTCTTCATCATTCATCCAGCTGTCACGGAATGTCACGACACCAGTTTCACGATTAATTTTGAACCGCGTCACCAGCTGTTGACCATTAAAGTGCAAATACAATTGACGCATCCCAGCCTCGCCTGGGAATGGCTCTGAAGCGAGTTCGGCAGTTGTTTCAGATAGTACCTGCGTGGCCCGCTCACCCAAGTAACCATGATCAGCCATTGCTCGCAAAACTACGGCAACAGTAATCTCACGATCAGAACGTTCTGCTAGAAATGCTTTGTAATCAAACATGATGTAAATCCCCTCTTATCTCATGAAGTCTTTTCTTCACGGATAATAATAGCACTTGTCAGCAGCGATAGGAAAAAATAGGCCCCCAAAAGGTGTCATCTAGATTTCCACACCAAAACAAAAGCACCAACCATCATGGTCAGTGCTTTAAACGTTATTTTAGTATGTTAGCGCAAGAAAACGGACTTTGTCCAAAATTAATAACATTGCCGTTTGCGTTGCTTCATAGTGCTTCATTTGGTCTTCCGAACCATATTGTTCGTTAAAACCAGCCAAGCCCCCTTTAATGAACGCCAATTCATATTCTGAAATCTCTTCGAACGTCTTCGTGAATTCATCCCACAAATCAGTTTGATCTTCTTGGTCTTCCAAAAAGAATTGGATAAAACGGGCATCCGTATAGCCCATGCTGAATTGTACCCCAATTTGAGGCGCAATTTCATGCTGGTTCTTGATGTG
Organism: Weissella sp. MSCH1; assembly: GCF_045799135.1. Taxonomy (NCBI): domain Bacteria; kingdom Bacillati; phylum Bacillota; class Bacilli; order Lactobacillales; family Lactobacillaceae; genus Weissella; species Weissella sp. MSCH1. The sequence goes on along the minus strand of NZ_JBJMBA010000019.1, from coordinate 6,757 downwards.
CAAGAAATGGTGCTCCGTGTTCCAGCGAATCCGCTCAATTGCCTTCAAAATTGTCTTGTTCATTGCCATCACCCTCATTTAAGTTGTTATTACTTTGCTAGCAACGGCAAGACCCAGGTCGTCCACGCCCAACTAATCGGCATAATAAACAGCATCGCTGGAATCATGTCAGCCGTCGGGAACATGCGCACCTTAATCATTCGGAACCCCGTTGCTAACATAAGGGTACCACCAACCGCCTTAAAGTCAATTATCATGGCTGGTGTCGTGAGCGGATAGATCACCCCGGCCAACAAAAACAAAATCATCAACACAACGAACTGCGGTACGGCAATCAATGACACAACAAACCCTAAATTGGCTGCAAAAATAGCGCCTGTGAAAAAATCCAAAATCGACTTTGTAATCAAAATGGTGGCATCCCCAGTCATCCCATTCACCAGGGCCCCATAAATACCGGTACCAGATGAAACAAACAACACAATGACAGTTAACAAGGATGCAGAAAATTCCTCTTCAGAAAGCGTCTTGTTTGCTGGGACAAATCGGGCAATGATGCGTTGCATTTGGAACGCCCCACGGTTAATCCACGCACTTACATGCAGTAATAAGCCAACCGCGGTTCCGATAATCAAAGCAAAAATGACCGCGGCCATATTTTTGGTCGGTGCAATCGCGATGATTCCCATCGTCATCGACGCCAGACCAAAGATCATATTAATCTCAGTCTTAAACTTCTCTGATAAGTATTTACCACCAACACCACCAACAATACCGCCAATTAATACGGCTAGTGCATTAACAATAACTCCTGTGGGCATATAACGCTCTCCTCTCAAAAATCACAATATATCCAATATATACCCATTTTGATAGAATTAGCAAAAAAAGCGGTACAGCTAGCTTTCACTACCTGTACCGCTATCGATTGATCTTACTTTTCAAAATCGTCTGACGTCATTGATGCGTTGTACAAAGCCACTACATCAGCCGGTGTCATTGGCACATAACCATTGTCCAAACCGAACGTTACCGCTGATTCAGCCATTTCTTGGAAGTGTTCATCGTTAGTGATTTCAACACCTGGCAAGTTTGTTGGTACTTCCAATGACTTCACCCAGTCATACGTTGCCTGAATAGCCTTTTCAGCCACAACTTGGTCGTCATCATCTTGAATTGACCAGACATTACGACCGAAGCGGGCAAACTTCGCCACTGTCTTATCAGACAAGACAAACTTCATCCAACGTGGTGTCAAAATACCCAAACCGACACCGTGGGTAATGTCATAGAATGCTGACAATTCGTGCTCAATTGGGTGCACCGTCCAAGCATTTTGCTTACCTGATCCAACCAAACCATTCAATGCCATCGTTGATGCCCACATCAAGTTTGCACGTGCTTCATAGTTATCTGGCGTTGCCAATGCAATTGGTGCCCACTTAATAACCGCACGGTATAAGCCTTCGATTTGACCATCTTGAATATCCGTATCGTTCGCTTGATCGAAATATTGTTCCGTCAAGTGTGAGAAGATATCGATTGATCCAGCTGCCGTTTGCCACTTTGATACTGAATACGTCAATTGTGGATCCAAGAATGAAACAGCTGGCGTGTTTGGACCAAACGTCCCAATCTTTTGGTTCGTCTCAGGGTTTGAAATCACTGATGCCCAGTTCATCTCAGTTCCAGTGGCTGACAACGTCAAAATATCAACCAATGGCAATTGATCGATGGCGTAACGCTTATCCGCATCCAGCACCAAGTCCCAAGGATCACCCTCGTAGAACTTAGCAGAAGCAATCACCTTTGACGCATCGATAACAGAACCACCACCAACGGCCAACACAACGTCAACATCATGTTCCTTAACAAGGCGTTGCCCTTCACGAACTGAGTCAATCTTTGGGTTAGGTTCGATACCTGACAACTCAATAACATTCAAGCCTGACAAAGCCTTCATCACACGTTCATACAAACCTGAACGCTTGATTGAACCACCACCGTATGCCAACAAGACATTTTGTCCGAATTGCGCAACCGCATCATGCAGCTCCGTATCAATGTGATTCTTACCAAAACGAATGTCTGTCTTATTCACAAAACGAAAATCTTCCATGGATAGCATCCTCCAAATAAGTTGTTATTTTTCTCATTTATAGCTAATACTATACACCCTTAACCGATTAATTGTTACCGTTTTCACGAAAAAATATAGTTGCACCGGTCTTTTTCATTTGCGCTAGTTTTCCTGGCAGTGATAAGGTAGATAAGTTGTTTTTCACGTTACGCCTTTTACACGCAACGTTCAGTTAGATAGAAGTGAAAGGAAGTTCCACCCTATGTCCACACAGACCGAGCGGTTATTTAATCGCCCATTTATGCAATTATTTTTAATTCAGTTACTTAGCATGGTGACTTTTTATAGTTTGTTTGTTGCCATCAGTCCGTATGCCGTCGCAACCTATCACGTCAGTACCGCGACAGCTGGTTTAGTGGCTGGCATGACGATTATCGGGACAATGATTGCCCGCATTTTTTCTGGTCTCATCACCCAGCATCTCACGGCTAAGCAAATGACAATCCTCAGCATGGCGATTCTCTTGCCCTCACTGTTAGCCTACCAGCTCGAATTGGGCATTCGGTATCTCCTATTTGTTCGTTTCTGGCAAGGCATCGCAGTTGGTTTTACTGGCACCGTCACGAACACTGCTGTCGTCCGAGTCATTCCAGAATCGCGCCGTAGTGAAGGGATTGCCTACTTCTCGTTAGCAACCATTTTGGGAACCGCATTTGGCCCATTCTTAGCGCTCTTAATCACACAGTATGTGTCTTACCACATCCTCTTCTGGTTGGAAGCTGTGATTGCTTTAATTGCTTTGTTTTTCTCGTTTATGCTCGACGGCGATAAAATCGCGATTGACCGCGGTCATGTAGATGCCAAGACGTCCATTTTCAGTCAGCTATTAGAGCCCCGTGTTTTCCCAATTGCCTTAACGATGGCCTTTGTGGCGCTGGGATACGCTGCCTTGCAAGGTGACTTGGCCTTCTTTGCCAGTTCGTTACACTTGGTGACGTTTGCGTCATATTTCTTCTTGGTCTACGCTTTTGTGATTTTGCTCTCCCGTCCGTTCATGGGCCGGTTAATGGACCAACACAACGAGAACTTCGTCATTTATCCAACCCTACTCGCAACTGCTTTAGGTCTGTTCGCAATTGCCCGAATGCACTCCGGTTGGGGCATGCTGCTCGGTGCCGTACTAGTCGGCTTAGGTTTCGGTAACTTCCAATCAGCCATCCAGGCAACCGTTACCAAAGTTGTGGCCTCCGACCGATTAGCGCAGGCCACTTCAACCTACTTCATTTTCTTTGATATGGCCCTCGGTTTTGGCCCATACCTACTCGGCTTGGTAGTGCCAACCCTCGGTTACCGTGGTTTATTTACGATGGTTGCCCTATTCGCCATCATCGGACTACCACTCTACTACCTGGTGCACGGTCGTCACATTCAAAAATAAGCAATACAAAAACCCGTCATTCAATTCGAATGGCGGGTTTTGTATTGCCTATTATTTAATCAGACCGTGCTTCACAAGATAAGTTCGGGCGACTTGGGCCGCCTTCTTGTGTTGCACCGTAACTTGATAATTCATTTCAATCATATCTTGGTTGGTAATTTTACCAGATAGCTTATTCAAACTCTTAGCAATCCCTGGATACTTTTGTAACGTTTTATCGTTGACCAACGGTGCGCCCTGATAAGGGGGGAAGAAGTGTTTATCATCTGCCAACGTTACCAAGTGATCTTGTTTCAACTGTGGGTCCGTCGTGTAAGCGTCCGTCACATCGATTTGCTTATTAGCTAACGCTTCATACCGCAAACTCGACTCCATTTGCACGATGTTCTTGAAGTTCAACCCATACGCCTTCTTTAGTCCAGGATAGCCATCTGACAACTTGTAGAAATCCGGGTCAAACCCAGCTGTCATCTGCGCGCTTTGACGTAACAAGTCTGAAGTTGTCTGTAAGTGATAGCGCTTGGCATCAGCTTGACGAACCGCCAAACCGTACGTATTCTCGTACTTCATTGGTTCCAATAAGTCCAAGTTGTGTTGCTGCTTAATCAACGTCTTCGCTTGCTTGTACGCTGTCTGCTTATCGTGTGAAATTGACCCCTTAACCTTAACTAACGACTGTAAGACCGTCCCCGTAAATTCTGGGTACACATCCACTTGGCCACCTTGGAGCGCCTTAAAAATAAAGGTCGTCCCCCCAAAGTTTGGCTTTAATTGGACAGCCATTTTGGGGTTATCGGCTTGAATGAGGTCTTTATACATATTAATCAAAATTTCTGGTTCGCCACCTAACTTACCAGCGATTGTAATCGTTCCTGCTGGTTGGTTAATTGCCCGGTAACCCGCAAAACCACCGATAATGACGATTGCACTGACTAACAGCACCCCAACACGGCGGACTGATAGCTTACTCAACAAGCGAATGCCCCATGAAAAAGCCAACGCCAGCACCGCCGATAAAATGGCCCCAATCAACAATTCAGCATTATTATTCGTCTGAATTCCCAACATGATAAAGGTACCCAAACCACCACCACCAATTAGCGCAGCCAACGTGGCCGTTCCAATAATCATAACCATCGCGATGCGCAACCCAGACATAATCATTGGTAACGCCAATGGTAATTGGACTCGGAATAATTTGAAACGCTTTGACAGCCCAAAGGCATCCGCAGCTTCTAACAAAATTGGATCAATCCCAGTCAATCCCGCATAAGCGTTTTGAAAAATCGGCATAATGGCATATAACACCAACGCAATTACAGCTGGTACCGTCCCGATACCAACCAACGGAATCAGCACCCCTAAAATGGCAAGACTTGGAATGGTTTGAATAACGCCCGCTAACTGCAAAACCCACTCGCCAGCACGACGATGATTCATCAACGCAATGGCCAGTGGCAACGCAATCACCGTCGCGATGACAATTGCCATCAATGATAAGAGGATGTGTTCCCGCAAAGCCGTCAAAATATCACCAGACTGGGTCGTTAAAATGTGCATCATATCATTAAACATTCGTCACTACCCCCTTGCGACAAAGCGCAATAAATCAGCCGTTGTCAGACTGACATCCGCCACTGTCACAGTATCATGCGTCAACAATGCCTCTGACAGTGTTGCAACAGAATCAGTTGGCACCAATGTCATCGTGGCTGGCGTCGTTATTGCTTGGCCGAAACCAGCATCCAAGACGTCTTGAATAAGCGCAATGCGCCGTTCACTAAACAACGTTTCCACTAATTCGTTTGCGGGATGTGTCGTAATTTCTTGTGGTGAGCCAACTTGTTGCAACACACCATCATACATGACACCAATGCGATTTCCCAAACGTAGCGCCTCACCCATGTCGTGGGTCACAAACAAAATCGTCGTTCCTAAATCTGCGTGCAATTCTAGCACCAAATCTTGCAAAGAGCGTCGTGACAAAGGGTCTAATGCACTGAACGGTTCATCCATTAAAATAATATCTGGCTTGGCTGCTAACGCCCGGACAATGCCGACTCGTTGTTGCTCACCACCAGATAATTCATTTGGCATGCGTTGCGCATAATTTGTATGGTCTAATCCGACCCGGTCCAACAGCTCATTCACCCGCGTTTGCCGGTCAGCCAATGCGACCCCGCTAGCTTCCAATTGAATCCCTGCATTTTGAAAAATCGTCATATTTGGAAACAACGCCGAATTCTGTAAAACGTACCCAATGCCGCCACGGAGATCTTCTAATTTATAGTCAATTGCCCGTGTGCCTCGCACATAGGTATCGCCATCCGTTGGCTCCACCAAGCGATTAATCAACTTCAGGGCCGTTGTTTTCCCACTACCACTCGGCCCAACTAAGACGAATAATTCACCTGCATCAATCGTCAAATTCAAATCATCTACTGCCGCTTGGCCTTGGTAAATCTTCGAAATATGTCGAAACTCAATCATCTCATCCACACCCACTTTCCGTTAATCAGTACTCTGATAGTACCGCTAACTCAATTTTCTTACAAACAATTAGAGAAACTCTCATTAATCAGTTGCCATTTTTTCATATTACAAGACTTGCATCCTACCAGCAAACCAGTAGAATTGGCACCAAAGGAGCGTGAACATTATGTCTAAATATGATCAAGATGAACTACGAAATCGTTTGACCCCCGAACAATATGCCGTAACGCAAGAAGCGGCGACCGAGGCCCCCTTTAACAACCAATATGACGCTTGGTTTGATGACGGGATTTACGTTGATGTCGTTAGCGGTGAACCCTTGTTTAGCTCAACTGACAAATACGACGCTGGTTGTGGTTGGCCTTCTTTTACCAAACCTATTGAAAAAAAGCGGGTGAAGCGCCACCTCGACACCTCGCACGGTATGTTCCGTACGGAAGTTAAATCCGCTGATGCCGACTCGCATCTCGGCCACGTCTTCACTGATGGCCCAATGGCTGCCGGCGGTCTGCGCTACTGCATCAATTCAGCTGCGATGCGGTTTGTGCCCGTCGCCGACCTTGAAAAGTCCGGTTACGGTGAGTACAAATCATTATTCGAGTAAGTAAAAGAGGCTGGGACAGAACAGTTCTAGCTGAAAATGAAGAAGGAGAAGAAAATCCGACGGATTTTCTTCTCCTTCTTTCTTTTTATCCAAAAATAACGGGATTTTATCCCGCCATGATGGCCATTTTCGTCATATTCAT
>NZ_JBJMBA010000018.1:0-14478 GCF_045799135.1 Weissella sp. MSCH1 | reverse complement strand
ACGACCAAACGACGCCAGGTAACCCACGTCAACCTCGTTTGGAAGAAATCCGTCAATTGTTGAAGGACCAATTCTAAACGGCACATAATCTAAATAATGACAAAACGCCCCAGGTCCGCAGCCATGAACCTGGGGCGTTTTTTCAGTTGTTAGTCTGCGTGGACGATAAATGTATTAACACGTGATGTTCGTGAAACAAATTCCGTGACAGAACCTTGCATTAAGCGTTCGACGGCGTTCATGCCAGTTGCACCGATGACGATTAAATCGATGTCATATTGGGTGGGAATCACTTTAGCGATAATGTTTTTAGGATTGCCGGTTTCGCTGATGACAGTCAAATTAGTGACACCGGCCTGCTTGGCTTCAGTAGCAAAGCGTTCTAAGAGTGCTTTACTTTGTGTAATCGCGTTTTCTTCTAACTCATGTGAGTAATGTGCCACGTCTTTTAATTTATTCGTATCAACCACGTTTAAGATGTACAGGTGGCGTGATGGCGTGTTATTGACAATTTCGACAGCTGTTGCGAAGGCGGCTTCTGATTCCTTTGATCCGTCTACAGGCGCTAAAATATGTTGATAGTTATGGATTGATTGCATCGCTGATTTCCCCTCAAAATGTTCATTGCCTTTATTGTACACGATTCAAACAAAACCCGGCTATTCTCTGTGGAGAAGGGTATAATGATGGGTAAATAAGTTAAAAACGAGGCCAGTAAAATGGAATATCGAACATTATCAAACGGTGTTGCCATGCCAGTATTGGGGTACGGTATGGCACAAGTGCAGGGACCCGAGGCGGTGCAAGCAGTTAAAGACGCCATTGCAGCGGGGTACCGGGCGATTGATACAGCTGTCATTTATGATAATGAGGCTGACATCGGCCAGGGAATTGCCGAATCCAATGTCAATCGATCAGATTTATTTCTGACAACCAAGGTTTGGGTGCAGGACATGACTTATGAGGGGGCAAAGGCGTCAGTAACGCGGTCCCTTGAATTGCTACAAACGGACTATTTAGATTTGGTGCTATTACACCACCCAATTGGAGATATTTGGGGTGCTTGGCGAGCGTTAGAAGAACTATATGGCGCAGGAAAAATTCGGGCGATTGGTGTGTCGAATTTTTCACCAGCATTGTTAGCCCAGTTTATTGCGCTTAATGATATCGCACCGATGGTTAATCAAATTGAAAACCATCCATTCCACCAACAGGTTGATAAGGTAGCATATTTCCAAGAGCAAGGTGTTTTGGTGGAGGCTTGGGCACCGTTCGCTGAGGGGATGCATGATGTCTTCCATTCACCAATTTTGACCGCGATTGCTGATAATCATGGCAAGTCAGTTGGTCATGTCATGCTACGATGGTTGTTGCAACGGGGGATTAGTACCATTCAGAAGTCAATGAAGCCAGCACGGATGCGCGATAATTTAAATGTGTTCGATTTTGAATTAACTGAACCAGAAATGGCTGCGATTGCTACAATGAATACCGGGGAAACTTTGTTTGGCGGTTCAGATGATCCGGATGTTGCACACGTTGAGAAGATGCTGAACTGGACAGTCACACACTAAGATAGGATAACAAGATGGGATTTATTATCATATTGATTTTGGTTGCACTGTTTGTGTACACACAATCACGTAAGCGACATCATGACCATGAGATGCGCCGAAAGGCTGACTACCTCGAAGGCAAGTTTGAAGACATCACTAAAAAGTAAACATGAAGCGTCAATTCAGATTAATGAGTTGGCGCTTTTTGCCTATCGTCAGGGGCCGAATTACCCTGTATAATAGACATTGACAGAAAAAATTAGAGAGATAGGAGGCGCGATAAAATATGGACATTGCAGAAATGAAGACGCGCCAGTCTCACATTCGTAACTTTAGTATCGTGGCGCACATTGACCACGGTAAGTCGACGATTTCAGATCGTATTCTGGAAGCAACGCACACGGTTACCGAGCGTGAGATGCAAAATCAATTGTTGGACACGATGGATTTGGAACGTGAGCGTGGTATCACGATTAAGATGAACGCCGTTGAAGTTCACTACAAGGCGAATGATGGCGAGACGTACATCTTCCACTTGGTTGATACACCAGGTCACGTCGACTTCTCCTACGAAGTATCTCGTTCATTGGCTGCGGCTGATGGTGCGATTTTGGTTGTTGACGCCGCCCAAGGTGTTGAAGCCCAAACGTTGGCAAACGTTTACTTGGCATTGGAAAACGACTTGGAAATCTTGCCATTGATCAACAAAATTGACTTGCCAGCTGCTGATCCAGAAGCTGTCCGGACTGAAATCGAAGATGTTATTGGTATTGACGCATCTGAAGCAGTTTTGGCATCGGCTAAGCAAGGGATCGGTATTCCAGAACTGCTTGAGCAAATCGTGGCAAAGATTCCCGCACCAGAGGGGGATTTGGAAGCGCCATTGCAAGCGTTGATTTTTGACTCAGCCTATGATTCCTACAAGGGGGTTATTTTGACCGTCCGGGTGAAGGAAGGTGTTATGAAGCCGGGTGATAAGATTCGCTTCATGAACTCGGGGGCTGAATATGAAGTCACAGAAGTTGGTGTTAACTCACCACACCCTGTGAAACGTGATTTCTTGATGGCTGGTGATATTGGTTATGTTGCTGCCTCAATTAAGAACATCCGTGACGCTCGCCCTGGTGATACGATTACGTCGGTTAAGAACCCAGCGGCGGAAGCGTTGCCAGGTTATCAACCAATGACGCCAATGGTGTACTCAGGTTTGTACCCAACAGATAACTCAAAGTACAATGACTTACGTGAAGCGCTTGAAAAGTTGCAATTGAACGATGCGTCATTGGAATTCGAGCCTGAAACGTCACAAGCATTAGGGTTTGGTTTCCGTACGGGGTTCTTGGGCTTGTTGCACATGGATGTTGTGCAAGAACGACTTGAACGTGAATTCGATATGGAATTGATCACGACGGCGCCATCTGTAACGTACCACGCGTATACAACAGACGGTGAAATGGTTGAAGTGGCCAACCCATCAGAATTACCTGAAGCTAGCGCCATCAAGTGGATTGAAGAGCCATACGTGCACGCTCAGATTATGGTGCCGAACGAGTACGTTGGGGCAGTTATGGAATTGGCACAACAAAAGCGTGGTGAATTTGATACGATGGATTACTTGGACCAAAACCGAGTTAACGTGAAGTACTACATTCCGTTGTCAGAAATCATCTTTGACTTCTTCGATAAGTTGAAGTCAAACACGCGAGGTTACGCGTCATTAGATTACGAGATTTCAGGATATCGTCAGTCTGACTTGGTTAAGATTGATATCTTATTGAATGGTGATAAGGTCGATGCCTTGAGCTTTATCGTGCACAAGGACTTTGCACAAGAACGTTCACGGATTATTACGGCAAAGTTGAAGCAAATTATTCCACGTCGTAATTTTGAAATTCCAGTGCAAGCGGCCATCGGATCAAAGATTGTCTCACGTTCAACGATTAAGGCCTACCGTAAGGACGTTACGTCAAAGATCCACACGGGTGACCCTGATCGTCGTGCAAAGTTGTTGGATAAGCAAAAGCGTGGTAAGAAGCGCATGAAGGCGGTTGGAACGGTTGATGTACCGCAAGAAGCCTTTATGGCGGTACTTAAGGCCGAAGACGACACAGAATTTGCAAAGGGTGCCAACCATTAAGCGCGTTTTACGTGACGACATTTGGAAATTTCTTTGGTTAAGAGTCTACCATTCTTACTGAAGATATGTTATTATATTCAGGTTAAATAAACTGACTCTGGTTCTTATAGATTCAGGGCGATAAGGAGAAACACGATGAAGGCTGATATCCACCCAGATTACCACCAAGTGGTTTTCGTTGATTCAACTACTGGTTACAAGCTATTGACTGGTTCAACTCGTACTTCAAACGAGACGATCGAGTTCGAAGGTGCTGAGTACCCAATGATCCGTGTTGAAGTTACGTCAGATTCACACCCATTCTACACTGGTAAGCAAAAGTTTACTACTGCCGATGGTGCGGTCGACAAGTTCAACAAGAAGTATGGACTTGCCTAAGGGCAATTCATCAGAAACGCCGGTATATAGGTTTAAACGCCTATATACCGGCGTTTTCTTTTGTTTTCGTATAACCAATTATCCACGATAAAAACCAGCTAAAATTTATTTTTGGGCACACTCGGGCACAAAATGGGCACACAAATTTAGTCATCAAATAGAGCCAACGTCTTGTCAGACTCAGAGTTTCTTTTGGTAGATAGCAAATGAAAATAAGTGTTCTGTGTAATTGTTACTGAGCTATGTCCAAGACGCTCACTAACGTACGCAACGTCAATTCCTTTACTAATTAAAAAGCTGGCGTGAGTGTGACGTAGTCCGTGTAGCGTGATTGGCTTAATGCCAAGTTCTTTAATCAGCTTACGAAGATAGTGGGATGGAACGGACTGAGTCGTTTTTTCACCAAAGATATGTTCTTCTAATTTTGGATATGCTTTTAGAAAACGTTCAAATTGTATAAAGTAGCGATCGGGCATTGCGATAACACGTGTAGACTTTCTTGTCTTGGGTGTAGTGTACTCGTAAGGTGGCCGATTCGTCTTTGTTTTCGTCACAGAGATTGTTTTATCTGCCACATTAATATCTTTCAACGTGAGCGCTAAAATTTCGCCAGCACGCATGCCAGAGAGTGCTGCAGTATATATTGCAAAGTGTGGAGCAGTTATTGGTTTGTTTTGAATGTACTCCAATAACTTGTCTAAGTCGTATTCTTCGAGGAATTTTAGTTCTCCAGCTTTGCTTTCAGCCCCTTTAAATTTAGCACCATGTGTGGGGTCTAGTGACAGGATACCGTCACTAAAGGCCTCTTTAATCGGCATTGCAACTCGCATTGAAACTTGGCGAACGGTGCTTGAATGATGATTAACAGCATATTCATCAAGAAACTTTTGATAACGTCGCCGAGTTAAATTTTCCAGTTTTACGTTCTTAAAGTATTCGTGCACAATTTTTTGAGTAGCAAGATGATTTAAACGCGTCTGCTGTTTGATGCCAGATTCCAGATGACGTTCGAGCCAGTCGTCATAGAATTCAGTGAATAGAACACGGGTTTTATCAATCTCAACACCAGAATTCAACTTTGCCAGTAAGTCCGCCTCCCAGGCTTTGGCAGCAGCCTTAGTTGAAAAATCGCTCTTTGTCCATCGTCGTCGCTTACCTTCAATAGTCTTGCTGACGACAACTCGATACTTTTTACCTAACTTTGATACCGACATATCAACTTAAACCTAACCTTTATCTAAAAATTTTAGGTAGTTTAAAGACATGCCCAGGTCTGGTACAATTAAATGCATAAGCAGGACGTTGCTGTTCTGTTTTGGATAACGCGCACATTTCCTTGTTTGGTCGCAGGATGTGCGTATTTTTTGTTATAACAAAAAATTGTTAACGGTATTCTGTCTGATAGAGGTATTTGAAGTATGAAATTTGGTATGCGGAAGCCAAGTCCCATGCGTTCTATTAAAGCTAGGACAACTGGTAAGGCTAATCGGGCAGTTAAGCAGGCAATTATTCCAGGTTATGGTCAGAAGGGCATGGGCTGGTTAACAGACCCTAAGAAAGCGGCTTACAACAAAGTCTATAAAAAGACCACTTTTAGTATTTTCGATCTATTCAAATAATTCATCAGTACTTTGCCACCTGAACGGGTGGCTTTTTTATGTATCCCGACAAAAGCGGGTATAGTCTGTGAAAAATAATTAATACCTGTTAGATGCCATAATAATAGCTAGTACTACGAAAACTGTATACAGAACAAATACAGCGAACGAAATAATAAATTGTACTAGTCCTGCACGATTCCAAGTTGCTTGAACGGCCTTGAAGGTATCGACATCCTTGTATTCCCCTTTTTGCCAAGCCCACTCATTTCCCTTGAACCCAACAATAAATATCCAAATAATGTTGAAAATTGGGATCAACATCAACAGTGGTAGGTATGTCTTATTTCCAATACCCCAAAAAATGTTGTACATAAATGCGCCCCAGTTCCAACCTTTAACTTCTGCTGGTACGTTCGTTGAATTTTCTTCTAACATAGTTGTACTCCTTAATCTTTTAACGTGATTACTGTCTGCACGTACGTATGTCGCCTCAAACTACTGTCTTTTTTAATCTATCTCAATGCCTTTTTCTTTTAAGTTTTCAATACACTCTGTTAAATAGACGTTGTCGTGCTCCGGGTAAATCGGTGAAGTCAGAACTTCACTTGATAGTGAAATATAAGAATCTTCCTTAGTTCCACGATACAGGGGGTCTAACCATAATTCGTTAGGTGTATACCCGCGACTTAGCATCTCGTTCATTATTAGTTGGTGATATTGAAATAATTTATATGGTGAGTGGTCAAAGACGTAATTCACAGTTGCATGTTTCTTGCCCCAACCACCGCCGCGAAGTGCACAACACTCTCTATGTTGACCCAGCAATTGCTGACGAGGGAGTTTGGGGATTAAAGATTCGTGCCACAATCTCATATTAATAATTCCTTTCTAAATAACGTTGTTAGTACGTCCAATTTTTAAAGAAGCAAAGATAGATAAAATTAGCTATTGCGAAACCAATTATCCATGCAGCAGCTACATATTTAAAATAAGATCCTTTCGTTTTAAAGTAAGCATATAGAGATAGAGAGACTAGCAATAATAATGTGTTGACGATGATTAAAATTGTACGTACCAAACGAATGCCTCGCTTTCATGCTTGCATAACCGCTTCGCGGGCCATATCTTCAAAGTAAGAAGGCAGTCCCAAGGATTCCATAAAATTAATGTAATTACGATATTCAACAGGCGTGTCTTGGAATACATACTTAGCGATCATATGCATCGCTTGTTCGTGTGCAATGCGCTCGGATGATTTAGTTGCCCCGATAGAAAAAGCATAAACACGATTTTGTTCAACACTACCAAATAAAATGTGTGATAATTCATGCGCTAATCTAAATGCCACTGACACGTTATTATTACTATTTCTATTGATAATAACCTTACGTTGAGATGGAACGCTTAAATCGGGAGTATAGGTGTCCAACTCTTCGCTAAAAACTACCTTAATATCATTTCTAATAGCAATAAATAATAGATAGTTTATGAGGTCAGTCATCCATGTCCTCCAGAATTCGGCGAATTATGCGCATTTCTGCCTCTGGTATATCTTTACCGTCATACTTAAGGATAGGAGTAGAGTCAATAAACTCTTTTAAATCATCTGGAGCGTCTTTCTTATTAATGTGGATCTCATCAGTGTTACCTAATAGGTAGTCTACTGATACGCCGAGGACGTCTGCCACGGCTTGCACATTATTGTGACTAGGCTCTTTTGTTTTCCAAGAATATATGGTGTTCTTACCCAGATGAGCCATTTCATTAACCTTAGTAAGGTTATAGCCTCTGAGTTTAGAAACTTCTTTTATTCGTTCCAATACTGTCATATCAAGGGTTTCTCCTGAATATGATGAAGTGAAATTAGTCTAAGTCTAAATAAAAGGTTGCAATATTTTAGACTTAGGCTTATATTTAATTCATCAAGTAATTGAGCAACAAAAAACAGACCTAAAATAATCAATGCTTTGGCGAGCAAATGTTGATATACAGGCGTTTATTGTGCTTTTTCGTATGCCTTTATATTAGACCTAGTCTAAAAATAAGTCAACAACTTGATAATAAAAAAACAGAAAGGAGTGTGTGTTATGTATCTTCATGAGGCAGTAAAAAAGGCCATGGAATCCGGTGAGGGATTGACACGGCCAAACAATGAAACTTTGTACATTCCTACGAATACGATGTACGGAATTCTAGTTGTTATCGGTAATGACACTTTAAGGATAACCCTACGTTGGCAACCAAATGCAGATGACTTAGTCGCCAATGATTGGCAGGTCACGCCAGGCGCTACAACAAATCAAGTGCTAATTGGGTTAAAAGAAGCTCAACGATAACGTTACTGCCATAACCTCTTGTAACGTAGTGATTGTTAATTAAATCAGCGGATGCTTGTGCAACTTCCTGTTTAGAATAATTAGTTTTTTCAAGATACTGAAATATTGGAATTCCGGCACCCACTATAAGTTTTGGATTAGTTACTTCAATCATATCCAAAAGAATTTCTTTTGATTTATCTGGCAACATGATTTTTCCTTTCGAACATATAAGGGAATACCCCTACAACACTTACAGATTAAATGTTATCACAAAAAAACAAGGGAGGTTGCGACATGACAGCAACAACAATTGAAGAACAAGAAGAGGCGCTAAAGCGCAAAGTGAAGAAGCGCATCACTGACGAGATGTGGGAACGAAATGATATGAAGCAATTTCAACTCGCCGAGATGATTGGCGAAGGGGTTTCTCAAACGAATCGAGCGATTAACGGTGAAACTTCACCAAAGTCACGAGTGATTCGCAAGAAGATTTTCACGTTGTTTAACATCACAGACTTATAAGGAGAAATAAACATGACAAACGAACTGATTAAGGTTCAAACGAATCAAGAAGGTGAGCAACGGGTGAGCGCTCGTGTATTACACAAGGGATTAGGTGTTAAAGAGCGATTCAGTTTATGGTTTCGACGATATGAAGATATGTATGTAGAAGGATCAGATTTTACAAGTGTAGGTTTACCTACGGTTGTAAATAATGGAGCCGTACGTACTTTACAAGATTATTCCTTAACAACAGATATGGCTAAGAATGTAGCGATGATGTCTAAGACGGCTAAAAGTCAGGAAGTTCGAGACTACTTCATCGCAGTTGAGAAAGAACATAAAGCGTTGATGGCAGACCCACGTATTCAAATGGCGATGGGCTTGAAGTCAGCTCAACTGATGTTAGACCACAAGGACAAGATCATCGGAGAAATGACTCCCAAGGCTTTGTTTGCTGATGCAGTGTCAGCTAGTCAGTCATCAATTCTGATTGGTGAGTTGGCAAAGCTGCTTAAGCAAAACGGCGTAGATATGGGACAGAACCGTTTGTTCGGTTATCTCCGTGAAAACGGTTATCTGGTTAAGCGACAAGGGTCCGACCGGAACATGCCAACACAGAAGAGCATGGAGCTTGGCTTGTTTGAGATTAAGGAGCACAACCACATCAATTCTAATGGTGTGAACGTGACCACTAAGACTCCCAAGGTGACGGGCAAGGGGCAACAATATTTCATTAACAAGTTTCTTGGTGAAACTAAGGCTTTATTGGAGGTGTAGGTATGGGAGAGTTAGTAACATGTCACTGGCAGAATTAATCAATGATGGCCTGCGTTTAAAGGGCAACAAGACCCGTTATTGGTTAGCGAATGTAACGGGTGTATCTATCGCAGCGTTATATGACGTAACGAATGGAAAACGGAATAGGTTAACTTTACCATCCATGGTTAAGTTGGCCATTGCGTTGGATTTGGATTTAAACGAATTGAAGAAGATTGATTGGAAGTAATAAATATGACAAATGAAGTCAAAGGTTTGAAGACAAAGGCAAGTGTAAGGCAAACGTTGCCTGCTGAATTATGGTTGTGGGTCGGTGTCAAGGAAGCGGCAGCAATGCTGAATTACAGTGAAAGTCGATTTAACGAAGTAATTCGGTATTCACAACGATTTAAAGATATGGCGATTGAGCAAAAGCCAGGGCAATTTTCGGTTGATTTATTACGACGATTTGGTCGTGGAGAGTATCGATGACTGATTACGCAGTAGGTTACGCAATTTTCGCAATTGTAGGTCTGGTTGTATTCATGGCGTGGTTGTTAGATTTCATGGAACAACACGAAGTCCACGTTCGGCCGATGACCGAACAACGTATTAACGAATTAACGGAGGAAAAGGAAGATGTGGATCATTGATGCATTGAAGTTGGTAGGTTGGCAGGCATTGCAAGCTACGTTGCTGTTTGTAGCCGCTGGGTGGTTAGTGATTGCGAACCGAGTTCGTTTGGCGTGGTTCTTGAAGGGCATCTTGCGAATGGTTGTTTATCCGTTCGTATTGTTAGCTAACGGTTACGATGCTGCCGAAGCGTTGAAGCCAACTGGAAAGTTGGTGCGCTATGAAGATTAGCGATTATCAAACGGTTCTTAACCTTGCAGAAGGTCGTGGGTTCTTCAACTGTGAAGTGCAAACATTGCCGGTTGGTGGTGTACGTGTCGGCTTTAAGACTAAGCGTGGTGGACAGGTTTGGTTCGATGATAAGCAACAAGCAATTAATCATGTATTGGAGGTTACAAATGGACTATAAGGGGCCAATGGGTGTTGGCGATATTCACTACAACTTTGCAAAGCCTGTGAAGTTTGATGTCGAAGCAGAGAAGGAACGAATTCGCAAAAGTGCAGTTGAACGGCCAAAGAAGGCATTGTCTGAATATGAACGGCGGTATCGTCGATTTGCGAAATTCCTATCGGATTACATGGTTGGGAAGAATGCTGATGAACGCGATGATTTAGTATCCCAGGCAAGCCAAGTGTCTGGCATGTCATTCATTACTGCTAGTAATTCACGGTATCTCGGACGTTTTTTACGGGAACGCAGCGAAGCTGAGTTAGAAGATACACCTTTCAACAAGCCGAATATAACGTCGGCGGTTGGTTACGAAGATAGATATAAAACATTCAAACAGGCTATGGATTCCAAGCGACCTGAACAATCGTTTTCAGATATTGCGACACCGATTGCTAAACAGCTACGAATGAGCCTGGCATCGTTATACAACACAAAGTACAAGGGTCGATACGACAAGGAAAAGAAAAACGCCTAACGGGTGCAACCGTTAAGCGTCGGAGTAAATCAGTTTGAGAATAGATTTTACTCCTCAAGGGTAACACAGGGGGCATGTAATGAAAAATGAATTGCGAGTTGAAGCACAACGACACATGAACCGAGCGTTCAGGGCAGAACAACGGGATAACAATGACGGAACTGTTTCGGAGTTTGAAACGGGCGTTGCTGATGTTTTGAATTGGGTGGCTGAATATGTTCGATGAATTAATTGATCCGCCTGATGATGAAAGGCCTTGGGGAGAAGATTTTGAAGGCGAAGAAGTAGCCCAAGGTACAGAAGGTTGGGACACAGATGAAGGATTTGTTCCGGATGAAAAAGAAAAGCTCAAGTCCTATATGGAATTAGTTGGGCATCGGACAATAGCGGAGGATTAAAATGTTGCGACGAAATGAATATAACCCAGCACCTGAACTGATGGAATCATTGGCAAAAGTGCAATTGAACATGGTGCAACCAACCAAGACTAAGTCTGGTCACTTTGGTAAGTATGCCGACTTGGCTGACATTGATAGCGCCGTACGATTAGCGATTAAGTCATCTAGTGAGCCACTCGCTTACACGCAATCAATCAATACTGACATTGATTCAAATGGCAAGCGAATGGCACAGATTGTCACTACGATTACTCACTCATCTGGTGAATACATCGAAGTGGAAGGTTTGCCGGTTGAGTTCGGAACAACGCCACAACAGATGTTGGCCAATACAACTTATGCACGACGTGGAAGTCTAGCGGCTGCATTCGGAATTGTTGCTGATGATGACGACGACGGTGAGAACATCACGGCATTAAAGCAAGAGCAAATTAAACACGATAATGTTCGCAAGGCGATCATTGCTAAATTGAAGGAAGTTTTGAAATCAGTACCAAAAGAGAAGTTGGAGCAAGTGTTCGCTACTGGAGGTATGACTTCTAAAGACAATAACGATACGCAACTTAACAAGTTGTCAGCCGACAAAGCTTCATTGTTAGCAGGTGCTGCCATATTCGCTAAGAACGACGCTGGTATCGAGTAATGGATATTTGGGGGCGTATCACTAACATCAGCGGTAACAGAGTAACGATGTCGGTTGAAGATGCACAAGAGTTGGCAACTTTGTCACTCTATACTTCTGAAGAACAACCCCAGGCAGTCATTAGTATCGCTGATGAGCGAAGTATCAGTCGTATACAACGCAAAAAAGCATATGCAATTATCGGTGAGATAGCGAAGTGGTCAGGATATACACCGGAAGAAGCTAAGGAGTGGATGAAATTCTACTACGAGGCAGAAACAGGTGATCAACATTTCTCGTTTGTTGATACAGATATGACAACAGCACGTAATTTCATCTCATACCTGCTTGATTACGCAGTTAAGAACCACATCCCGATGTCTAAGAGCGGTTTGGCATATATGGACGATGTAGAAGCCTACATGTATTCATCGTTGAGTCATCGAAGTTGTGTGGTGTGTGGACGCCCTGCTGATGTTCACCACATTGACACCGTTGGAATGGGTAACGACCGAAATCTGGTAGACCACAGAGAAAAGAACCTGATTGCATTATGCCGAGTTCACCACAATGAAGCACACAACATTGGGTGGCCAGCATTCGAACAGAAGTATCACGTTAAGGGTATCAAGTTAGACCCTGAAACATTGCAACGTCTTGGAATTATGACGTTCAAGCGAATGGAGGAAATAGCTAATGAATCACGTCGCATTAATCGGACGGCTCACTAAGGACCCGGAACTTAAGTACACCACGTCAGGCGCAGCAGTTGCGTCGGGAACAATTGCAGTCAATCGAGATTTTACTAACGCAAATGGAGAGCGTGAGAGTGACTTTATCAACTTTGTGATTTGGCGCAAGGCTGCCGAAAACATTGTCAATATGACCGCTAAGGGTTCACAGATTGGCCTGGAAGGTTCGTGGCAAACACGAATCTATGAGAACCAACAAGGACAGCGTGTATACGTTTCTGAACTAGTGGTAAGTAACTTTACTCTAGTTGAAACAAAAGAACAGACAGAGCAACGCAAGGGGCAATCAGCACAACAAGGTAATGGTGGGTTCAATAGTAAGCCACCACAAAACAACTTCAATGGTCAGCAAGCATCTCAACAAGGCGGTTTCTCGCCTAATGATATGTACGGTAAAGACTTACCGCCGTTGAACGATGATGATCTTCCATTTTAAGGAGTGAACAATGGCAGAGAAACGATATTTTTGGTTGAAGTTGCAACAAGACTTCTTCGGTCGTAAAGAAATTAAAATGTTACGTCGAATTGCTGGTGGCGATACCTACACGGTTATCTATCTGAAAATGCTTTTAAAAAGTTTACAGACTGACGGAAAGCTATATTACGAGGGTATCAGCAATGACTTTATCGAAGAGATTGCGCTAGATATTGATGAGGATTACGAAAACGTCTCAGTTACGGTTAATTACCTTCGCAGTAAGGGACTGTTAATCGATAGCGGTGTTGATGAAGTTGAGTTAACCAGTGTTAAATCATTGGTTGGATCAGAAAGTTCTGGTGCTGAACGAAAGCGCCGTCAACGTGAGCGTGAACGAACATTAATTGAGACGAAGCGTGACAATGTCACGGGCCAGTCACGGTTGGGTCACGTAGAGATAGAGTTAGAGAAAGAGATAGATATAGAGCAAGAGGTAGAAACGCCGGCTATGCCGACCGACCTTTCAGTTCGTCAACAAATTATGCAAACAGTTGGTGAAAATGGCTTTTCAGATGTGCTTTCACCACACCAACTAGAACGACTGGTGGATTATGTTGAAGGTGACGGATTAAGTGTTGATGTTATTGCCAAAGCAATTGCTGATGCATCTGATAAGAACATTAGGAAGTTTAACTATATCAAAGCAATTCTAGAATCTAAGGTGAAGCAAGGAATTAAAACACTTGCTGATTGGAAAGTTTCGGAAGGCAAGCACCAACAAAAACAGGTGAATGATCAGGTGCCAGATTGGATGCGTGAACTTAACGACGAACTGGAGGGCAGCTAATGAATACTACAAGCGATTGGGTACGTGAGTTGCGACAACGTGGGTTAACACCTAAGACGTTGACACCAGAAGAGCGTGCTGAAAAAGAAAAGGCCGATGCTGAACACATTACTAAAGCGTGGCAAGCACAAGAGCGCGTTAAATATCAGCGTATGAGCTTGTGGGGCGAGACAGAGACGCGTTCTTTTGAGTTTGAAGACTGGAACCCACAAAAGCAACGAAACGAGCAGACAGCGCGCGATATTGGCAATCAGGCATATGCAATGACAAATGAGATGCGTAACGGACTGTTCAATGTGTTCCTATTCGGTCGAGCTGGTGCTGGTAAAACATCGTTGGCATTGGCAATGATGAGCCGATTAAGCAATCGCTACACAACGATGTTCGTGTCGGTTGTTGAATGGCGCAACTTGAAATTTAAGTCATTCAAGGACAACAAGGTTGCTGAACGTCTGAACCTAACAGAGAAGTTTATGCGTGAAGTAGAAGTGTTGGTTCTTGATGATTTTGGAAAAGAGACACAGGCCGAAGCAAAAGAGACCGTGTCGTCAATGCTATTTGAATTAGCGGACGCTAGAAGAGGCAAGGCGACGATTATCACGTCAAACGATGATTTGACCGGATTGGCGTTG
>NZ_JBJMBA010000017.1:0-9771 GCF_045799135.1 Weissella sp. MSCH1 | reverse complement strand
TACCGCACAAAAGACAATACCAGGTTATACTTTTAATAAGATTGATCCAACAGGTGCACTGGCAACAGGTAAGTTTACAGCAAATGATCAAACTGTAACCTACGTTTACACTAAGAATGCACCGACGGTGACCACTGAAACGAAGACGGTTAACGAAAACATCGACTACGTCTTTGCTAATGGTGATAAGGCAGCTGATAGTCACACTGCCGCAGTTAAGTTTACGCGCCAAGTTTCTACCGATGCTGTCACTGGTGAAAAGACTTATGGTGATTGGTCTGCCGATCAATCATTCGATGCAGTGAAGAGCCCTGATTTAAAGGGCTATACCCCTGATCAAGCTCAAATTGATAAGCAAGTGGTCAAGGGATCTTCTGATGACCTATCATTCAAGGTGGTTTACACTAAGAATGCACCGACTGTCACTACTAAAAATGTTCATAACAATGGTTCTTTGGTATCTCAATCAAAAGAACAGCAAACATTACCTAATTCTATGGAATTACCCAATACAGGTGTTGATAAGACAGAAAGCATTACGATTGCTGGTGTAATGATGCTGATTCTGACTATTATTTTGGGTATGATTTTCACGAGTAAAAAGCATAAAAACGATTAGTTTATATAGCTATACCAAAGGGAGTCGACATAACATCGATTATACAAAGTTGCCTATACACCGGCGCTTGCAAGCCCTGACTTTTTGAAGTTCAAAAAGTCAGGGCTTATTTGATGCATCCTCAAACTTGTGAAATTCAACAAAAACAAAACTAGACCAACATAACTCCAGAGCCTCCGGAAGGCACAGGGACAAATCCCTGGCCAACATTAAAAAATGCCCCAAAATCTGTACGAAATCAGGCCATTTTGAAAAATTTTCAGGGTACGATCCCTATCGGGCTCGAAAAAGAAGTCCGGAATCTTGACATCAGAGCCATGTACAGAAAAAAGCAACGTTAGCTATTATTCTACGAAATTTAGCTAACGTTGCTTTTTTAATTTTAAAGGATTAATTCACTTTAATAATAGTTGTACCCAGATTCGAAACGGTCATAGTTCCAACCAGAGCTTACCCAAGTGTTATAATAGTGGGCTGTTCCACCATAATAAGTTGTGTAGTGCCATGCATAGTATGTTTTTTTACTCGTAAATGCGTTGATATCATATTGTTGATAACTTGGTACACTACGTGCTGATACTGACTCAACTGCCACAGTTGACGCTACTCCAATACTCAATGCAGCCAACCCAACGGCTGCAGCTGTCCTAAATCCCTTTGGCATAATCATTACCCCTTTGCCTTAATAACTGTTATGCGATGATATGAAATGTTCATAAGTATTACTACAATAATCGCAAACAAAAGTATTATAACACCATTAGAGAACGTTAAGTTAGTATTTTTAGTAACTTGGATTAAAGAGCCATTTAGTATTTTAGGAGCATTTACATAGACGCCAGGAATAAGCTGAATAAAACTATTCATAAACGAAAAGATAAAAGGTGCGATAATTTGAAGTAATAATACTCCAACAGTCAAAAATGCAGCCAACATCTCAGATTTGGTAAGGTTACTTATAAATTGTCCTAGAACAATTGCAGCCAATAAGGATAACGTTTGTAAAATGACTGTTTTGATCAGCATATGCCCGATTGGCTGAGTAGCACCCAAAGTCTCATTTTGAATAATAATAGGGAAGTTAGGATCTCCTATACCATGGAATAGCGAAGCTAGTCCGAAAGCAAATAATATCAGGAAAAAATAGCTTGAGACCACTACAATTCCGGCAGTCAGCAATCTGTCAAAGTCCAGGGCTATATTGTTTTTTGGAATGAGATTATCCATATTTTTACCGTTTTGAAATTTCCAAGTAAATATGGGAATAATAACAAAAATAATTACAGCAAACCAAAACCAAGGAAAATATATGGTTAATGAATCAAATAGAAAATTAAAACCAGTTATACCGAAGGCGGGTATTTCTGGATATACGTTATGCTTTTCAACGTATTCTAAAACTGCTTTTTGAGATTTAAAATCTGCTATTTGATCATCACGTCCACCAGCTTTTTCTAGTGATGCAATATCTTGATTCGTTGTGAAAAGACTATTCTTAGCGGCTTTAGCCCAATCTTTATTATTGAAGGCATCTATCGTTGTCTTCTCATG
The DNA here is from genome assembly GCF_045799135.1 of Weissella sp. MSCH1. NCBI lineage: Bacteria > Bacillati > Bacillota > Bacilli > Lactobacillales > Lactobacillaceae > Weissella > Weissella sp. MSCH1. The sequence goes on along the minus strand of NZ_JBJMBA010000017.1, from coordinate 7,601 downwards.
GCTCATCCTTGCAGAGATGAAATCGTCTACGAATTTAGAGTCCATTTTTACCTGTTTTTGATTATATGTGTAATCCGATTCGGCAAATTTAGCTAAATTTGAATTATTTGCTGCTCGATTATTGCCGGCATATATACCGATGACACTAGCAAAAATCAGAATCATTGGAATAATAAATAATTTTTTTCGAACAATAGCCTTAATGTTAAAAATTGTGAATTTAATCATTATAAATTAACCTTCCATCATTTAAAGAAATCGTAGTATTTGCTAAATCAACTAATTCTTGCGGCTGATGCGTCACAAAAATAATCATTTTCCCCTCATTTTTGGCAGATTTTAATATTTTTTTCAAAATTTCTGAATTAGCATCATCTAGTCCATTGTTCAATTCATCCATTAGCCAAACTTTGGTATCTGATATCACATACAGTGCTAACACAAACATTTGTTTCATGCCTAAAGAATATGAATTTATTTTTTTGTGTACAAATGAATCTAGCTTTAATAATTTCACGGTGTCATTAATGTCAATATTACTGCTCCAAAACTGCTTATATAAGGTCAGATAATCATATCCTGACATGTTGGCATCGAAAATAAAATCATTCGGCAAATAAAACGTCTCGCTAGATTTATAGTCATACTTAATATTTCCCGAATAAGGAATTAACCCTGATATGGCATTTAATAACGTGCTTTTTCCAGATCCATTACGAGCCATAACTAAGTAAAATTTATTGTTAGAAAACGACATGGATACATTGTTTAAAACAATGTATCCGCCAAACTGAACATGCAGTTTATCCAAAATGAGCATGAAACTCCCCCAAAAATATAAAATAATAGTAATATGTAATTATATCTCACATTATTCGTATTACCAAAAAATTTACTTTCACTAGTTATTGATGATGGAAATATATAACTATTACAGGTGCGCCTATGCTATTAGTTTACAGAGCAGAAGAAAATATGTCCGTAAATCTAGCATAAGAGCAAACACAAATTTTTAATATAAGTAAAATCAACAATCATATTAGACCTATACCAAAGCAAGGTGACATAACATCGATTATCCCAAGTCCCAGCCTTACCAAGGCCTGACGGCTGATTGCTCACCTCGTTAACTTCACAAACTTAAAAAGAACCGATCGGGGCGTTTCACAAACACCCCGATCGGTCCTTTTTCACAATTTAGACCAATTCAAAAATAACCAGCTTAATTAGCCACTTAGACGAACATATAGTATACTTTTAAACATCAAATTTTAAGTACATGTACAAAAAAATCCAGTCGCTGTCCGTTTTTTGGATGGTGACTGGATTTTTTTCTATCAAAAAACAAGCGATTACTTCCGTAATCAACGTATAATTTGTCAATATTCTGACTGAAAAAGCCTAATTAAATTAACTATCGGTTGCTATGTAAATCCTAACCCTGACAGCTAATAATTGTTATTACATCAACAATCGTTGCTATAATATGTTCGTATCGATTAATTATATAGATACAATTTACAGATAGGATGGATAAATAATTATGTTTCATTTAACTACCCCAAAGGCGAATATTAAAGAAATTTCGATTAAAAGTATTTGGTATGGTCTGATTGCTGGAATGATATCCGGCATGGTAAAAATTGGTTGGGAGAATTTGTTCCCACCACGAACCATTGCTCGTAATTTAATTAACCCTCCCCAACATATGGCCATGCAGTTGGGTGTACCCAAAAAACTTGTTGAGTCCTTTGTTTATTACTCTCAAGATCAAAAGGTATTCTGGTTTACACTTATTCTACATTTTTCATTTGCAATTGTATTTTCAATTCTTTTTGTCTTTATCTCACAATATTGGCCTACCATTGGACTATGGCAAGGAACGCTATACGGTGTTGCATTGTGGATTATTTGGCACATTATTTTAATGCCGGCATTTGGTACAATACCAGCACCATGGAATCAACCTTTCGCTGAACACTTCTCAGAATTTTGGGGACACATCGTCTGGGCATGGTCTATTGCAGCAACAGTATATTACTTAATTGCCAAAGACCACCACGGACATTTAAAAAATATCTAAATTAAAACTATTTGTTGATTTAGCGATACAATAAAAGTGTTTCACACAGTCTTTCAATATTTTTTAGCTTATCTATTCAACAACAAAAAGCTAGTCACTGTCCGTTTTTTTGGACAGTGACTAGCTTTTTGTTTCTACCAACTATCGGGCGGTTAGTTAGGTTGTTGCGGTAGCAACTTCTGATACAAAATTTAAGCACTTACACACAACAAATTTATATGTTGTGTGTAAGTGCGCATTGTCAGCAAAACGCTGACTGGTGGTAATGAAATGATGGCTATATCTTATCTGGTAAAATACCCAATTATCCAAATATCCGACGCCAAAAACCTTTTTTATTCTCGGCGCCGTTTGCGCTGGTTTCTGACACAACTTCTTCTTGCTGTAATTCAGTTTCCAATGACAACACTTTTTGTTGCTCCGATTCCAATTGCAGCTGCGCTTTAAGTTGCAATTGTTGTGCTTGATCAGCTAATTTCTGTGCTTGCTTAAGTTGCTGATTCAATTCAGCAATCTGTTCATCTTTAACCGTCAATTGAGATGATAATCTTTGAATTTCTGATTGGGAAAAGTGTTCATCTTTGTGTTCATTCTGTTCAGCAAAGTGTTCATTTTTCTGTTCAGTGTCCATTTTAGATTGAACAGTTTTTAACTGTTTAATTTGTTGACTAGTATAATTACCAGTCAATTCAATACCATTTAACTTTGCTCGTTTATAGAGAGTTGTGCGCGATATCCCCAACTCATCAGCAAGTGCTTTTACAGATTTATATAAGTGTTCAGTCATGTGTTCACCTGTCCATTTATTACTGTTCAAAGTGTAAAGCCTAACTGAACAGTTTGTTATTCGTAATCTTCGGCAGTATCTGCCCACCAATCTGCTAATTTTTGCTCCTGGGTTAGATCAATACTATGTTCATTTTGATAATCAAATTCTTCATCACCCAATAGCCGCTTTTCTTCATCATATGATAATTCAGGGTCGAAGGGGAATTCATCAGAGACGTACACACGTTTCAATGCGGCAGCAAGATATTCTTCAACACTCATACCTTGCTTACCAAGAACCTTTTCAGCAAGTCCAACCCAGTCAGCATCAAGTTGAACAACGTGTAATTTCTTTTTATATTCGCTCATAATTCCTCCATTTATCAGGCTGTTCAGTACGGATATGGCCTTGATCATAACAAAGTAATACCTTAATAATAACAAGTTAACACCTAGTTAATACCCTAATTTTAACGACTGGCTATCGCAATAAATAACTGCAAGGATCAATGTAACGCTATACAACGACCGCTGGACAAATTTGTATAAGTGAAATCCATCTGCATTCGTGCCCCGCGTATTCTTTACACAGGATACCTATAAGCCTTCGGCAGACACAGGGGAAAGCCCCTTGACCCCTTGCATGCTCACGCCTTAAAGACCCAATTATTAAACACCACGTTGAACAATAGCTCAATCAGGCGTTGCGGATAGCCTGCAAGGCTCTCTCTCTCGACACTCCACCAACTATCCCCTTAATGGGGCTAATTGGTGTGTTTCGTTGAGTGCATCTCGCAACGACTGATATTCCTATCACAGTAGATTATGTTCAAGCTACCCCTTACAACCTTTGGTTATGTTTTGACGTTGTTTTATATCTACTTGTGTCTATTTATATGGCTGACACCTAAAAACGCCTCTGAGAGCTTCTCAGGGCGTTTTTTGACATATGGTAACTGTTTAACCCATGACATAACGCTAGGACTACTGACTTCGAACGATTACTCGTTCAGCTTTTCCGCATGCTATATTTCTTCATCACGGCGCAACCCGCGATCGGAAAACTAACCGCTACCCATTGTGTTGGACGATTAACTATCTCTTCTCCACGTCTCTGTTTTTGCTGTCTGTGGAGCATACAGCAAGGTTCTTCACGTGCCGTCCTACTCTCCATGTAGGCTTCTTTGTCCTGAGTGCGTTCTACTCTGTCGCCGTAACGTGGCGGGTACCGAGTGCAAAAAAATACGAGAGACAATGTGACCCGATTCAGTCACATTGTCTCTCGTCAGAAGTTGTTCTTTTCTTGACGCATTCTCTGTAAGTACCTTATAATGTACTTACATCTTGAATGACAACGTGCTTTGAATGGTGATGCATTCTTTGCACTGGCACTTATCTTGCTTGCAGGCTTGATAAGTGCCTTTTCTTTTATATTTGATTAGTTGATGTCTTAACTTTAACCAGCATCAGCAATACTTGCAAGTGTTTATTTTTTCATTCTGCACTTTTTACCACCGTATTTTGAAAATATTATGTAATAAAACTTTATAATTAAAATAAAAAATGAACGACAGTATTATCGTTCATTTTTTATTTTAATTATAAAGTTTATCGGCTAGCTTATCACCAGCCTTATCAATTTCCTTTGCTGTAAGAACAGTTGCTACTGAAACTATCCCTACTAAAACTAGTGAAGTAACAGCTGTCACTTTTAATATCTTATTAATCATGAGTAACCAACTTTCTTAAAATTATTGTTATTGTACACGCGTATCATCATCTGTAGACGTAACCGATTTCATTTTTTCAAATCCGTCTGTTGTCTTATCTTGAACTGATTTTCCTACCTCAGTTACACGATCTTGTATAGTTACTTGTGATTCCTCGAATTCTGATTTAGTTTGAATATCTATTACTTCAACATTAAGTTCAACTAGAGTAAGACTAGTTGCTTCTTCTATCTTTTGAGATACAACTTTACTAATATCTTTATAAATATCATGTGCGTTATGACCAAATTCAACAACAATATTGAGATCTACAGCAACCTGTTCTTTACCAACCTCGACATTAATTCCATCTGTTGGATTGTCACTATTAACGATTTTATTCTTAATATTAGCTACAAAGCCGCCATCTACGCCTAGCAATCCTGATACATTTTCAATTGCATAACCAACAATCTTTTGGATTACTTTGTCATCAAACGTCAATTGTCCTTTAGGAGCTACAGTCTCCTGTGTTACTGTCTTATTTTCCGTAGTCATAAATTTATCCCCCCGCATTATTTATTAAAAATGTCATGTAACAATTTACTTAATTGGATACGATTATTATCAAACAAAAGGCCTAAGAAACCGAATATTCCTGTTATAAAAACTACTAGTATCGTTTTTATGAAGCCAAATTGAATTAATAAAATAGTAATTACAAAACCAATTAAGCTACTTAAAAAAACTACTGTCTGTTTACGATCCATACTCGATAAACTCCTAAAATTAAATAACTCGCGATGCTTTATTATTACGCTTATTAGATTGATTTACCTTTATATTTACTCGAATAGGTGATTTATCAACCCCAGATAGTAAGCTTCTCAAGCTATCAGTTAAGTTTTTTTCTACTCGTGGTAAATCAGATATAATCGATTTTTTGTATTCAGAATCGGCGGTAACGTTAAAACGCTTAATATGTTTAGTGTTTTTGATACTGACTTGAATATTACTTAATCCTTCGCCGGATAACTGTGTCTTAATAAAACTGTTGATTCCTTCATTTCCCAAAGACAGTGTGCCTTTCCCTGAGTTAATTAACAAAATAGATTTTCTTTGCCGAGGCAACGCTATTACAACAATTAAAATTACACTAGTTAATCCTAGAATAAATATCTCATTATATCTAAGTAACATTTGTTCGCTAAGCGAACTGTGTAAATTAATATGATCTAAAAACGAAAGTATTTTGGTAATTATATCGGGCCAGATAATCGTAGAAATACTAACTAAGTAAATTAGAAGAATAATAACAAGTAACACCTTGTACAATCTCTTCATAGCATACCCCCTCAGTACGATATAATGCTACTTTTTTGCCTTAATACCAAAGATTGCAGACACAATCAAAACTAAAATAACTGCTCCAATAATTGATGGGAAAATTGCCATTCCAGCTAAGCTAGGGCCCCAATGTCCCAAAACACCTTGTCCAATTGAAGAACCAATCAGACCGGCTAAAATATTACTGATCCATCCCATAGACTCTCCACGGTTTGTTAAAGCACCTGCAACTGCCCCAATTACTGCCCCAACGATTAATGACCAAATCATAATCCATTCCTCCTATAATTAAATATTTTAAATACATTAATACTATTTCTAAGACAAAAGATACCACTTTAATTAAAATAATAAAATTAATAGGTCTTATTAAGACATACCATAACTATACCAAAGTCAGTCGCCATAACATTGACCATACACAGTTGCAGTTACAGCAGCATCCATAAGCACTGACTTTGTGAAGTGAACGATCACGTTAATCAGTACTTCTTTGTTGTAGATTCAAATACAAACTGTACCACTGTCGTCGCCATTATTCTGTAAGTCATAGAATAAGTAAACCCCATGGCCTTATTTAAAAAGGTGACGTAGGATTGGTTGTGTATAATACTAATAGACCCTAAAATAGGGCTAATAGGAGAATCATATAGGATGAAAAAAAATATAATAAAGTCTAAGTCGGTGGTGTTATTTTCAGCTACCACTCTTTTAATGGGAGGGATAGTAACCACTGATTCGATGAACTTGTTGAATACTAGTACAGTTTATGCCGCTAATTCTAGAACGGTGTCTGTTCAACCTGTTGATTTTTTGAAATACTTTCAAAGGAATGGATCTGCAGCTAACTTTAGCTATGATTTGTCAAATTATGTCCAAACACTAACACCTGATCAACAATCTCAAGTAGGAAACATTACGCTCATTAATAAAGTTGATATGTCTCAAAACTTTGTATTTAAAGGTGAAATAAATCTGGGTAATAAATCTACTAACCCTCAAGGAGCTGATGGTATTGGTATACTATTCCACCCCGGAGATACTGATATAGTAGGCGGAAAAGGTGGCGCTGCTGGTATTGGTGGGGTACCTGGTGCGTTTGGATTTAAACTGGACACTTTTTATAATTCAGCAGGTGAATCTGGTTTATTCCAACCCGACCCCAATATGGGGGGCGCGTTCGGTGCATTTGTTAATGGGACTACGGGAACAGCTATAACAGACACAAGTACTGCCAAACTGATAACAAAGCCTCAAAACAATCAATTTCTGCCAATAGAAATTGATTACACTGGTTCAAATCATGTTATGACTGTTAACTATAATGGGACTATCTTTACTAAAGATATTTCTAGCTTGCTTGGAAGTAACACGGCAATGTCTTTTTCAATTTCAGCTTCAACGGGGTTTTATACGAATCTACAACAACTTAAAAACATTTCGTTTGATTATACTATTGCGCAAGGTACTGTTATTTCGAAGTATGTAGATGATCAAGGAAACGAAATATCTGAATCTACATCTACATCCGGGGATTTGGACACCATGTATAGTACCGCACAAAAGACAATACCAGGTTATACTTTTAATAAGATTGATCCAACAGGTGCACTGGCAACAGGTAAGTTTACAGCAAATGATCAAACTGTAACCTACGTTTACACTAAGAATGCACCGACGGTGACCACTGAAAC
>NZ_JBJMBA010000016.1:0-6959 GCF_045799135.1 Weissella sp. MSCH1 | reverse complement strand
TTCATTTTGAACGTAAAACTGACCATCACGCCAACAAAGAAATTGATGTGTCGAAATCCTATCTGAATCAAGATCTCATGGCGGATGGTTCTGATATGCTTTCACGCTTCAATGCGCGTTTAAATGACGTTTATTGTATGAAAAGAGACGATGTGAAGGCGTTAGCCACTTGGATTGTCACTTTACCTGAAGAACTCGCAGAAGCGTCCTACGAGCAACAGAGCGCCTTTTTTGAAGCAACCACGGCATTTCTCAATGACCGTTATGGCCAAGAAAATGCCGTGGCCGCTGTGGTGCATTATGACGAGACAACTCCTCACTTGCACTATGCCTTTGTTCCGGTGGTTTTTGATGTTAAAAAGTCACGTTATAAAGTATCAGCTAAAGAAGTTCTAACGCGACATGATCTACAAACATTTCATGAAGATTTAGATCAGCATTTAAAAAAAGTGCTGCCTTTTTATGAACAAGGGATTTTAAATAACAAAACCTTACCGTTTGAGAATGTCGCTGAAATCAAAAAATACAATGATCAGTTTAATGCCTTAAAAACGGAACTAGCCGATATTGAAGACAACATTCGTGCGAAACAGGCCGTACTTAAAATCACGGATCAAGCATTAACGGAAGTAGACTTAGCCGAAAAACAAATTGATGCCTTTAAACAAGACTTATCTAAAAACCTCTTTGGTAAGACGGTGCTTAAACCTGATGACTTAGATCGCTTTAAAAGTGTGTTAGCCACGATGAAGAAAGCCACCTTAAAAAACCAGCATGAGACGGAAGAACTCAAGCACACGTTAGGACAAGTAAAAGCGCAATTAGCAGACGTCCAAGCTGATTATCAAAACCTAAAAGAAACGCATCAAGCGCTACAGAAGCGGCAGCGAGAACAGCAACAGATGGATTATGCTATGCGTGACATGCTTAAAAATGATTATGGTGTCGACAAGATAGCCCATACTGATGTGGAGGCCCGGTATGTCCTTTATAAGCTTGATCATGAAGAACTCACAAAAAATAAAAAAGTAGCCCAGTCCTGGTTAAAAACACTAACGACAGCTAGAGCAAATCCAGATACGAAAATAGCGCCAACTAGATTAGATCGCGGTATTGAACAAGTTAAAGCATTAATTAATCGAATCATTGATTTAACGCGTGATCTTTTTAAAGGACCCAGTCTCTAACGTTAAACTGGCTTATTTGACCGTCTAAGCGATTTTAGACATGAAACGTATAAATAATCATTAATCAAGTTAAAATAGCGCTATCGGCTTATTAAGGGGGAATAATATTAGATAATAAGGGGTATATCCCTGAAACTCGTTCAAAAAGAACCCTACGTACAAAATTGACGTACGATGGGGTTCTTTTTGTTTTGTTATGAGTTTAATAAAAAGGCGCAGCCTATTATAAGTTTATCTTTTATATTTTAATCTTTTTTTCTTTTGCGTGTTTAGAAATCCACTAATAACAAGGGTTTAGTGGACAATATAAGTACAAAAAACTATGTACATAAGTACTTTTTAAAAAAGCAAGTACTTATGATGTGATATAATAAAAGCATAAAGAAATTCCCGAATAAAAGTTTTTCTTTATGCTTATCCAACAACACGCCCAAAGGAGCGTATTTATATGTCAATTATACCAGAATCAAAGACAAGGCAGGTACACACCTTGAATGAGTTATCAAAACGAAAAGTCGTCGAACATAATAGTTTAATCACATCCATTGCCAAGATGGATAAAACACCCCTCAAAATGTTTGAACTAGCGGTGTCTTTAATTGATACCGACAATCCACCTCAAGATCAAACAGTGTATTTATCAAAGCAAGAACTATTTACTTTCTTTAAGGTGAATGACAGTAATAAGCATAGTCGTTTCAAAGAAGCGATTGAAAAAATGCAGAAACAAGCATTTTTTCAAATTAAAAAAGAACAAGAAAAAGGATTTAAATATACCAGTATTGTGCCAATTCCATATGTTGAATGGACGGATTATAATGACGAGGTGAAAATCGAATTTCATCGTGAAATCATGCCTTATTTAATCAACCTCAAAAACAATTTTACGCAACATGCTTTGTCAGACATAGCAGAATTGAACAGTAAGTATGCGATTATTTTATATCGTTGGTTGTCAATGAATTACAACCAGTATGAGCATTACAGCGTTAAGGGTGGACGTAGAGAAGAACAAGTAGAAAGTTACCGTAATCCAATCATCAGTATGCGAGAATTACGAGAAATGACTGATACAGTTAATGAATACAAATTATTTACTAATTTTAGCAAGAAAATTTTAGATAAACCTTTACAAGAAATAAATGATCAGACAACTTTTAACGTGACGTACGAAAAAGTGAAAAAAGGCCGCAGCATTGATAGCATTGTCTTTCACATTAATAAAAAACAAATTGCAGATGACAGCAGTTATAAACAGGATGATTCTTTTTATATCGAGGGTAAGATTCGTCAAGAAGAAACAGAAGATATATTGACTGTTAAGGCAATAAAAAGTCCCTATACAAAGTTACTTATGGAGCAGTTTTTATTGTCATATATTGATTTAACAGATACTACTATTTTGTCAGGGTTACAGAAAAATATTTATCCACTTTATGACGAACTAAAAGAGTTACGTGGTTTAAAAGGGGTTAAAGAGCACTTAGCATATATACGAGATAAACAAGATGACTATTCTAAAAAGAATATTGCTAAGTATCTTAAAAAATCGATTGAACAGTATCTACCAATCGTTAAAAGGCAGGATATAGATCATGAGTGAAAATCTAAAAACAATTCGAGAAATTGCTGATGAATTTAAAGTATCTAAACAAGCAGTTAGGAAAAGATTGACTGATGAATTTAGAGAAAACTACGTAGAAACTATATATAGTAACGGAGTGAAAACGTTGGTAGTAACAGTTGCTGGTTACATGCTTTTAAGTCAGCATTTTTCAGGTGGTAACTATGCTGGTAAAATCGCGAGCAACGTTAATAGTAACGATGGCAAAGTAAATGGTACCAGTTATATCAAGACAACAACTGATGATGGACCTATATTTACAATATTAGAACAACAATTAACTGTTAAAGACAAACAATTAGAAAATAAAGATTTACAGATAGCTCAGATGCAAAACTTATTAGATCAGCAACAAAGGTTAGCATTACAAGATAAAAAACTATTGGAGGAATATAAGGAAGAAATAAAGGACTTAAAATCGGTAAATACACCAACAAAAGATGGTGAAAAAAACGACTTTAATCAAAAAGAAACTTCATTAGAAAATATAAAAGAAGCACCTCACAAGAAAAATAAAAAGTGGTTTAATTTTGGTAAATAGTTTCAATCGGTTTCTGACGTGTTTTAACCTTATTGACTTAAAAGTAAGGAATTTCTATTGGGCAGAAGATATAAGAGAAATTAGAACGATATATGTGGTTGATACAATCGATATGATTCTGAATTATACCTTGAAAAAATTTAAAAGTCCTAAATACTTAGGGATTCCTCTGCTCAAATTAAACTGATTGCCCTTGTTGATTAAATTTTTAATTACTATAGTAAATATTGTTGCTATGATAAACGGTTACTATATATTTTTTTATGTTATATTTTATATCTATTATTTTTTGGGGAGAAGAAAATTTATCTATGTTTAGTTCAAATTTGTTTAAAAAGACAATTATTATGACGATAATTGTAACCTTAGGTTCCTATTTTTTACCTGCTGTAATTAAGCCATCAGTTAGTGGTTATTCAGTATTGTCAGGAACTGTTAGTGCTGATACTACTAGTGTTTCAGATATAACAGATGGTTTATCAAATCAAGAAAAAACGGATGTGTCTACAACATTAACAGAGAGTAAAGATATTGACATTAATACTATGGATGTTTCTACACAACAAGCATTTAAAAAAATAGTTCGAAATGCTGCTGAAAGTCTTAATTTACCTTCTGAAGCTGATACTAATGACGCATATATTCAGTTATTAGGTATTTTCGATTCTACATCAGAGAATTATAATAATTTAAGTGAAGCAACTTCTAATCTTATTGACGATATTGACAGTAATCATCAATCTTCTTTTGATTTTATTTCAGGAAGCGATGTTTTGGCAGCGCAACATGGTACAGTGTCTGTAAGGCTTTTAGGTAGTACGTTTAACATCTTAATTGCTGGAATTACTGGAGGTCCTCTTTCAAGTTATGTAAGACGTCGCGGATTTTCTGCACTAGCTGCTGCTCTTGAAAGTAGATTGGCTGCAACTATACATTCTAATCAATTTGGATATCTTATAAAGGGTTCCGTTGGTGCTATGGTTAAATTTGCTGATCCTGGATTGTACTTAGCGCAAGTAATTGATCAACATGATAAAATTAGAAATAATGGTTGGATAGAAGCATGGTAGAAATAATAGGAGCACTAATTTTATTTGCAGATGATTTATTTACTGTAGATGAGGAAAAACCATTTGGTTATAAATTTTGGTTGTCCATATTAGTGTATATTGTTTCTGTATTTTTCGATTGCGTTGCTATTTTTATATTCGTGATGTTATTAAATATGTTAAATACTGATATATGGTGGGTTATTGGGCTAACTGAAATTCTCATTGGAATATTTATATTTTTAACTAGTAAACGTTTGTTTTTTTGGACAAATCAATTAATTAGGCATATTAACTATAGATAGAATTGTTATACAACTTAGAGCTTAACATAATCCATCTTATTCAGATATGAACTTATTCAGGGACTATAATTATATAATCGCCCCTGTGAAAACTGATTAAAACAACCCCCGTTATCTACCGGTTAGATAATGGGGGCTGTTTTTTTGTTAAATGATATAATAGACGCTATATTAACATCAATAATTGGAGGAATATCATGTTTAAAAACATCAAAGCCATTATAAGCGGAATAGGTGCCTTTCTAATTGCTGAATGGCTATACCATGTACTATCTCAAGATCCTGATATCAATATTTGGGTTGCCAGACTTTTGCCTATCCCGATAATTTTTATTCTCTTCTTTTCGATTGAATGGTTAATCGAAAAACTGGCAAAGTAACCTTTATCCATTTGATTTATAAATACGACTGAAACCCTTGGTAAAAGCGGATTACCGCAAATGGGACACCGACAAAATAATGGTTATTTATTGTTAGAAAGGCATACATGTTTTATGGTTCAACAAATCGTACTACCCATCAAAGATTCAAACGTCTTAAAAATGGTGCAAGACACCTTAATAGATAGTTTTCGGGCGGGTCGCCGTAACTACACCATCTTTCAAGTTGGCAAAGCCACCCTGCTGCGAGTGAGTGATGTCATGACCTTGAAAAAATCGGATGTCTATAATCCAGATGGCTCTGTTAAAAATACGGCCTTTATTCATGATAAAAAGACGGGTAAAGCAAACACGTTATATTTAAAACCCGTTCAGCAAGATTTGCTGCAATATCATGATTGGTTAGCCCAAGAAAACATCAATTCGGATTGGTTATTTCCCTCAACGGCCCATCCAGACCGTCACATTACTGAGAAACAGTTTTACAAGATCATGGCCCGTGTTGGTGAGATATTAGGTATCAACTATTTAGGCACACATACGATGCGTAAAACAGGTGCTTATCGCGTTTATACGCAATCAAACTACAATATTGGTTTAGTCATGCACTTATTGAATCATTCTAGTGAAGCTATGACTTTAACTTATCTTGGTTTAGACCAAGCAAGTCGAGAAACAATGTTAGATCAAATTGATTTTGGTTAAACTCATTAGCTATAACTACAGCTGTAGTTATAATTACAGTTTTTTAGCTAAATAGCATACCATCATTATACTCAAGCAATACTTTAGTGACTTATCAACCTGAATTTTGCTAAGCTCTGTATTAAAGATTATAAAAGTTGGGGTTTTAGCATATGCAAATAGGTGAAAAAATAAAAATCATTCGTGAAAACAAAAAACTGTCACAAGAAGATATGGCTAAAAGTTTACACGTATCGTATCAAGCAGTATCTAATTGGGAACGTGGGAAGAGTTATCCGGATATCTCTAACATTATTATGATTTCAGATTTATACAGTATTTCATTGGATGAACTGATTAGGGAAGATAACAACTATAAGGACATATTACTTGAAAAGAAAGTATCAGGCATCGCAAATACTATACTTAATCTTATTTTCTTATTGAGCGCAGTCATGATATTAATTTACATGATGATCGAGAATAAGCTCACCTCAGGTAATTCCTTTTATATCATTCTGATAATTCTGGTTATAATCCATACCAGTGTAGACTTATTAAAATTGTTACCAAAAAAACGCGTGTAGTTTGCTTACAGGGAATATTGGTCATAACTTAATACGATGAGAAATTATATTAGCATTCAAAATAAGTTGAGATAGATACAGATACTATCTCAACTTATTTTTTATGTGGTTAAGCTGACACCAGCTTGCCCCACGCGGGTAGCGTTCTGCATGACATGCTCCCGCTGAAGGTGATCCTGCAATGATAAATTGCCCCGTCACCGTGTGACCCGCCGGAGGTTTTACGAGCCGGATAATAGGCGATGTAAAATAGCAATTTCCCCAGTAGGAAGGGGAAACGCTACTGTCATCGCTTGTCGATGACGCGCCTCGCAGAGCCTGTCCAAAATAAAATTTTGGTATAACAGGCTATACCAGATTTTTAACGGTGTTATACTGGTCTTGGAAAACCTTTTTCGAGGAGGCATTTTTAATGGCGCATTTAAAGAAAAATACGCGTGGTTCAGTTACCGGCCTAGCCGTTCATTTTGAACGTAAAACTGACCATCACGCCAACAAAGAAATTGATGTGTCGAAATCCTATCTGAATCAAGATCTCATGGCGGATGGTTCTGATATGCTTTCACGCTTCAATGCGCGTTTAAATGACGTTTATTGTATGA
>NZ_JBJMBA010000015.1:0-6919 GCF_045799135.1 Weissella sp. MSCH1 | reverse complement strand
AAAGTCCAGTCCGAAGTATGACGGAACACCCTTTAATTCGTCACTGCCGGCCCGTAGAAGTCGTTTCTCATACTTAGGGAATATCAGCTTATCCAGTGTCGCAAACTCGCCCAGCGCGTAAATCTTGTAGTATGCGCCGTTGGTTTCGCTCAGTTGTTCAATACGTCGTCGATTGGCGTCATCCAAAAACTTATTGTCCTTGTACGTCGACAAATGAATTTTCGTGTCCGGATCCGTTCGCTCAAAGAATTGCTTATACACCCAATTGGCTTTAGACACTGGGTTAAACATAATAAATATTTGTTTCTGGGGATGCTTACGTTCACGCAAACGCAAATCAAGTTGATTGAAATCATCCAACGTGAACTCAGTGGCCTCTTCCATCATGACGTCGCTGATACCCTTTACTGACTTAATCTTTTCTGGGTTATCAAGCCCTTTGAAAATAAACTCAGCTCCATTCGATAGCTTAATTCGATAATCAGTGTTTCGAACCTTTGCGTATGGCATCAGGCCCCACTCGGTCAGCCGTGAAATAAAGTCCTCGAAGATTGAGTCCTTAACAGTCGCACCAACTTTTCGCAAAATTAAAAAGCGCCGGGGAATTTTCCAATCACCCAACGCTTTTAAAATAACTTTTTGTACCACACCTGCGGACTTACCAGACGACGCACCGCCATACCACAAATCAACTCGTGAATCGTAATCATACAGATAATCAAAGACTTGTTTGTTGAACACTCGCGCCGGCTTTGGAAACTCCAACGTCAACTGTTCATGCTTACTCATTTTCATCCTCCGTGTAATCACCCATCACAACGATTGGTTTCACTTCTACGACGCTTTCAGCCTGAAAGATACCAAGTACCTTACCCAAGTTTTCGGCCGCCTTAATCCGATTATTAACCTTTGTCGGCACCTCAATAACTTTTCCAGATGGCGTCACTTCCTGCTCACCTATCTCACCCTGAACAACCTTTTCAAAGAATTCAATCACATTGTCAGTTGTCATACGTCGCTGTTCTCGGAGTTCGGCTTGTCGCTCTTTAATGGCGTCAGTGATTGTAGTATTTTGTAGTAATTTTCTGGCGTTAGTATTTGCGTATTTCTCGCTATAGCCAGCCTCACGTGCCGCCTTAGCCGCGTTTCCGCCATTTCTGACCCATTCATCAACAAACCGTTCCTGTCGCTCATTCAAGCTCATATGCCGTTCTCCTTTCACTGCAAAATAAAAAGCCCAATCATCATACGATTGAACTTCATAAAAATTAATTAGCTGCCAAAATTTCCTTGATCATTTGGAACTTCTGATTCGAATCAGCGGTGATAAACTGTACCGAATCATAGCCCTTGTACGTTCGAACCATAGGCTCAAGATTACTATCAAATCCATGTGAATCTTCTTCCCATGAATTTGATAAAACAAATTGAGCGACATCTTGGTATCGCTCCAGTTCGCGTGTCACGAACTTATAAAATGAATATGATGACCTGTGGCCGTCGAAACCGATAAATTCAATGTCGTTTAAACTAATTTCCGACTTTTGTTCTTCGGTAAACTGTTGATATTGACTATAAATAAACGAATACATGTTAAGAACATCGTAAACATATTGCTTTGTATCGTCAGAAACTTCTGGATCAAAATACAGACTTAGATTTTGCAAAGCATCTTCACCATAACCGAAACGAATACCCTCTATTGCTGAACGATACTTATTAGCCGCATCATCATCATTTTGAAGTTCAGCTAATTCCCTCAAAATAGTAAACTGGTTCATCAAAATAATTTTTTGCTCATCAGAAAAATTCAAAGACATAGAAATATTTCCCCCTTAAATATTTTATAAGGCGAGAATACCACTTTAAATAATCGTTGACAATACACCAAGAACCGTGCGCCCACATATCTGGAGCCACGGCACGAAAACAAAAAGTGAAAGTATATTCCTATAATGTTTATTGATATGTACTGACCAGCGACCACATACAAGTCCTGATCCCGGTAATAACTATCAAAGTTTATCCTTAATAGTTTTGAGTATGTACGCCAGACATAGCAACTGGCGGTGTCGTTTCAAACAAATACAAGGAAGATTATCCTTTAATTTATTTTGTGCTATGTGATGCATGTGGTCAGGATTTGCACCTGACAAATCAAGACCGTTGCGTGACTCGTGATGTCGTTCACTAGCCCGGACCACCATGTAATCGCAGTAAGCTACCCGGTCGTTTTGCGTTGCGTCTACCTATTCCGCCACTATTGTAGTTGGTGCAAGCCAGATTATGACCAACTAGTATGCATCTGACCTATACATTGTCCGATGGGCCAACACGTCGTTGCTAAATGTTTTCCACGAGTTACCATGGACTTTCTGGCCAACCTGTGACCATACGGATAAAACAGGTTTCGAACCTGCAACCCTGTGACGGGCAAATGATTTCAAATCATTCCGCTTCCCATTTCGCATCTTATCCAAATTGCCCAGCAAACGTTTTTAACGAGGGGCGCTGGGCTATGAAGTTTTAATTCGAGAGCTTAGGTATCTCTCAACAGCGACTACTGGAATTCCACCAGCTGGCACTTAGCAAGTGCTTGACGAACGGGTTGGTTACCGTTGTCGCTACGTGTATTTACAAGAAAGGAGTAAACTCATGAAACATCCGTAAGGATCAAGTCGCTTGGCATCGAAAAGTAGGCCACGTCAGTACCTAACTTTTCGACTTTATCAGAATAAACTAACTTGTATTCATATGAACTTCGATTTACATCCTATCAATATCCGTTTTATAAAAAACAGTCGAGGATTTCATGTTTTAGAAACCCTCGACTGTTTGCATGTAGACTAAAAGAAAAATTTAAGTATTTTAGCTAAGTTAGACCGTAATTCATCAGTAATGTCATTGAATTCTTGTTCAGTGTACTTTTTGCCATCATTACCTATAACTGTTAATTTATCAATAGAGCTTGTTAACGCTGTATCTATATCAGCATATTTTCTTGTATATAAAATATTATACGCATATGTTTGAGACTGGATACGTTCTAAATCACTTAATAATTTATCAAATCCTGATATAATGCCTTCTTCATTCCTTTTAATTCTCTTAAAATTGCTTGGGGCATCCTTCTGTAACAAAATTTTTACATCAGAGTTTAATAAAAATAAAAACCGCTCTCTGCTATTTTTCCTGTACACCATAATCGCACTACCCAAACTAACAATTAAAGCTAAGATACTTACACATACAGCCGGTTCGGATTGAAAAAAATGAATTAAATTTTTCAAAAAAATAGACACATAATTCATGTACAATTACACCTTCTGTTGAATATCTTTAGCTAGATCATCTGTAGCAGCTTTAATTGCAATATTATTTTCCACCCACTCTACTTTAAATGTATCAAAGAAACCATTAAACAATCCCTGTACAAAAGATGATGCCACTCTTTCGATTTGAGGAGGAAATACGATGGTAATCATATCACTTTCTTCAAAATCACTAATTTTTGGCAATATTTGCTCGTTAAATATTTCTTCACCATATGGAAATCCCGCCAATCCAAATGTGTCCGAATTAAATTCTAATTTAATTTCCATGTGTTGCCTCCTCATCACTATAAACAAATTGAAAATTATACGCGGTCCCAGGTAGATTAAAATTGGGTTCAGAAAATATTTTAAAATCCGGCTTATTTAAAAAATTGCTCTCTGTGTTAAAACCAATCCAATCATCTTCGTTAGAACTAAGTAATTCATTTTCAAAATTAAGAATCCTTTTCCCTGATAACAGATAAGATGTATTGTTCGACGCTAAACTTTGTAGAACCTTTATCAATTGGACGCTTCCTCTCCCACCGGATTGAAAGTTATTTTCACGACCTGAAATCGATTTTTGCAACCCCGCCATAGTCCAAAAGTCTTGTTCTGTATACTTTTGTTCATAAAAATATTGAGCATGCGCTTGAAAAGCTTGTTTAATATATTTATATCTACTAGCATTTCTTCCCGACAGAAGTAAATCATCGTCTATAAGTGCTATTTTTTCTTTAACAGCTTCATGATACAGTGTATATGATAAATTCACCACACTGATACTTATTGCATAATATAATGTATCATAATCTTCTAACTTAAATGTACTACCTGTAATATCTATATCAATAAGTACATCTGATTTGCTATGTTCAATTCCATTTCCGATCAATTCCACTAGCAACTCTTGCAGTTGATCTATTACTTTTTTAGGAATAGCATTCTTTCTTTTAAAGTCAAGAAATGCATGTATTTCATCTCCCCAAGTAGATAGAACAGACGGGCTTGCATTATAGGGGTAAATCCTTCTAAAATGGGTTACATTTCGTATACTGCGATTAAAAGCATCTAAAAATTCCCTCGTATTATCCTTAAACTCATTCAAAATTTTTAATGGAGATATTGCAAAAGATCGTTCTGATATATTCGGCCTAATAGTATTAGGGTCAACTTCAATGCGAATATCAAACCCTTTGTCTCTAATGAAGTTAAATACCATTATTTCTAGTAGCGTAATTGATAATTTATCCTGAACTTCTAGATTTTCAAATTTTAAAATCACTTTATTTGGTAAATTTAACCGTTTATCAACTGTATTTAAAAAATTACCAATTTCTATCACAGAAGCAGTAGTAAAAAGTTTAGTTTCATGACTATTTTTCTGCCTATCATTTACAGTCACAAAATCCCATATAACAAATCCATCTGTTCTCCGAGGAGTAAACGGCTTCAAATGAACTAAATTATCATCTGCAAAAAGCTTATAATCTAACATGCGATACTCCTATCCACTACATACATTAATTATTGACTAAAAAGACCCATAACCACTAAAAACGTAATCATGAGTCTAAATATACACATATTATATGTTCACTACAAATTTATGGCCAATAATTAATTTTTCATCCATGATTTCCGCAAACCTGACTGCAGCTAATTGCTTTAATTCATAGTATCTAGTGCTTTGCAGTCCTAACGATGAATAAATGACATGATCCTTCTCATTTTCCAGATAGTACCTCTTCATAATTTCTTGGCTAAATCCGTGTTCAAAAGAACTCGGTAAATTTTTAATAATCCCTTCTACCGTTTCAACTACTAATTGTGCTTCAATATGCTTTGTTAACATCTCTTCTTGATTATTTTTATCATTTTTAGATTTTGGCATTCCGTCATAATCTATACTGGATAGCAGATTATCTGTCACAGCCAACATTTTAAACCTATTAAACATGGAATCGTGAATTTTACCATCACTACCACGTTGCTTGGAAAAAAAACGACGCACGTTTTCGGCGGTTCTCCACAAATCATATTCATCTAATAAATTAATTGCAATTACTGTCATAAATGTTACTGCTCCCGTGGTAAAATATTATCTGCTAGGAAATATTTGACGCTGGACTTCGGTCTGGCGCTTTTTGTTTATCCTTGTTCTACCCAATAGTAATAGCCTGCTAACCACTTACTGACCATGTGCTTGATGAGCCACTTGCTACTCGTTCGATATGCTTGCCGCTTGTTCCACGTCCGCACAATCACACGCTGGCCTTCTGGCGTATAAGCGAGTTTGAAGTAGCCTTGCTTATCTCTGAAATAGTAATACTTACGCATGATCCTCTTCTTTCGAGTCGTTCATTTGATATACCTTCAGATATGCATCACGCCATCCTTCTACAGCTTCAACTGCCCGCTGTGCCTTGTGTTCGTATTCACGGCGCGCTTTATCAGCTTTATATGTCCAGTATGCATAAATACCAATTACAATCCATAAGATTGCCTCGCTAATTAAATGTGCCATCAGTCTTCCACCTCCCCTTACAAAGCTTGAAACAATAGAATTTGCCAAATATAGAACACCCACCAAACGGCTAGTGCGAAGAATAACCCAATTAACGCTCCTCCAAATAGCAGCTTCACAAAATCAATCATCTAGTCCTCCTCCAACTCAATCTGTTCCAACGCCTCTTGCGCTACCTGATACCCAACATCTTCACGGAACTCATACCAATTCGTGTACCAGCGACCTTGTGCGTACTCGTTCATCTTATTGCCCGTAATGCGCATTACCATTCCTCCCGTTCAAATACAGGCTTAACTGCCATGACTTGATACGCCTTGCCATGATATTGCACCAGCAATTCATCTAGATCATCACCTGTTGCAACTGGTGTGTGGTGATTGTTTCCCATGCTCATGTTGAACACGACATACGTTGGCATTTTCTTACCCATGTTAATTTCCTCCATACGGGCTTACAGTCTTTTCACCCTTGGCTTTTTGTTGTCTGTACAAGCTTAGTGGCCATTCATATACGCACTAGCCAACAATTCAGGTTGACCAATCAAATACCAGTCAGTCGGCTTTGAGCGTAGCCATTTAACGAAACCGGTTAGTGTATCGCGATAATCGTTAGCGATTGCCTCTGCCAATTCATGTGGCACGTCTGGCAAATCTTCCGCTCGCGTCATTCGTGGCAGCTTTTGTCCGTTGTACTCGATCCAGATGTCTTCTGGCTTAACCCCAATCTGTCCCATGTAGTGTTGCTTATCCAAGAAATCTTGTTGCGCTTCATCATAGGTCATGCCATTCCAGTAACGCGTTTCACCCATGAAATTCGCCACGACCGCGTATCCACGGTTCACATATTGCTTCTCTTCGTTCATGATTAAACCTTTCTGACATCATCAAGCTTGTTCGTCGTGATGATGTGCTTAATATCCTTCGTAATTAGCCGCGACAAGACCGCCTGGTCGTATTTCAACGCCAATCCGGTCAAATCATCGTTTGACGTGATAATCGTCGCCTTGCCTCTTCTAGCGTCCGCTAATTCAAATAGCATTGACGACACGGTCTCTTTTGCTTCGGCCTGTGTCTCT
>NZ_JBJMBA010000014.1:0-6515 GCF_045799135.1 Weissella sp. MSCH1 | reverse complement strand
GGGATATCCTTTCGAGGGTATTTTGGGCAGACTGGTTGCAGCTGGTCTGTCCTTTTTTATTTTTACACCCAAAAACCAAAAAAGGTACCAACAACCAATCGCGTGAGCGAGTGGTCATCAGTACCAAATATTTTAGAGCCTAAAAATCGCCAACCTCTTTATTTATCGATATAGATGGAATTGGCTAATTTGACGGCCAAATAAATCTATGTAAGTCCCTTGATTGGTAAACCCGACCTTTTCAAGAACCCTAAGTGATCCGATGTTATCTGCTAGGACATCAGCCCAAAGTGTAAAGTGAGGAGGCAATTTCGCGATGAAGGCTGTTGCGACATCCGTCATAATACCGTGTCCCCAGAAATCAGGGGCTAAAAAGTAAGCAAGGTCAGCTTCAGTAGCAAGTGGCTCACCCAGTTCATTTGCCCGTTGGTAGGCAACGATACTACCTTGTGGCGTGCCATCGATGATAATTGCAGCTTGGTATGTTTGATAAATATCATTTTCGAATGCTTGTTGTTGACTAGCCACCGATTTTGCATCAATCCCAATTGCTGTGGCAATTGGGGGCAGGGTAATGAGTGCTTGGTAAGCTGGAAAATCAGCCAGTTGCCAAGGCCTTAAGTCAAATGTCATAGGGGCTCCTTTAGGATATAATTATTTTCATTCTAACATGCTTCACAAAAAGGTCCCTTGACGACATGCTTAAAATTGGCTATAGTTAATCCATAAATTAAATATGACATAGAGGTCGCAACCAACAAAAGTACTTAGCTAAGTCGGCAGACAGCGCGGTTAAGGAAAGGGGAGGTTGCCGAAATGTGTTTTGTGGCAACAAAACATGTTGGTCTAGACGTGAACAACGGTTAGACTGTCGCAGCAAAATCTGTCGGCTGCGGAGCGCTATCGACAACACTAAAGACTACCAATTATGGTCCCTAGTTTATGCGATGGTATAAGCTAGGGATTTTTTGTTATTAGTGCGATTAGGCCTCTCATTTAGGAGGAGTTATGTCAGAAGAAACACAACAGCCAGGTGCGTTGAAGCGAACAATGAAGACGCGTCACCTGTCGATGATTGCCTTAGGTGGAACCATCGGTACCGGCCTGTTCGTTGCCTCGGGTGCGACGGTTGCACAAGCAGGTCCGTTTGGTGCCTTAACCTCATACGCCGTAATCGGCTTGATGGTTTACTTCCTAATGACAAGTTTGGGTGAGATGGCAACGTATATGCCGGTATCAGGCTCATTTTCAACTTATGCAGATCGCTTTGTTGATCCTGCCTTCGGGTTTGCCATGGGCTGGAACTACTGGTTCAATTGGGCTATCACCGTTGCCGTTGAAGCAGCAACAGTTGGCGTGGTGATGGGCTACTGGTTGCCGCACGTACCAACCTGGATTTGGTCAGCTATTGTCCTAGCTTTGATTACAGTGATTAATCTAATGTCGGCTAAGTCATATGCTGAAACCGAGTTTTGGATGGCAACAATTAAGGTTGTTGCAGTTATTGCGTTCTTGATTATTGGGGTCGCGACGATTTTCGGTATCATGTCTTATCATCCTGATGTGGCACGAAACTTGTCTGCCGGCGGTAACCACGGTTTCGTGGGTGGCTTCGGTGGCATGCTGGCTGTCTTCATGGTTGCTGGCTTCTCATTCCAAGGAACGGAAATGGTTGGGATTACGGCTGGTGAGTCGGAAACGCCGGAAACATCAGTGCCAACGGCGATTAAGCAAGTGTTCTGGCGCATTCTATTGTTCTATATCTTGGCAATTTTCATTATTGGTGCATTGCTTTTCTACAAGAACCCAGCTTTGTTGCACTCGAGTGAAACGAATATTGCCGTGTCACCGTTTACATTGGCCTTTAAGCAAGCAGGGCTTGCTGGGGCGGCCTCATTGATGAATGCCGTGATTTTGACCTCAGTGATTTCATCAGCCAATTCGGGTGTCTATGCGTCAACACGTATGTTGTATGCGATGGCTCAAGAAGGTAAGGCACCAAAGATTTTCGGTCGGGTGAACATTAACACGGGTATCCCAGTACCAGCATTGTTAGCGACAGTTGCGGTCGGCTTACTAACATTCGTCACATCGGTCTTTGGACCAGGTATCTACTACTACTTGGTCGCCGCTTCTGGGTTGACTGGTTTCATTGCCTGGATTGGTATTGCCATTTCACACTATCGCTTCCGTCGGGCTTTCGTTGCGCAAGGACGAGACATTAAGAAGTTGCGTTATCATGCAAAGTGGTTCCCAGTGGGACCGATTTTGGCCTTGGTATTGTCAATTGTCGTTGTTGTTGGTCAAGATTTGGCATCATTCCAAGGAACGATTTCACACTGGAATTGGTCCGGCATTATCACGACGTATATGTCAGTGCCATTGTTCTTGGCACTATACTTTGGCTACAAGATCAAGCACAAGACAAAGTTGCGTAAGCTAACTGAGGTTGATTTGGATACGGACGCACGTCAATCATAAATAAAGTAAGTTATGAACCACCTGGTATGTTTCAAATCATGCTAGGTGGTTTTTCTTTGTATAATTGGTGTCTATTATTTGCAACATGATTCGAACAAAAAATGTGTACAAAAAAAGTGAAAAATAGTACAATAAATGACAGTTAGGTAGATACACTATCAACACAAAACGAAGGAGATTTTTCAGATCATGAAGAAGACCAAGATTGTTTCAACGCTTGGACCAGCTAGTTCTGACGTCGAGACTATTACGAAGTTAATCGAGTCAGGTGCCAACGTTGTACGTTTCAACTTCTCACACGGAGACCACGAGGAACACTTGGGTCGTATGAACGCTGTGCGCGAAGCCGAGAAGATTTCAGGTAAGACTGTAGGATTCTTGTTGGACACTAAGGGTGCTGAAATCCGTACGACTGTTCAAGAGCCAGGTAAGATTGAGTTCAACATCGGTGATGTTGTTCGCATCTCAATGGATTCATCTCTTGAAGGTACTAAGGAAAAGGTTGCCGTAACTTACCCAGGTTTGTTCGACGATGTTAAGGTTGGCGGACACGTGTTGTTCGACGACGGTAAGATTGACATGTTGATCACTGAAAAGGATGAAGCTAACCGCGAATTGGTTACTGAAGTTCAAAACCACGGTTTGTTGGGATCACGTAAGGGTGTTAACGCACCTGGTGTTTCAATCAACTTGCCAGGTATCACTGAAAAGGATGCCGATGACATCCGCTTCGGTTTGGAACAAGGTATCCAATACATCGCCGCTTCATTCGTACGTAAGCCTTCAGACGTTGAAGACATCCGTGCTTTGTTGGTAGAAGCTGGTAAGGAAGATGTTATGATCTTCCCTAAGATCGAATCTCAAGAAGGTATCGACAACTTTGCCGAAATCTTGAAGGTTTCTGATGGTTTGATGATTGCTCGTGGAGACATGGGTGTTGAAATTCCAGCAGAAAACGTGCCTTTGGTACAAAAGGACTTGATCCGCATGATGAACGCTGCTGGTAAGCCAGTTATTACGGCTACTGACATGTTGGATTCAATGCAAGAAAACCCACGTCCTACACGTGCCGAAGCTTCTGACGTTGCCAACGCCGTATTTGACGGAACTGACGCTACGATGTTGTCAGGTGAGTCAGCTAACGGTGCATACCCAGTTGCTGCTGTTGCTACGATGGCCCGCATCGATGAAAAGGCAGAAACTGCTTTGGCATTGAACGGTCGTCACGTAAACAACTTTGACGCTACTGACGTTACTGAATCAGTTGCTGCTGCTGTTGCTACGGCTGCAGCAAACTTGAACGTTAAGGCTATCGTTGCCGCAACGACTTCAGGTTACACTGCAAAGATGATTTCAAAGTACCGTCCTAACGCCGACATCTTGGCATTGACTTTCGACGAGCGTGTACAACGTTCATTGACGGTTTACTGGGGTGTACAACCAGTTATCTCAGAAGCAGTGGACAACACTGATGCTTTGATTGACTTGGCTAAGAAGGAAGTTGTTGCTGCAGGTTTGGCAGAAAAGGGTGATACTATCATCGTTACTGCAGGTATTCCTGTAACGACTTCAGGTACGACTAACTTGATGACGATCGTTACGGTCGACTAATTAGTTAGTTGTTAATTAAGAACGAGAGATACTTGTTATCTCCCGTTCTTTTTTTATGTTATTCTTTAGGTAATACTAATACGAATTGATGAGGAAAAGCTGATGAGTTGGCAAGAAGTAATCGTCGAGACCCAAAGTGAAGCGGTCGAAGCGGTAAGCAATATTTTGATGGAAGCCGGCGCCGAAGGAATTCAAATTGATGACGCCGCTGATGTAGATAGTTACGAACCAGCCGATGCAACCGTGTGGGTTGATTGGGATGTTGTTGAACACCGGGAATCTGGTGCCGTGGTGGCAGGGTACTTCCCAGAAAATGTCAACTTGCCTGAGGTGATTAACGATGTGCAAATGCGCGTTAATCAATTAGCTGATTTCGGATTGGATGCAACGCCTGGTACTGTGACGACGACTGCTGTTAAGGACTCTGACTGGGCGACGGAATGGCAGAAGTATTACCACCCAGTTCGGGTTACACGTCATTTGACCGTTGTACCGAAGTGGGAAGAGTATGTTCCAGCACAAAAGGATGAACAAGTTATTGTGCTTGATCCAGGCATGGCATTCGGTACCGGTACTCACCCAACGACACGGTTGATGATGCAAGCGCTTGAAATTGTGATTCGTGGTGGTGAACGTTTGTTGGATGTCGGCACTGGTTCAGGTGTCCTTGGTATTGCCGCTAAGTTGTTGGGTGCTAGCTCAGTACTTGGCACGGATATTGATGAAGTTGCGGTTCGTTCTGCCCAAGGTAACCTGGATTTAAACCCGATTGCATCAGATATCAAGGTGATGGCGAGTGACCTATTGCAGGACGTGCCAGCCCAGGAGTTTGATATCGTGGTTGCTAATATGTTGGCAGAGGTGCTGGTACCATTGATTCCACAAGTTGAATCTGTTTTACGACCAGGTGGTAAATTCTTGTTGTCAGGTATCTACCAAGATAAGGCGGACGTCATCGTTGCCAAGTTAGAGGCCTCAGGATACGTCGTGGACGAGAAAATGAAGCTTGGTGAGTGGTACGGCTTGATTGCGCACCGAGCAAGTGAGGATGAAAAGTAATGCAACGTTATTTTTTGACGGAAACGCCAGAGACTGACGAGTTTGAGTTGCCGGCTGACATTGCGCATCATTTGATGACGGTTTTACGTGGCAAAGTTGGCACAATGGCTGAGTTTGTTTATCCCGATCGCGAAACGATGGTTGTTGCCAAGGTTAGCGAGATTGATGGTGATGTGACACGTATGACGGTGGTGGAACATGTTGAAGCTAATGTTGAACTTCCTGTGCAGGCGACTTTGATTTTAGGACTGGCAAAGGGCGATAAGCCTGAGCTTGTGGTGCAGAAAGCGACTGAATTAGGGGTGCATCACATTATCTTTGTTGAAACTGATTGGTCGGTCGTGCATTGGGGCATGAAGGCAGATAAAAAAATTGCTCGTCTCGCCAAGATTGCACAAGGCGCTGCTGAACAATCCCACCGATTGACTGTGCCGGATGTTCAGTATTTGCCAAATTTGCAAGCGCTGACGCTACCGGAAGCAATGATCAAAATTGTGGCTTGGGAAGAAAGCGCAAAGCAAGGGGAAGCAGCGATGCTTGCCCAACAGTTCGCCCAGTTGCATCCAGGTGACGAAGTAGCCTTTTTGGTTGGTCCTGAAGGTGGCTTAAAGGAAGCTGAGTTAGAATTACTAACGGAAAAGTTTGGGTTTGTAGCGGCAGGACTTGGTCCACGTATATTACGCGCTGAAACAGCACCGCTTTATGCGCTTAGCGCCCTGAGTTTTGCGCTCGAGTTAGAACGTTAGGAAAGATTAGTGTGGTAACACAAAAGAGGTAAGGAACATGAAGCGATTAAAGGAAGCGTTTGATTGGCGTTTTTGGGTTTGGGTACCAATTCTGGCACTCTTAGTACCTTTTGTTATTAATAAAACGGCATTGAGCGTTAATTTTAAAATTGTCTTTTCATTATTTATTGTGAATATGATTTTTAGTATTATCGCAGGTGCGTTCTTACGGAAACATGGTGCATTTTGGTATTTGCTATTTATTTGGCCCATTTTTTTCTTGGCTTCAATTTGGTTAGGGCTAAATTCACATATGTACGGTTATTACTTAGCCGCACTGTACTTCGTCATTGAGTTGTTTGCGTTTACGCGCGGACAAGAGGAAGAAGTTGATGTGGAGAATCAAATTCCAGTGGATGGCGGTTTCCGCGAAATATAATGACATCGTGATTGACGTGTCATGAGGCTTTACGTCCTAAGGAGGCTGGGACAGAACAGTTCTTTCTTTTTATCCAAAAATAACGGGATTTTATCCCGCCATGATGGCCATTTTCGTCATATTCATGGCCATCATAACCAGTCCGGTTTCTATTTTCACGTTTCGCAAACCGCGAACCATGAATCTGCCCACGCCAAAAT
>NZ_JBJMBA010000013.1:0-3857 GCF_045799135.1 Weissella sp. MSCH1 | reverse complement strand
GGTCACACCTGTTCCCATACCGAACACAGAAGTTAAGCTCAATAGCGCCGAAAGTAGTTGGAGGATCGCTTCCTGCGAGGATAGGACGTCGCGATGCAACTTGAAACCACACCCAACTCGGGTGTGGTTTTCTTTTTGTCTAAAATAAAGTAGACTGAAAATGCGCTCACAAAACATTGGGTGCATTAACTAACAATTTGAACAGAAATACAGTTAAAGAGATATAGAAAAATGAGCAAGATTGATTTAAAAAATGCGATTGACTACCGTAACTTGGGTGATGATTTTAAAGGCATGACGAACGAAGATATCATGCAAGCTTTAGACCAACGGCGTGGTTATATGATTACAGCGCTTCAAAATTTAACTCACGATTTCAATAAGGCAACGGCTGTCCGTAACCACAACGCATTTTCAGGGCGCGAGATTGTCTTCTTAAATCCTGAAAATCCAATGGATCCGGAAAATGAAGAAGGCGCTAAGAAGTGGAATAAGACCGGAGCTGTTGGTGCGCAACATTACGAGCACATTTCGCATCACAAGATTACGGATTATCAAAAATTATTTGATCAATGGCACGCGGAAGGTTATACCATCTATGCGGTTGATAATACGCCGGGCTATGAATTACACAACGTGTTTGAAACAGTCTTGCCGGAGAAAAGTGTTTTCTTGTTTGGGGAAGAACAAATTGGTTTGGCTGATGAATTGATTCAAGCTGCGGATGCGATGATTTACATTCCACAAACTGGCTCAGTTCGTTCACTCAACGTATCTGTTGCACATGGTATTATTGCTGCTTTGTATACGGCCCAGCATCCAGTGCCTGAAGCACCAGCCGATTAGGCCTTAGACATATTAACAGACAGTCTATAAACTGAGCACGACAACATGACGTGCTCAGTTTTTTGTTGTTGACTGAAAATCAAATCACAAATAGGCATAAAATCGGTGGATTTGGTAGACTGAAATGGTTAAGGGGGACAACATGACAGATAACGTTACAAAATATTGGGAACAATTTAAGACGGACATGAATGAACCAACGGCTGTGTTTGGTTCAGCTTGGGCGTTTGGTAAAGGGTCACAGCAAGCTGATGACTTGGCACGTTTGACATTAACAGGTATTAAGACTGCAACGGCAAGCGCATATGAGTTATATCAACTTGAGAATGAACCAATCCCGGTTGCTAAGCAGGGTTATGATGTTTTGCTTAACGGGGCAGGAGAACCAGTGGCAATTATTTGCACGACTAATGTTGAAGTGCGCAAGTATGCTGATGTTGATGAGCGCCATGCTTATGCAGAAGGTGAAGGTGATCGCAGTTTGGCATACTGGCGACAAGTTCATGAACCATTTTTTAGAGCAGAGTTTGCAGAAGCTGGTGAGTTACTAGACTTAACGCGTTTGCATGTTGTTTTGGAAGAGCTGACTGTTATTTATAGTGAGCCCTTACGATAGCAAAAATAAAGACCCCACTGACGTAGCAAGCGTTGGTGGGGTCTTTATTTAGGTGCAACGTTTATTTGCAGAATCGTTTTAAGCCGATCGGGGGCAGTTCGACGAGCATCACTTAAATAGATTTCAGTGTGCGCTTTGGAAGTTCGCTGTAACTGCTGGTCTTCTAAGAACATTGTTAAGTAATCAAATGTTCTTTGTTCTTCTTCATAAGGACCAACGTGTAACATTTGCACAACCTCTTGTGCCGGCAGACTAATGATAGTAACCTTTCGTACAAGATTGTCTTCAGTCTGTTGTTGTTTAGTTGCTAAAATCGTTTTGGCTAATGCTAAGGGAACAAAATCAGGTATCATGATTCGTAATGTATACACGAAATCTGTCTTGGCCCAGTTTCCACGGTTAATTGCCGCTTCGGAGATGGACCAATCGCCACAGAGCGGTGGCACAACATAGTCAGTATAGTGACTATCATGAGGGGACATTTGTTTATAAGCCATTTTGATTGGATAAGCAATCGCATAGAGTGCGGCGATGTGATCACCAAAGTTCACGGTGTTTGGATCGCCGGTGCCAACGATTGCTAAATAAGAGTGACTAGGTACAGTTAGTAAGGCCGGACGCCGGGTTTTGTTTAGTTCTGGCTTACCATCTTTTTTCAAATCATATTTCATCAGTTTGCCCCATCAGAAAATCATAAATATCACGCTTGACCGAGGAGTTCCGGGTTAGTGGCCAAATTGGATAGGCATGTGGTAATCCTTCTCCTTCAATGTAAGTCACATTTGCCGCGAATTTTTTGGCAAAGAGTCGGTTGTCAGGATTAGTTAAATCACGTGTACCACTAATAAGTAAGATACGTTGGTTATCAAAATTACCATATAGCGGTGATACCACGGCATCTTGTAGGCTATGATGTTCACTAATGACTTTAATGACATCAGGCATCGCAGGTAAGGATAGAACTG
The DNA here is from genome assembly GCF_045799135.1 of Weissella sp. MSCH1. NCBI lineage: Bacteria > Bacillati > Bacillota > Bacilli > Lactobacillales > Lactobacillaceae > Weissella > Weissella sp. MSCH1. The sequence goes on along the minus strand of NZ_JBJMBA010000013.1, from coordinate 1,430 downwards.
GATCGTGTTTGGCAATTGTTTTGATGTCAGGATTAGATAAAGTCATATCAACCATAGGACTGATAGCAACGATTTTCCTAATAGGCAAAGCTTCAATTAATTGTGTATATCCTAAGGCTAATTGCGCGCCGGAGCTATCACCAATTAAACTAATGTTAGCCTCAGGAAAGTCATGATGTAATTCCCAAATAGCGTCTTGCATGCGTTCGTAAATGTCATCCAAATTTGCGTTTGGCACGAGAGGATAGTCTAAGACTGCAACCGGTATATTAGTATGACTGACGATATCACTGATAAAATGCCAGTGGTAGGCAGTAATCGGTTCGATGAAGCCGCCGCCGTGTAGATAAAGGCCAATATCTGTTGTTGTTTTAATATCGCAACGACGAGGGGCCATAATATCTAGGTAGTCGTGGTGGCTGATATCGTAGTCACGGCGCATTTTCGCACTCGGATCGGCTGCAATTGCAGGTTTTTCGGCCAACTCTTCCCAGAATGCTTGGCCAGATAACTGCCAAACATGATTGAGACCAAGTAACCGACTACCGAAAACAAAGAGTTGCTTATACATTGGTAAGTGTCCTTTCTCTGATTTGTGTTCAGCGTACCAAACTAAAATGAGGATTACGCGCAAAAAAAGCCCCCAGTTATTGAATAACTAGGGGCTTTTATAAGATTAGAGCAAAAGTTCAAACTCTAGGTTATTGTACTGATCGCGTTCGCGAATTTGACGATAACCGAATTCTTGATCTTCACGTACCAATAAATCGGTGTGCCAAGTAATCTTATCAGCGAAAGAAGCAAACATGTCTTCCTTCAATTGATTGATTAACGCGAGGAACTTTGTTGCTTCGTCGGCGGTCATTGATGCATATAGACGTTCGTCGTTACCGTACTTCTTTGAGTTACGCTTCAACATGACATTCATTACCTGACGTGTGTATGCGGGGTTACGATTCAAACGAACATTAACGTTGATGTGATTATAGTGGAAGTCACGACTGTATTGTAGCAACATTGCCAAGAATTCAGCTGCGTCCACCTTTTCTGCTTTATTTGCCATATATATTTCCTTACTTCGTTTATAACTGTTACCAGTATATCACGGTATAGAAAATGCGTAAGGCAAAGTTCTGAAAATTGGGGGTTGCATTCGTGTTATGAACGAGGTAATATATTTAAGTTGTCTTTTGAAAGGAAGCAACAAAAAATATGCTTCAACAAAGTTGTTGACATATTAAAAAGCATTCTGTATTATATATTAAGTCGTCTCAGAGATATGAAATATTTGTGAACGACGTATGAAAATTGATTGAAATTAGTTGTTGACAATTTCTTCTTTCTTCTGTAATATAGATTAAGTCGTCAAGGCGACTAAGTAGGTCGTTGAAAACTGAATATCGTTTCGATGAAACAAATGTGTAGGGTCA
>NZ_JBJMBA010000012.1:0-5806 GCF_045799135.1 Weissella sp. MSCH1 | reverse complement strand
AGAGACACAGGCCGAAGCAAAAGAGACCGTGTCGTCAATGCTATTTGAATTAGCGGACGCTAGAAGAGGCAAGGCGACGATTATCACGTCAAACGATGATTTGACCGGATTGGCGTTGAAATACGACCAGGCGGTCTTGTCACGACTAATTACGAAGGATATTAAGCACATCATCACGACGAACAAGCTTGATGATGTCAGAAAGGTTTAATAATGAACGAAGAGAAGCAATATGTGAACCGTGGATACGCGGTCGTGGCTAATTTCATGGGTGAAACACGTTACTGGAACGGTATGACCTACGATGAAGCACAACAAGATTTCATGGATAAGCAACATTACATGGGACAGATTGGGGTTAAGTCAGAAGACATCTGGATCGAGTACAACGGACAGAAGTTGCCACATATGACGCGAGCGGAAGATTTGCCAGACGTGCCACATGAATTGGCAGAGGCAATCGCTAATGATTATCGCGAGACACTAACTGGTTTCGTTAAATGGCTACGCTCAAAGCCGACTGACTGGTATTTGATTGGTCAACCTGAATTGTTGGCTAGTGCGTATATGAATGGCCACTAAGCTTGTACAGACAACAAACAGCCAAGGGTGAAAAGACTGTAAGCCCGTATGAATATGAATGAAAAATATAATTTGCAGACGCTGGTTGTGAAACAAGCTGAAAAAATGACAATGAGTGATGTTTCTGAACTAGTGGAGTTTGTATTTCACAATGATGTGGCTATGCGTTTGAAGGTTAAAACTGTACAGGGTGAAGTCAGCCTGTGGGATATTTTAGCTTATAAGTCGCCGGATTTATCTAACATCAATGACGTTATGGATCATTTTGCTGATTATTATGAAGCGCAAATTAACCAGAACTTGGTTAGCGCAGCAGTAAAGGAGTTTGGAAAATGAATAAGCATGAAGATAAGGAATTTTTAAGCATGAAAATTTCACGGCTACGTGATGGTCGGAGGATGGCTGGCATCGCTCAAAACAGCGCATGGTCAAAGTTAGGTCTCACTAGTTTGGGAGATTTGCGATCATACGAGTTCGGAATGGAAACTCCTGATGAAGCCCTGTATTTGAAGATGAGCAAACTATATGGCAAGTCAGTGAGTTGGTTAAAGGGTGGTGATGAGTAATGGGTAAGAAAACGCCAACGTATGTAGTATTCAACATGAGCATGGGAAACAATCACCACACACCAGTTGCAACAGGTGATGATCTAGATGAGTTGCTGGTGCAATATCATGGCAAGGCGTATCAAGTCATGGCAGTTAAGCCAGTATTTGAACGGGAGGAATGGTAATGCGCATTACGGGCAAGAAGATGAACGAGTACGCACAGGATCGCGATTACACGAATTGGTACGAGTTCCGTAAAGATGTTGGCTATCAGGTAGCGCAAGAGGCGTTGGAACAGATTAAGTTGGAGGAAGACTAATGGCAATTGCAGGAATTAAAGCAGTCGAGATCGATTATCTTGATGACGATGTATTTATTGAAAATGCGTGGGACGAACCAGAAGCGGAAATTCATTCTGGTTTTCCAATGAAGTTTGTTGGATATTATGAAACGCAGGTGCGCGAAATTTTAATTAAGTTTGCGAATTCTGAAAACGCAATGCGACGTGATATGACAGTTGAACAGATTGTTGATTATTTTATGGAACGTGGGGAATAAGAATGGCACATGTGATTAGCGAGGCAATCATGTGGATTGTAATTGGTATTTATGCATACTGGGCATATAAAGCTGATAAAGCGCGACGTGAATACGAACGCAAGGCACAACGTGCAGTAGCGGCGGTAGAAGGATGGCGTGATGCATATTTGAAGGTATATCACATGCGAAGTAGTGACGAAGGTGGTGAAGAAAAATGAAGATTAGCGAATTCATGGATCGACTTGACCGGCTGCGGGAATTGCATGGCGAGGTTGAAGTTATGGTGGACGTAGCGCCACATTCAGGTGAGTTTGAAGAGGCTGAGCCACACTACCTTAATGGAGTGGGATTTGTGGAGGTGTATTAATGACATTTGATGAAGCGATAAATGAGTTAGGGGCACGCGATTTTGGACGCCGAGATTTATTTGAGGTGCTGAAAGAGTTACGTGAGACGTACGCACCAACCGTTGAGATGACAAAAGCCGAAAAAGAATTGTTTACGCTACAAAAGAAGGAACTCGAAGAAGAAGGTAAGCGTGTTAATAACTTTGAGTACTTCGTTAATGCGTTAACCTTCACAAATGAGCTTAATGATCATGCGCTAGACAGGTTGCTAGATGAATATCAAACCGATAGTAAGCAGTTGATGCTGGCGTGGTTGCATCCAGAATTAATTAAGGTGGTGGAGAGTAATGGCACGAGAAATTAAGTTTAGGGCATGGCACACACCATTTAGTGGAAGTAAATTCGGTCAGAAATTTGTCTATGGAAACAAAGTGCTTTCTTTGCAAAGCATGAATCCAGATAAATATGTATTAGAGCAATTTACGGGCATGACTGATATTAACGGAGTTGAAATCTACGAGGGAGATCTGTTGAAGGACGTTGATGATGGATTTGTTATTGGCAAGGTGAAATTCTTGGATGGAATGTGGCTTGTGGCTGACAACTTCTTAAGCGACGTGCACCTTAATGAAGTCATAGGGAACATTCACGAAAACCCAGAATTAGTTAAGGCGGTGGATTGATGAATGCGAACTTACCACTATTTGAGGGACAGGCAGGGCTATTTCAAGCTAGGCTATGACCGAGAAGGCAAGCGCGTAATGCTGCGTACAACAGATAAGCGGCAGGCGTACCGAACAAGTAGCGAATGGCTAGTGAAGCATATGGTCAGTAAATGGCTAGTAGGGTACTACTATTGGGTAGAGGAAGGGTAAACAAAAAGCGCCAGACCGAAGTCCAGCGCCATGTAAAAGAATTTAAGGTAAGTTCATTTTAACATGGTTCGGAGGACGTAGGAATGGCGCTTTTACCAGCGGTGAATGAGAAGGCAACAAGAGAAGCGGTTCGAGGTTTTTTTGAAAGTGAGTGGCCACGTATCGTGAACATGGCTGATATGGGATATGTTGATTTGAAGTCAGTTGAAATTTCAGATATGCCAAGTGCGCGATCATTTGGTAATGCTAACGATGAACGATTTACCAACCACACTGACGCTGTGTACTACTACGATGCCGTTGTCCATGCCATCAAGGTTATGACACAGCCACACAGACACTTCATGTGGTTGCGCTATGTTCGACACTTAGAATGGTTGCAAGTAGAAGCGCTGACTGGTTACAGCACTCGACGTGGCCAAGAGATTATCGATGAAGCGTTTCTGTTGTTCGCTGATAAGTTTGCCGATGTTTATGATCTGCGAGTTAAAGAATAAAAAAATACAGTGTATATATAGTATGAAATTGAATATACTGTTACAATAAACTGTTTTAGTAGATTTCTAAAAGGAGGAGGCCTTTTGAAAAATAATGTAATATTGAAGCCTCTATTTAAATATCCTGGTGGGAAAAGTTCTGAATATAAATATTTTAAAAAATTTTTCCCCACATTTTCTAATTATGTCGAGCCATTTTTAGGAGGAGGGGCAGTTTTTTGGGCAACTGAGGCTGACAGATGGATCGTTAATGACTATTCATCTGAATTAATGTCAGTCTATATTTATACACAAGAACAAGATCCGATATTTCTTAACTACATCAAAGACATTGCAGATATTTGGGAACTAAAGGTTGCTATTGCCGGAGAGATTGAGCAAATTTTAACGACTTCTCTTTCAAATGAGGAAGTAACGGATTTCAACATATATAATGCCTTATATGAAGGTGTGGATTGGTTGAGCGATAGACAGGGCTTGTTGGATAATGAAATTCTGAATAGTACAAAGAGAAAGATTAAATCGCTACTGCGTGTCTCAAAAAATGCTGAGATAAAGAATTTATATGAAAATGCACTAGGCGTAATTGGATCCGCCATATATACAGATCTTAGATCAATCTACAACATAACGGCATTTTCAAAAAATCCACAGCTAAAAACTGCTTTATATCTATTTCTTAGAGAGTATTCTTATTCATCAATGTTCCGATACAATGCTTCGGGAGAGTTTAATGTTCCATTCGGTGGGAATTCTTATTCTAAGAAGAAATTTTTTGACAGATATATTCAAATGACGGATCTTAAAGTGATAAATAAGTTAGCACACACAGAATTGTTGGTTGGGGATTTTGCGGATGCGTTAATCGATGAAGAAGATACATTTATTTTTCTTGATCCGCCATACGATTCGGAGTTCAGTACCTACAACTTACATATCTTTGATGCTGCAGAGCAAAGACGGTTGCATGCGTCACTTGTTGGTATAAAAAAGTCAAAGTGGATGATGGTCATAAAATCAACGCCATTCATAGAGGAACTATATGGTGATAAAAATCTATTTTTGAATAAATTTGATAAGAATTACTCGGTAAACTTTAAAAATAGAAATGATCAAAAGGTAGAGCATTTGATTATTACAAACTATAAATTGGAGAATGTTAAAAATGGCGACAACTGAAGACGAGATTAGGAAGGGTGTTAGTTTATTATTAGAACAGTATGGGACGTTGACTACAAGTGAAGTTAAACAACTTTTGGGTACAGTGATGTTGTTTGATGAAGACGACGAACAAGAAATGTCTAATAGTAGAAATGAACCCTCGATAAAACAACGAATCGGAAATATTGTGTCTCATCAAAAAGAGAAAGTCCAAACTTACTTTGATTTTTACCAAATTGATAAACGTGACGGAATTGCTAAATGGAGCATTTTAACAGGTTTAAATACACAAGGAACATTAAGGCCGATCAACGATGAAGAGCTACAGGAGAAACAAAATATTAAGTCACGGTTTAGTACACGTAAAATTGATTGGTCAAGTTTAAATGATAGTAGAGATATTATTGGACAGGCTGGCGAAGAATTTGCTCTTCGATACGAGACGAATAGGGTACTACAATTTGCTATGGATGATACAAACAGAATTATTCATTTGAGCCTTGCACAAGGTGATGGCGCAGGATTCGACATTCTTTCTCTAAATAATAATGGATCTGTACGCTATATCGAAGTTAAAACGACAAAGAGCAATCTAGATACACCTTTCTATATGACGCAGAATGAAAAACTGTTTTTCGAATTACACAAAGACCAAGATGATCTTTATATTTATCGGGTGTATAACTTTGATCCTGAGAACAATCAAGGGAGTATCGAAGTGATTTCTGCAAAAGATTTGTTATCCAACTACAATTTTGATGCAGTAACCTATAAAGTTAGTAAAAAACTAATTTTGAAGTAGTTTTAAATTTATAATGGATTAGCAGCCCCTTTATTTCAGGTATGTTGTAATCCAGCAATTAACAAATAGGTCGGAAATCTGATGGATTTTCCGGCTTTTTATATTCAATAATTATGAGGAATTTCAATATCGCGTATACGGTGCATAAGTGCCGCATGCAAGGTGCGGGCAGTCCAAGTTATTATGATATAGTACCAAAGTTTAAATAAAGCATGTGTGGCGGAATAGGTAGACGCAGTGGCTAGGTTGTTGGTAGTTGATTGATCAACAATTATCGAATGGACCGTTGAGCAATGCTCATAAACAACAATCATGTCAGGTGCAAATCCTGACCACATGCATCACATAGCACAAAATAAATTAAAGGATAATCTTCCTTGTATTTGTTTTAAACGACACTGCCAGTTGCTATGTCTGGCGTACATACTCAAAACTATTAAGGATAAACTTTGAT
>NZ_JBJMBA010000011.1:0-5486 GCF_045799135.1 Weissella sp. MSCH1 | reverse complement strand
CTCCCAAGCATCAACTTGTGACAACAACGTGTATGAATACCCTGAACCATTGAATACAAAATCTAAGTATTCTTTAGCCGTGTGTGAACCATCTTTGAGAGTGCCGTAAGCAACCGACTTACTCATCTTGAAAAAGAACTCATGCACTGCGTCAAACTCAACCGTAATTGAGTTACCACCGTCAGTTGGTGCAACGTAAGTGATATAGTACCAATCACCATTGAACATTACTGACCAGCCACGTTCCATTTGATGCAGCACGTCGTCGTTGCTGTAGATAGTTCCAGTCAGAGACTTTTCACCATTAACCGCTTCTTTATACGTCAACTCAGCTTCAGCTAACTGAATATTCGACTGTGGGTCTCTAAACTTAAGCATAAAACCTCCTTAGATATAAAAATCAACTTTGTTCTTGATAATAACGTCACCCTTAAACGTTGTTTTAAATGGCACTTGCAACGTGTCATTCGGAAGCAGTTCGAACTCCTGAATATTTGTTTGATCGTTAATATTGGCTTGATTAAGTTTGAAGGAGATACCGTTCAGTAAGAACACATCCCCCTTCTTAATCGTCACTTTTCCCTTAGCGGTATAGGTGAACTTTTGCCTACCAACCGTGAAATCAAACGTATAACCCTGGGCTTCACTCGCTGTTAACTCGAAGTAAAACGGCCAATCAAACTGCGAAACACCTGTCGTTCCAGCGTAAGGAATAGACGTTTGACCCGTTAAATCAATGTCAACTGGCTCTGTAATACCGTACGGTACGCCTGTTGTAACAAAACTCAACGTAACCTTCGTTAGAATCCTATCGCCTACTTTTCCTTGTGTCTCGTAGTCAATTACATCAGATAACAAAACGATAAACCCGTATTTGTATGCAGAATGGTTGTAATCAAGGTATGTCACCATTTGGTCTTGTACGCCGTCATTACTCAACTGTTGCATAATAGGATTTTGGATTTCGCCCGGCCGTTCATAACCATACATATCCTGACGTTCATCAATCATCTCCGCAATGAAGTACGGTTCAAGACTACCGAACACACCATTCAACTTGTCTTGCATTCCTAAGTCAGCTTCAATACCGGTCGCATAGTAATAACCAGTCACCGTGATTGTCTTTTCGGTGTGCGTTGCATTCTGAAACTTTTTTCCGTTTTTAAAAGCAACGCTCTGTGTCTGCAAATCTATGCTTGGTGTCCCACGCGAAATATCAGTCACAAGTAGGCCAAGTTCCGATAAACGTTTTGGCACATCACCTTTTTTAATTAATAAATCCATTGAGTACTCCTAACGCTTATTGATCAACTTAACCTTTGCTTCATTACGTGCATCCTTATTTGCCAAATACGTACGCACCTTGTTACCGTCCCACTCTTGGTGGACTTCAATTTCAACTACTGCACTAGGCGCGTTCAAGACATCATCATCAAGTTCAGCACCAAACGTCATGCCATTAACCCCAGCAAGTTGTGTGCTAGCAGTGACGTTGGCATTCGCATTAAGTTGGTCTTTCATCATTTGATGTACACCCTGTAATTGAGACTGTACGTTGGATAAATCAACACTGCCAAATGCGTCGGAAACTTGGTTTGCATAACCAGACACGGACTTTTTAACATCCCCAAACGTATCGTTCAGCGCGTCGTTAAATCCGGTCATAATCGCTCTACCAGCTGGAATAAGCAACTTGCGGTCATAACTGATTGGCCCCTTGTGGTCACGGATCCATTGCGCAATGTTACCAACGAACTTCTGCACCTTATTCCAAAGCGAAACAAGCCCATTCCAGAAGCTAATCATGATTGCCTTACCAGCATCGTACAAGTTAATATTCATTGCTGAATAAATGGCATTCTTTACGCCATTCCATAAACCGCCAATCCAATTAGCTAATCCATTCCACGCCTTGCTAATATCGTTCACAACACCATTGGCAAAGTTCCCAGCTCCTTGCCAAATAGCGTTCCATGCACCTACAACGGAATTCTTTACGTTGTCCCATAAACCCGAAATCCAGCCCGGAATTGAGTTCCAAATGTTCTGAATATCGTTGCTAATAGCCTTAGCGAAGTTAACAATGGCCTGCCACATAGAATTCCATGCATTAGACACGACTTTCTTCGCGTTGTTCCAAAGTCTGTCGATCCACCCTGGAATAGCTGACCAGATATTTTTAATATCTTGCCAAATACCAGAAACAAATCCAACTACGGCGTCCTTTACTGAATTCCAAACTTTATACGTAACGCTGGCAATTCCATTCCAAATCGTTGCAACAAAGTTGGAGATACCTGTTACATAGCTTGAAATCGCTTGTGCCAGACCACTCACAATGCTTTTCACACTGTCGACAATCTTATTCCAAATCATCTCAGCGTCGGCTTTCATCTGGTTCCAATTACCGGTCATTGCATCAAGTAACAACAAAATTGGCCCCATGACTGCCGCTTTAATCAATCCCCAGATACCAGATGCAATCTTAATGATACCGTTCCAGATACCCGAAATCGTAGTTGTGAAATTGTTCCAAAGTCCGACAATCGTGTCGATAATCGGTTGCATGAACGTTGTAATTGCTGACCAAACTGTACTGAACACGCCTACAGCAGACTGCCATAAACCACTCACAGTTGCCGTGAAATTTTGCCAACCCGTTTGGATGGTACTCCAAATCGTAGTAAAGACATTTACAATGCCACTCCATAGATTACTAAAGAACGTGACAGTTACCTGCCACCCCGTCTTGATACCGTCCATTGCAGAACTAAACAAGCTAGTGATTGAACTCCAAACACCTTGAAAGAACGTCACCATGCCTGTCCATGTATCAGACAACCACGACGTGAACGCTTGCCATGCGGATTGTCCACTCTTAGTTTGTGTAATCCAATAAATCAATCCGGCCACTAATGCAGCGATTGCAACAACAATCCATGTAATCGGATTAGCGAGTAGTGAAGTGTTCAACCCATTTTGTGCTGTAGTTTCAGCAACTGTTGCTGCCGTATTTGCTTTGTTTGCCATCGTAAACAACTTTGTGTTCTTGATCCAACTAACAAACCCGCCTGCATCAGAAACTTTACCTAAGAATTCACTAGTTGCTTTTCCAGCATTCCAAAGACCTTTACCAGCTGAAGACAACGTACCCGTAATCTTTCCTGCGCTAGCCAAGAAACCACCAACAGCAGTTGTCGCCGGCCCAATTACTGGTGCAAGTCCAATGAAGTCACGTGTCACCTTAGCAAAACCAGAATTACTTGATTGTGCCCAATTCAACGTGTTGTTTGTCCAATCTAGCAAGGTACTTGAAACACCACTCTTGGATGCCATTGCCTTATTAGATAGAGACTCCCAATTACCACCGACTTGTTCAATCTTGGCACCGACATTCTTTTGCATTTCTTGCGCTTGATCAGCCAAAACTTTTGACGCAACTTTTTGAGAACTCGTTGACTTGTTAACAGCACCGGTAAACGCATCCCAACTCGTCTTGGTATCACCAGTTTTATCTTCCACGGCCTTCATGATAGGCACCATAGCCTTCATACCGGCTGAATGGAAGATAGTCTTAAGCGCCGCAGCCTTGTCAGCCTTTCCCATTCCGTCGGTGGCTTTTGCAACTTCAAGGGCAATCTGCTTGAACGGTTTCATATTTCCGTGGGAATCCTTAAAACTCAACCCCAAATCTTCCATCAATCCACTTGCCTTATCAGAAGGCGCCATCATCTGCAGAATAGCGTGGTTCAAATCTTGTGAAGCGTCCGCCGCACTGAACCCCTGATTTGTCAGCAAACCAATTGCACTAGACGTATCTTGCATAGACATACCAGCCAAATTAGCTGTTGCTCCAATTGTTGCCAAAGCGTGTTGCATATCTTCAACTGAAGCATTAGACAAATTGGCAGTTGTCACCAACGTTGCAGCTGCTTGCTGTGGTGACCCAATCGACTTACCCCAGATATTCATGGCGTTTTGTACAACACCGGCCGTCTGTTGCAAATCAGAACCTGCAGCAGTCGCAGCTTGTGCGATAGAAGGGAACTCTTTCTTAATGTCGCTGATTGACGCACCATCTCGTGCCATAGCGACCATGGCATCAGCAGAGTCTTGCGCACTTAACGGCAAATCAGCTCCCATCTTGTTCGCAACGTCAGCCAATCCATCAATATCTTTTGACGTACCACCAGCGATAACTGCAGCAGAGTTCAAACTTTGATTAAATTCACCAAAGCCTTTCAGTGACTTTGTTCCCATCAAAGTTGTAGCAGCACCCACACCAATCATTGTTTTACCAACGGTTGATGCAACTTTTTGCGCACCTCCCATATTACTAACGGTATCTTTACCAATTTGTTTCATGGCATTGGTGTATTCGCTAATATCAGCACCAATGTGTGCAATAACTTCTCCACCGTTATACATTCAATTCCTCCCTTCGTTATGAAAATGCTTTACGCACTCGATCATATAATCGGCGTCGCTCAGACTTTCTTTTGTCCTGTCCAGTCTCAAAAATATTCTTAACGTTGCGTTCTAACTTTGCGCGGTCAAATATTTTCTTCATCTTAGGCTTCTTAGCATTATCAACGTAGCGCTGATTGAATAGCTGTACTGCTTGTTCTTCTTGCCTGTCAATCTTTGCCATTGCGATACCTTCAAAAAGCGCCTCGAGCTCCCATTTATATAACGAAAAAATGTAAGGAATATCAGTAATACCTTGGCGTGAAGCTTCGACAATTAGACGTTTTCTTTCAATGTGCTCAACATCTCGTCGAACGACTTCTTTTGGACTTCTGTTGTGTCCTCTTTCGTCATCAGCGCTTCCCGAACCATATCCATCGACTTGATTTGGTTCTTGACCGCCTTGACGAAAAAACCTGACTCTTGCAACTCTTCCTTAATTTCATCAAACACAGCATCAATATCGCCATTATGTGCAGCGTTCAGTGCATCAACAGCGTCACTCAACTGTTCGTCAGTCAACTTCGTAGGTGCCAAGATTGCAATTGCAGATGGCAACATCATTACGTCACCTGTAACAATGCCATAAAACAAATTAACTGCTCCGTCACCAGCATTGGTCCCGTTTTGTTCGGTTGATAGCAACTTATTCGCCTTGTAAAAAGCTCCAAAGTTAAATTTTCCCGTTACTTGCTTACCCTTAATGTTCAATTCAATAGCCATGTTGTCTTACCTCTTCGTTAAAATATTTTTGGCGCCCTTTCGGACATAATAAAAAGGCTCCCAAATTAATGAGAACCCTAAAAAATTAAAGTGCCGGTACATCTGTTGTGCCGTCTGTCTCTGGTCCGAAGTCACCAGTCGTCTCTCCTGGGCGTTCGAACTCGTACATGTCCTTCAACGCTGCGATTTGCTCGTCAGTAAGTGGGAATGTACCAGTCTTCAACTTATCCAAGATATTCAACGTGTATGATGCTGAAACCATGTCATCTCCGTCGTCCAACTCCAACTCATCAACA
>NZ_JBJMBA010000010.1:0-5480 GCF_045799135.1 Weissella sp. MSCH1 | reverse complement strand
CTCCCAAGCATCAACTTGTGACAACAACGTGTATGAATACCCTGAACCATTGAATACAAAATCTAAGTATTCTTTAGCCGTGTGTGAACCATCTTTGAGAGTGCCGTAAGCAACCGACTTACTCATCTTGAAAAAGAACTCGTGTACTGCGTCAAACTCAACCGTAATTGAGTTACCACCGTCAGTTGGCGCAACGTAAGTGATATAGTACCAATCACCATTGAACATTACTGACCAGCCACGTTCCATTTGATGCAACACTTCGTCATTACTGTAGATAGTTCCAGTCAGTGACTTCTCACCATTAACCGCTTCTTTATACGTCAACTCTGCTTCAGCTAACTGAATATTCGACTGAGGGTCTCTAAACTTAAGCATAAAACCTCCTTAGATATAAAAATCAACTTTGTTTTTGATGATGACGTCGCCCTTAAACGTTGTCTGAAACGGCACTTGCAACGTGTCGGATGGTAGCAACTCAAATTCCTGGATATTTGTTTGATCGTTAATATTCGCTTGATTAAGTTTGAAAGAAATGCCGTTCAATAAGAACACGTCCCCCTGCTTAATCGTCACCTTTCCCTTAGCGTTGTAGGTGAACTTTTGCTTACCAACCGTGAAATCAAACGTATAACCCTGGGCTTCACTCGCTGTTAACTCGAAGTAAAACGGCCAATCAAACTGCGAAACACCTGTCGTTCCAGCGTAAGGAATAGACGTTTGACCCGTTAAATCAATATCAACTGGCTCTGTAATACCGTATGGTACACCTGTTGTTACAAAACTCAACGTAACCTTCGTTAGAATCCTATCGCCTACTTTTCCTTGTGCCTCATAGTCAATTACATCAGATAACAAAACGATAAACCCGTATTTGTATGCAGAATGGTTGTAATCAACGTATGTCACCATTTGGTCTTGTACGCCGTCATTACTCAACTGTTGCATAATCGGATTTTTATTTTCGCCCGGCCGTTCATAACCATACATATCCTGACGTTCATCAATCATCTCTGCAATGAAGTACGGTTCAAGACTACCGAACACACCATTCAACTTATCTTGCATTCCTAAGTCAGCTTCAATGCCGGCCGCATAGTAATAACCAGTCACTGTGATTGCCTTCTCGCTGTGCGTAGCATTTTGGAATTTTTTACCGTTTTTAAAAGCAACGCTCTGTGTCTGAATGTCTAGACTAGGTGTTCCACTCGAAATATCAGTCACAATCACGCCAAGTTCCGATAAACGTTGTGGCACGTCACCTTTTTTAATTAATAAATCCATTGAGCTCTCCTAACGCTTATTGATCAACTTAACCTTTGCTTCGTTACGTGCATCCTTATTAGCCAAATATGTACGCACCTTGTTACCGTCCCACTCTTGATGGACTTCAATTTCAACTACTGCACTAGGTGCATTCAAGACATCATCATCAAGTTCAGCACCGAACGTCATACCGTTAGCTCCAGCAAGTTGTGTGCTAGCAGTGACGTTAGCATTTGCACTAAGCTGGTCTTTCATCATTTGGTGTACACCCTGTAATTGAGACTGTACGTTGGACAAATCAACACTGCCAAATGCATCGGAAACTTGGTCTGCGTAACCAGAAACAGACTTTTTAACATCCCCAAACGTATCGTTCAGCGCGTCGTTAAATCCGGTCATAATCGCTCTACCAGCTGGAATAAGCAACTTGCGGTCATAACTAATTGGCCCCTTGTGGTCACGTATCCATTGCGCAATGTTACCAACGAACTTCTGCACCTTATTCCAAAGCGAAACAAGCCCATTCCAGAAGCTGATCATGATTGCCCTACCGGCATCGTACAAATTAATGTTCATTGCTGCATAAATTGCATTCTTTACGCCATTCCATAAACCACTAATCCAATTAGCTAATCCATTCCATGCCTTACTAATATCGTTCACAACACCATTCGCAAAGTTGCCAGCCCCTTGCCAAATTCCGTTCCATGCACCTACAACGGCATCCTTTACGTTGTTCCATAATCCAGAAATCCAATCTGGAATTGAGCTCCAAATGTTTTGAATATCATTGATGGTACCTTTAGCAAAACTTACAATAGCCTGCCACATAGAATTCCATGCGTTAGATACACCGTTCTTCACGTTATTCCAAAGTCCATCAATCCATCCTGGGATAGCTGACCAGATATTTTGAATATCTTGCCAAATACCAGAAACAAATCCAACGACAGCGTCCTTGACTGCATTCCAAACCTTAGACGTCACACTGGCAATTGCATTCCAAATCGTTGAAACAAAGTTTGAGATACCAGTGACGTAGCTTGAAATTGCTTGCGCCAAACCACTAACAATGCTTTTGACGCTATCAACAACGCTGTTCCAAATCATTACAGCGTCTTCCTTCATTTGGTTCCAATTACCCGTCATTGCATCAAGCAACAACAGAATAGGACCCATGACTGCTGCCTTAATCAATCCCCAGATACCAGACGCAATCTTGATGATCCCGTTCCAGATACCCGAAATCGTAGTTGTGAAGTTGTTCCAAAGTCCGACGATTGTGTCGATAATCGGTTGCATGAACGTTGTAATCGCTGACCAAACTGTGCTGAACACGCCCACAGCAGATTGCCATAGACCGCTCACAATTGATATGAAGTTTTGCCAGCCCGTTTGGATAGTGCTCCAAATCGTCGTGAAGACGTTTACAATTCCACTCCACAAATTGCTGAAGAACGTTACCGTTGCCTGACAACCAGACTTAATACCATCCATTGCTGAACTAAACAGAATGGTGATTGATTTCCAAACACCTTGGAAGAACGTTACCATGCCCGACCATGTATCGGACAACCACGACGTAAAGTTTTTCCAAGCGGCCTGTCCACTTTTAGTTTGTGTTAACCAAGCCACTAATGCCGCAACAACCAAAGCTATCGCAGTTATAATGATTCCCATTGGATTCGCCTTCACAGCAGTATTGAGTCCTTTTTGTGCTGTTGTTTCTGCAACTGTGGCAGTAGTATTTGCTTTGTTAGCCAACGTGAACAACTTTGTGTTCTTAATCCAGCTTACGAAACCACCTGCATCAGAAACCTTCCCTAAGAATTCACTAGTTGCTTTTCCAGCATTCCACAGCCCCTTACCAGCGGCCGACACTGTGCCAGTAATCTTCCCAGCGCTTGCCAAGAAACCACCAACTGCAGTTGTCGCTGGCCCGATTACAGGTGCAAGACCGATAAAGTCACGTGTCACCTTAGCAAAACCTGAATCACTTGATTGTGCCCAATTCAACGTGTTGTTTGTCCAGTCTAGCAAGGTACTTGAGACACCACTCTTGGATGCCATTGCCTTATTCGATAGCGACTCCCAATTACCACCAACTTGTTCAATCTTGGCTCCAACGTTCTTTTGCATTTCGTTGGCTTGCTCTTCCAAAACCTTCGAGGCGACTTTTTGAGAACTCGTCGACTTGTTAACAGCACCGGTGAACGCATCCCAACTTGTCTTGGTGTCGCCAGTTTTATCTTCCACGGCCTTCATGATAGGCACCATAGCCTTCATACCGGCTGAATGGAAAATAGTCTTAAGTGCCGCAGCCTTATCAGCCTTTCCCATTCCATCAGTGGCCTTTGCAACTTCAAGGGCAATCTGCTTGAACGGTTTCATGTTTCCGTGGGAATCCTTGAAACTCAACCCCAAATCTTTCATCAATCCGCTTGCCTTATCAGACGGAGCCATCATCTGCAAAATAGCGTGGTTCAAATCTTGTGAAGCGTCAGCCGCACTGAACCCCTGATTTGTCAGCAAACCAATTGCACTAGACGTATCTTGCATAGACATACCAGCCAAATTAGCTGTTGCTCCAATTGTTGCCAAAGCGTGTTGCATATCTTCAACTGAAGCATTAGACAAATTGGCTGTTGTCACCAACGTTGCAGCAGCTTGCTGTGGTGACCCAATCGACTTACCCCAAATATTCATGGCGTTTTGTACAACACCGGCTGTCTGTTGCAAATCAGAACCTGCAGCAGTCGCAGCTTGTGCGATTGACGGGAACTCTTTCTTAATGTCGCTGATTGACGCACCATCTCGTGCCATAGCGACCATGGCATCAGCAGAGTCTTGCGCACTCAGTGGCAATTCAGCACCCATTCGGTTCGCAACGTCGGCCAATCCATCAATATCTTTTGACGTACCACCCGCGATAACTGCGGCAGAGTTCAAGCTTTGATTAAATTCACCAAAACCTTTCAGTGATTTAACTCCCATCACAGTTGTCGCAGCACCCACACCAATCATTGTTTTACCAACGGTTGAGGCAACTTTTTGTGCACCTCCTAGATTGGCTGTCGTATCCTTGCCAATCTGCTTCATGGCATTGGTGTATTCGCTAATATCAGCACCAATGTGTGCAATAACTTCTCCACCGTTATACATTCAATTCCTCCCTTCGTTATGAAAATGCTTTACGCAGCCGATCATACAATCGTCTACGCTCAGACTTTCGCTTGTCCTGGCCCGGCTCAAAAATATTCTTAACGTTGCGTTCTAACTTTGCACGGTCGAATATTTTCTTCATCTTGGGCTTCTTCGCATTATCAACGTAGCGCTGATTGAATAGCTGTACCGCTTGTTCTTCTTGCCTATCAATCTTTGCCATTGCAATACCTTCAAAAAGCGCCTCAAGCTCCCATTTATATAACGAAAAAATGTAAGGAATATCAGTAATACCTTGGCGTGAAGCTTCAACAATTAGACGTTTTCTTGCAATGTGCTCAACATTTCTTCGAACGCCTTCTTTTGGACTTCCGTTGTATCCTCCTTCGCCATCAATGCTTCCTGAATCATTTCCATTGACTTGATTTGGTTCTTGACCGCCTTCACGAAAAAACCTGAGTCTTGCAACTCCTCCTTAATCGCATCAAACACAGCGTCAAGATCACCCCCGTGTGCAGCGGTCAGTGCGTCAACGGCGTCACCCAACTGTTCGTCAGTCAACTTCGCATTCGTTGGTGCCAAGATTGTAATTGCAGATGGCAACATCATTAAGTCACCAGTCACAATTCCATAAAACAGATTCACCGCTCCGTCATTGTTTTGTTCGTTTGATAGCAACTTGTTTGCCTTGTAAAATGCCCCAAAGTTAAACTTTCCCGTTACTTGCTTACCCTTAATGTTCAATTCAATAGCCATGTTGTTTTACCTCGTAATTAGTATATTTTTGGCGCCCTTTCGGACATAATAAAAAGGCTCCCAAATCAATGAGAACCCTAAAAAATTATAGTGCCGGTACGTCTGTTGTACCGTCCGTCTCTGGTCCGAAGTCACCAGTCGTCTCTCCTGGGCGCTCGAACTCGTACATGTCCTTCAACGCTGCGATTTGCTCGTCAGTAAGTGGGAATGTACCAGTCTTCAACTTATCCAAGATATTCAACGTGTATGATGCTGAAACCATGTCATCTCCGTCGTCCAACTCCAACTCATCAACA
>NZ_JBJMBA010000009.1:0-4044 GCF_045799135.1 Weissella sp. MSCH1 | reverse complement strand
TGCTATATATCCTGGAAGCAACCGGTAAAACGGGGATGTTAAATGGTGAGATAGCACAGATGATTAAAGACTTAGGACACAGCAAAGAAACGATTATTGCTGATGCAGCCGAGCCAAAATCAATTGCTGAGATACGCAAAGCTGGTATTGACCGTATAACAAAGGCACGCAAAGGGCCTGACAGTATTAGACACGGTATTGAATACTTACAGCAATTCAAAATCGTTGTTGATGAGCGATTGTTTCAGGTTATTGAGGAGCTGGACAATTACACGTGGCAAAAAGATAAGAAGACAGGCGAGTACATTAACAAGCCTGTTGATAGTTTTAACCACTTTTTGGACGCAGTTCGTTACGCAGCTGACAAGCAGTCGCTTAAGAGTGCTGATTCATTTGAACAAAAGCTGAGAAAGGCACGCACGTACTTTGGATAGGAGCAGTTATGACTATTGAATTTTTGAGAAAAGGCCGATTTAACCCTAATGCGAATGACATATTTTTTATGAATGCTGATGATTACGCAATTATGGACCCAGCAGCCGAAGGATTTATTAATCAATTAGATCGTTTTATTAACCGGCATAAGTCATCGCAGGTGAACCGTCTAAAAGCATTGAAGCGGTATTATCTTGCAGATAACGATATTCGGTATAAGGAACCAAAGTCTGATAAGACAGCGGCAGACAATCGTATTGCCAGTGATTTTGCACGATACATTACGATTTTTGAGCAGAGTTACATGCTGGGTAAGCCGGTGGTTTATAAGAACGCGGCAGATGCGACGTTGCAAAATGATATTGATGAGTTTTCAAAGCAGAACAATGAGAGTTACCACAATGTGTTAATTAAGACCGACTTGTCAATTTACGGCCGGGCCTATGAGTTGCTATACGTTGACGGTGATGAGAATAACGTTCAAGTAAGGCTTGCCCGATTAAACCCGGAGCAAGTCTTTGTTGTATATGACGACACTGTAAAGCGTAATTCTTTGTTTGCGGTTCGGTATTACCGGGTCCGATACGAAGAAGGCAGGTTCCGTGATTTCGTTGAAGTGTACACGAACGAGAAGGTGTACTACTACCGCAACGACAATCACGAAGCCGGCGGTATGAAGCTTGTTGAAGAAACAAATCACGAGTTCGACGGTGTACCGGTCACTGAATACGCCAGCAACGAGGATAGGACGGGCGCTTATGAAGCTGTTTTGGATACAATCGATGCTTACGATTTGGCTCAATCAGAGCTGGCAAACACGCAGGAAGATTTCAATAATGCGCTATTGATGATTAAGGGAAATCCATTCACCGGTAGTGATGAAAACCCGGTAATTGTTGACGACAACGGTACTGAACGACCAAACCCAAACTTTATTGGTAATGTTGTTGCTCAAATGAAGCAGGCACGTTTGCTGATTATGGACGATAACCCAGATGAAAATGGAGCTGAACCTGGCGCTGAGTATCTGACAAAGTCCTATGACTCAGATGGGACCAAGGCGTACATTGATCGATTGGTTGGTGATATTCTGCGGTTCACGTTTACGCCAGATACCAGTGACCAGAACTTTTCGGGTGTTCAGTCTGGTGAAGCTATGAAGTATAAGCTGATGGCTGCCGACAACCGTCGTGTGACACAAGAACGCTTGTTTGAACGTGGACTTATGAGACGTTTGCGCTTAGGGGTAAATGTTTGGCGTATCAAGGGTAATTCAAGCGTTAATTATGATGCCATCAATGACACGGAAATCTTGTTCACGCCAAACATTCCACAGAACGTGAATGAATTGATTGCTAACGTTAAGAGCTTGTATGGCATTGTCAGTGATGAAACGTTACTTGAACTGCTGAAGCAATTCACTGGTGTTGATGCGGACGAAGAATTGAAGCGATTGGAAAAGCAAAAGGCAGATAATCAGTTGATGTTCAACGGTCAAACCAATGATTATCCAAATCCTGATCAAGAAGGTGTAATCGAAGATGGTGACGAGTAAAGATTACTGGACAAAACGCATGGACGACATATTCGATAAGTTGGATAAGAAGGAAGTCAAACTCAATGATGAGTTGATGAAGTATTATCAGGATGCGCTGACCGATATTAACGATAAAATCTACAAGTTCTATGACCGATACGGCAAAGATAACGGGTTCGATTATGAAGAAGCCATTAAACAGGTCAGAGAGACCGATTTAAGCGATTATGCGAAGCGTGCGAATAATTACCGTAAGGGTCTACAAAACGACGCAGAAGCGCTTAAGAGGCTTAATGCGCAATACGTTACGGCGAAGATTAACCGTCTTGAACTGTTGAAGCTTGAACTTGAATTCTCAATGATACAAGCAACGAATAGCCAGGAAGGCACGTTGACCGATTATCTATCTAATCAGAGCAAGTATGTTTATGGGGCGGCGGTCGCTGGACAAGCTGTTTCAACGTTGAATAATCGTGAAGTCAAGGAGATATTGTCTAGCCAATGGAGTGGTGCTAATTACTCAACGCGCATATGGCGTAATGCTGATGTGATGGTCAATGCATTGAAGGACGCATTGGTTCAAGCAGCTATTCGTGGTGATAACCCACGTGTAACGGCGCGTGTACTGGCGAAAAAGCTAGGGTCAGGACGTTATGTGACAGAACGTTTGGTGCGAACTGAATCAACTTACGTTGCTAATCAATCAATTTCACGTCGTTATAAAGATTCGGGATTTAAGAAATATGAATTCGTAGCGGTGATGGATGACCGGACGTCTAATGTTTGCCGTGGATTGAACGGTACTGTGCACAAGTTGTCTGATTTCGTTTCTGGTGATAATGCGCCGGCTATGCATCCAAATTGTCGTAGTCGTATTGTGCCGAGTGATGACGACTTGGCAATGTTTGATAAGTATTTGGATGATAAACGTGGGCCAGCTTATAATGACGTGGATGAAGTGTTTTCAGAAAGTAAGGGAGCTAGAAACGTACCCTATACTTATAAGCCAAACGGTGTGGCTATGTATGAGAAATATGATGACATTCCTGAGCGAAAACGTTATTATGATGGTGTAGGTAAGCCAATGAGGGATGTTGATTATTCTAATCACGGTAACCCGGCTATGCATCCAATTGTGCCACACGTCCATGATTGGACGGACGGGAAAAGATCAAAAGAAGTAAGGGGGCTGAACGAAGATGAGTACTAAACTAGACAAATTTGACGAAATCAAAGAAGCGCTAGAAACAGTCGGTGAAATTGAATTTACTTACAAAAATTTAATTTACTTTGTTATGCCTAATTACGATGCACCGGGAAAATGGGTGATATACGCAAATAAACCGGCGACATATGGCGATCCAATTTTTATTGATAAGAATGTATCTGATCCGTTCACATATGATTTTGGTGATGGGAAAACATTCAAAGATATTTGGAAACAAATTGAACCACAGTTTTAATATCAAATTAAACAAACGTCTGACGATTAATTTCGTTAGGCGTTTTTGTTTTGCCCGACTTTCCCAGCGCAGTCGCTAAAGAACGTTGTTTCGTCGCCGGACGTAAAACGAGTATAGCCTGCGGGCGTAAAACGTTAAGGAGTTGTAATGGCAGAAGTAGTTGAAGACCAAGAGCAAATGACGGACGTGGCGGACAATGACGCTACACCTGAAACTGGCAACAGTGAGAAGACGTTCACACGAAGCGAACTATCTAAGATGATGGCTGCTGAAAAGGCTAAGTGGGAGAACGAGAAGAAAGCCGAAGTTGAAAATGCCAAGAATGAGGCAGAACGCTTAGCTAAGTTGAGCAAGGATGAACGTTCTGCTGAGATGGCAAAGAAGCGAGAAAGCGAATTGGCAGAGCGTGAACGCAAGGTGCAACGTTCTGAATTGTTGATTGAAACGCGCGATCAATTAAACAATTCAGGATTGCCAGTTGAATTTGCTGAAATGGTTATGGCTGATGATGCTGAACAAATTCAAAACAACATCAAGGTGACCAAGACGGCCTTTGATGAAGCAGTTGAACGTGAAGTGAACAAGCGATTGCTACAAAAGACGCCTAAG
>NZ_JBJMBA010000008.1:0-3837 GCF_045799135.1 Weissella sp. MSCH1 | reverse complement strand
TTCTTATCTCATTCAAGAATAGTTTCTACTCAATGAACTATAAGCAAAAGGCAGCTGATCTCAACAATGTGAAATCAGCTGCCTAAGCAAGGTTCAAAATATTAAATTTTACCGGTCATCAGTACCATTTGACTTTGAACCCTTAATTTCTTGTATTAACCTAGTTCAGAACCAGCTTCAATTTCATCTGGCAAGATTGTCAAAATAACATTGCCGTCCTTTTCGGCAGACAACAACATACCTTCTGACATTTCGCCCATCATCTTACGTGGCTTCAAGTTAGCAACGAACGCAACCTTCTTACCAACCAATCCAGCGTACTCTGGGTACCACTTCTTGATACCTGACAAAATGGTGCGACCTTCCTTGGTACCGTCGTTCAACTTGAAGCGCAACAACTTGTTTGACTTCTCAACTTCGGTAACTTCCAAAATTTCTGCCACACGCATCTCAACCTTGTCGAAATCGTCAAATTCAATCAAGTCCTTTGTTGGGACCTCGATATATGACGCTTCTGTCTCTTCAGCAGGCTTAGCAGCCCCACCAGTCATCTCATCGCGGATGTAAGCAACTTCAGCTTCTACATCAACACGTGGGAAGATTGGCTCACCCTTGGCAACAACCTTACCACCGGCTGGCAAATCTTCAAACTTCAAATCAGCAATTTGCAAGTTTGATTCTGCCAAACCAAGTTGGTGGAAGATTTGCTTTGGCGCACGAGTCAAAGCTGGTTGCAACAAGATAGCGGCAACACGCAATGCAGCAGCCAAGTGTGCCATTACTGATGCCAACTTGTCAGTTTGTGCCTCGTCCTTGGCCAAAGTCCATGGGGTTGTCTCATCGATGTACTTATTAGCACGTGAAATCAACTTCCAAACTTCAGCCAATGCGTCAGCGGTGCGCATTGCTTGCATGTTTTCATTGTACGCCTTGATAACATCGTTAGCCGTTTGAACCAAATCAGCATCGAACTCAGTTGCGCCTGAGTTCAAGGCTGGGATAACACCATCTTCGTACTTGTTAATCATTGCAACAGTACGGTTCAATAGGTTACCCAAATCGTTAGCCAAATCATAGTTCAACTTTGATACGAAGTCTTCTGGTGTAAAGATACCATCATTTCCGTAAGGCATGGCACGCAACAAGTAGTAACGTACTGCATCGATGCCGTAACGGTCAGCCAATGTATCAGGGTACACAACGTTACCCTTAGACTTTGACATCTTACCATCACGCATCGTCAACCAACCGTGACCCAACACTTGCTTTGGCAATGGCAAGCCCAAAGCGTGGAGCATGATTGGCCAGTAAATCGTGTGGAAACGAACGATTTCCTTACCAACTAGTTGGACGTTAGCAGGCCAGAACTTATCAAACAACGTCGTGTCATCTGATCCGTAACCCAAGGCCGTAATGTAGTTAGACAAAGCATCAATCCAGACGTACACAACGTGCTTAGGATCAGACAGAACGGGAACACCCCACTTAAAGGCTGTACGCGTAACTGCCAAATCTTCCAAACCTGGCTTAATAAAGTTGCTAATCATTTCGTTCATACGAGATTCTGGTTGGATAAATTCAGGATGTGACTTGTAGTAGTCCAACAACCAGTCTGCATACTTACCCATACGGAAGAAGTATGATTCTTCCTTAACCAACTCAACTTCGTGACCTGAAGGTGCCTTACCACCGATCACCTTACCGTTTTCATCACGGTAAACTTCGGCCAATTGTGATTCTGTAAAGTACTCTTCGTCATCAACAGAGTACCAACCTTCATACTCACCCTTGTAGATGTCATCTTGATCCAAGAATTGTTGGAAAATCTTTTGGATTGCCTTTTCGTGGAAGTCATCAGTTGTACGGATAAAGCCATCATTCGTGATGTCCAAATCAGCCCACAACTTTTGAATATCAGCAGCCATGCCGTCAACGTATTGTTGTGGCGTCATGTTCAACTTTTCTGCCTTTTGTTCAATCTTCAAACCGTGCTCATCAGTACCCGTTAAGAAGTAAACATCTTCATTCAACAAACGGTGGTAACGCGCTGCCGCGTCAGCCAAAACCGTTGTGTAAGTGTTACCGATGTGCAACTTACCAGATGGATAGTAAATCGGCGTTGTAATATAGAACGTGTTCTTGTCTGCCATTTTCTTTATACCTCCCGCCACTACGAATGGGTAGGGCGTCATTTTTTAAACTGCAGGTGTCTCCTGCAATGTCTGCCTTTTATTATATCAAATTATGGCCTAACTGAGAGGGCTTTTCACGTGAACCAAAAAATCAAACTAATGTCTGTACGTCGACATCAGCAATCAACCGATCAAGTTGCTCATCCGCATGCCAATCCGTCGGTTCACTGTCACCAAACTTAACATTATGTGTAACAGCGTGTGCTTCTTGATAGATATTATGTGACTGCCTTGCAGGCACAATAAAATAATCGCCAGTCTGGTACACAGTTAATTGCAATTCACCATTTGCCTTATACGTTGCAAGAACAACTTTGCCGGCCTGCACAATGTAGATTTCCTGGTACTTTTCATGATAATGGCTATTCTGCCACGCGCCCGTTTGATTGACGGTTCTCGTATATGAACTACCGTCTGTGGCCACCAAGCCAAGTCGCGCCTCGCCGTTTGGCATTAGCCGAAAATTCGTTTTAACACCATACTGCGTTGCAACTTCTTTTTCTTCCATAAGACAAGTCTCCTGTTAAAAAAGATTTATAGGTGATATTGGGCGGTCAAGGATTGGCCACCACCATTTGCCACATAGCCGGCACCACCTTTATTTATCATCCGACGCAAAGCCGTTAACTCTGTTGAAATGTTACTTGGCACTTTCGTAGCATCTGATAATTTCAAGAAATACAACGAGTTTGATAATTTACTAGCAACTGTTTGTGGTAGTTGTTGCTGTTGCTGATGATCCGCTTTAGCCATGTTCACTAATTTTTCAGCCTCAGGATAATCTGCACCGTCTATCTTTCTCGACATAGTCTCTAATAACTCATCAATTTGTTGATCCAATTGTTTTACACCAAACCCAAGCATATGTAAGCCCCCCTTGTTTGTATGTTTTAACAGTACACCGGAATTTTAACGCACACAAATGCATCTGTTAACTCATTATTAAATTTTTTGTATCACACACTTAGGTCATGATACAAAAAAGCTTGAGACAGTAGCTACCATCCCAAGTTCTCAATTACTTTTTAACTGCATCTCCGTAAGCCGCAAAATTATTTTCCGCAGCCGTCACGCGCACATTAACTACTTCATCAGCACCAATCTTATCAGCCGCCTTAGCCAAATCCTTCAAAGCCCCCTCTACCGACATACCCAATCCAGATACAATTTGAATTTGCTCAAGTCCTGCTGGCACTTCGCCAACTGTCATTGGTAACTTAAAGTCATCTCCACCAAATAATCCCATTACACTGTCCTCCGCCTTTTTAGTTGGCTTCATTGTACCTATTAATCATCAATTTTGCTGAGTTGGTGTTTTTAAATGCCGCACAAAAAAACCACACCCGAGTGGGTGTGGTTTCAAGTTGCATCGCGACGTCCTATCCTCGCAGGAAGCGATCCTCCAACTACTTTCGGCGCTATTGAGTTTAACTTCTGTGTTCGGTATGGGAACAGGTGTGACCTCAATGCCATCATCACGACACGCTATTTAATTGAGAAATAATTAGGTCTCTCAAAACTGAATCATAATTTGTAAATCAAACTTCGTTTGAGCCTTACACCACGTTTTCAACTTGGTTAAGTCCTCGAACCATTAGTACTAGTCCGCTCCATGCGTCGCCGCACTTCCACTTCTAGCCTATCT
>NZ_JBJMBA010000007.1:0-2962 GCF_045799135.1 Weissella sp. MSCH1 | reverse complement strand
TTATGAAGTAAGACCCCTCAGAGATGATGAGGTAGATAGGCTAGAAGTGGAAGTGCGGCGACGCATGGAGCGGACTAGTACTAATGGTTCGAGGACTTAACCAAGTTGAAAACGTGGTGTAAGGCTCAAACGAAGTTTGATTTACAGATTATGATTCAGTTTTGAGAGACCTAATTATTTCTCAATTAAATAACGTGTCGTGATGATGGCATTGAGGTCACACCTGTTCCCATACCGAACACAGAAGTTAAGCTCAATAGCGCCGAAAGTAGTTGGAGGATCGCTTCCTGCGAGGATAGGACGTCGCGATGCGACTTGAAACCACACCCACTCGGGTGTGGTTTTTTTGTGGGTTCAAAGTCAAATGATACTGATGACCGGTAAAATTTAATATTTTGAACCTTGCTTAGGCAGCTGACTTCACATTGTTGAGATCAGCTGCCTTTTGTTTTGAGGCGTGGTCAAAGTCAGCCCCTTAAGGCTGATAGTATCTGTGATAAAATTGAAAATCAACGTGATTAGATAATTTCAAAGAGTGAGGATGACAGAAATGTGATCCTCATTTTTTATAATTCAGAATCTACTGTATTTCATTTGAATGTGGATAAGATGCATGTAATTGGTGAGGCTTTGATAAGCATAAGCAGTGCGCACGATTTTCTTGAGGCTA
Source organism: Weissella sp. MSCH1 (assembly GCF_045799135.1). Lineage (NCBI taxonomy): Bacteria > Bacillati > Bacillota > Bacilli > Lactobacillales > Lactobacillaceae > Weissella > Weissella sp. MSCH1. The sequence goes on along the minus strand of NZ_JBJMBA010000007.1, from coordinate 2,292 downwards.
CAATTTTTACGATTACGGTAAAGTGCAGGTGTGCTAAGCTGCTTTTTAATTGCATTTAAAAATCCCAATAGTTATATCAGTGACGTAATTTATCGATTGGTAAATGATTAGTAGTTATAACGAACAGATGACTGCGAGTGACGCAAATGGTCAACGCACTTGCTATGAAATATTTTTACTGCCATGGGCAAAGTGATTATTAAGATCAACGTATCATCCATTAAAAGCGTCAGTCCCCTTAGAGTCGGTTTGGTGACAAACGAAGCAACCTGCTTAGCAAGTTCGATGGATTGCATAGTTGACCATTTTGAGTGTGATGGTCAGAAGGATTGGTTGATTTGTCAGACAAATACACCATATTAGACAAGGGGGCCTTTAGAAATTCTTAGTAAAAGACCCGTTTGTCTGACTGAAAGACATATTCGTCTGGCGAGCACTAAGGGGGAGTTGGCGGAATGGTGAGCTTGATTTTGCACTTGCGCCCTAGTGATCCACATAAGATTGGCTAAGAATTAAAATAGCTCGCCATGAATATGATTTGGATACATCACAGATATTATATAATCACCGATACCCAGATAGTTTCTAATGTGAGGCAGCCGATTAACTACGGCTTATAAAGCAGACGGGGAATGTTGCCTCCCCGACTAAACCAGAACTTGCGTTGTTTTGACATAAGGTCATAAGAAATTGCGGTTTTGCCAGATTAAGATGGATGATCTAACTAAACTGATTCGTTGAAACTAAGGTACGTCAGAAGATAAGGGCATATCGCCAGATAGACTTACTAGCGATTAAGGTTAGTAAATGCTGCGTTATTTAGATATAACGGCTGCGTCCAGGTGATGACTCATTTCTGGGGGGAGACGATAGGCTAGGATTACAGCGAGTGTTGGGATAAAACGTTAACATGCCCCAGGCTACTTTAGATAATGTTAATACCTGCCATTATAATCTGACGCAATGCTGGTAGCATCAGCGAATTAAGTGCACCAAATTCTTAAATTAGTGAGTGGCACTGTAATTTACAATCGTACAGGGTTAAGTAACCAGACCAGCAGTATAGAATGTAATCTTTAGCGTTTGGTCAGACAAATGTTCGATTAGGTCAGATAACATTTGTAGTAATCGCCAAGATGAGGTGGTTTTTACGGGGGTAGTCAGACAAAATACTTGATTAGGCAGATAAACAGGGCTTATTCGTGGATATGTCTTTAGGAACACTTAATAAATGGGGCCTTTATCTGACCAGTAGTGAGTTTTGTCTGACCAAATGCGGTGGGGGCGTTTCCGGTAGCGCGTGTTCCGTGACAATTACCTGGCCAAAAGCGACATTTATCAGGTGCGTGTGCTGTAATCAATTTTGTCGCTGTTGGCAGAACACTTGGGGGAGCCGCTATGAGCGAGAAGACGATAGCGGGATGGTCAGACTAATTTGCGATTTCATCAGATTTTAGCGGGGATCCATTAATAATAATTGGGGATTATGACGGTTTGGTCAGATAAATTCATCATTTGGCCAGAAGACAGGAACGGTCATGACGTGATGCGTTTAGAGAAAATTAATCATTTGCCAGTTAATCTGGCGTAATTGGTGAATCGTCTGGCATCAATAGACCCGATTAGTGCGGATTCGCCTATATGCTTAGTAATCAATAAGCGTGTTAATGTTAGTCGGTAAAGTAGTCATACGCATGCCAACGTCGTTAGAGAAAGTTAATCTGTTGAACTATAATCTGACTAAATAGCAGAATTCTCTGACGAGGTTATCATTTAGGAGACCTGTTGATGAGATGTTAGGTATTAGTAGCTTGGTTGTGGAGTATCTTTAGGCTTGTTATCGAGTACTTTGATAATGAGGGGTCGTGGCGCTTTATACGATCGCACAGTGTCGGCTTGTCTATGTCATCTTTGGACTTACTGAAGTACGTTTACTAACGCTGCCTGATACATACATCGTTATCCCTTAACAAATGTTATTGCGGTGATGACAGATTTAAAATTGGGGGTTGCATTCGTGCTATGAACGAGGTAATATATTTAAGTTATCTTTTGAAAGAAAGCAACATAAAATATGATTCAACAAAGTTGTTGACATATTAAAAAGCATTCTGTATTATATATTAAGTCGTCTCAGAGATATGAAATATCTGTGAACGACGTATGAAAATTGATTGAAATTAGTTGTTGACAATTTCTTCTTTCTTCTGTAATATAGATTAAGTCGTCAAGGCGACTAAGTAGGTCGTTGAAAACTGAATATCGTTTCGATGAAACAAATGTGTAGGGTCA
>NZ_JBJMBA010000006.1:0-2872 GCF_045799135.1 Weissella sp. MSCH1 | reverse complement strand
GATAACCGTTGGTCAAATTGCGTTGTCTTATCAATTTGTGCCATTACTTATTCTCCTTGTTGCCAAGCTCGTCAATGCGTGACTTCAATTGTTCGTTCTCTGATTGCAAAGTGCTCAATTGTGCCCGAAGCTGTGCATTTTCAATTGCCTTGTTAGCAATTTCGAACCCAAGATTTTGCAAAGTTTGTTGTTGTGATTGTTCCATGTTTGTTCTCCTATCTTATAAAGTGACGTTGAACCAAGTTTTAACGGTTCCGTCTGAGTTGATGGCAGATGGTATTTTGACAGCGCCTAAACCGCTTAAGGCCTTAATAACCTTGCTTAAAAGATAATAATTGTTTCCGGAAATCAGGTATGTTTCACCTGAACCGTAGGCCAGACCGGCTTGCATTCGACTGTCTCCAAAGTATGGGTAGTTGAACCCATTAAACGTTTTGGTTGTAAAACCAAGTTTTGCCTTGGCAATTCCAGGTACGTTAATACCTTGGTCGAAGTACACATCGTCATCAAAATTGAATCCGGGGTACGCCCCTGCAGGCGTTGAAGTCGTACGAAACCATGAAAGCTTATTAACTGGGTTCATAGAATAGTCACCTGTATCACGGGCTGCCCAAGCCATATACTCAGCGCCACCATCAAGCCAAAATGTCAGACCTTGATAATTAGCTGGCTTTCCAACCATACCTTGAACACCGATACCCCCGACCTGCTGGCCTGTCTTTTTGAGCAACATACCTGAATCAATGAATTGTGTAATAGCGTCCTTCGTGATAACTGCCATACCATCGGAAGTTATCGTGGTTGAGCCGTACTTACCGTTCCAGTTGGATTGGATAAAGTTCGACACGTTACCGGAGATCTTGTTCACATCAAGGCTGGCAATTTTAGCGTTGGTGATTGAAACGTCTGCAATTTGTGCTTCCCCAATTGAGGCGTTCTTAATCAGCGCACCGTCCATGAAATTCTTCCCAATAAAGGTGGTATCACCAGTAATCGTGATTTTCTCACCTACGATGTTTACACCAGATGAGTCCCCGTTAATACCAGCAATCAAAGCCCCTGTATTGGATTGAATACCAAACGCAAAGTAGTCGTTAAACAGCTTCAAGGTTGACGCATTGTCGTTGCTTGTCCCAGGCATGTAAGCACCGGTTGGTAACTTAGTTGACCCGAGGTAAGGCCGTGATACATATACCCGACCGCCACCGTACTGCGTGAATTGCAGATACAGTGATGTCGTTCTCGAATCAAGTGTGATATCAGACGTGTAATTGTTCCAGCCCGACATACCGGTATCGAACGATCCACCGATCGGTGTCGACTTGGTAGTTGAACCGGAGCTATCCTTCTGAACAATCTCAGCTTTGAAATACGCACTTGCACCAAAGGACTTGGCGTACAAATCAAAACTGGCATAAAACCGAGTCCCACCCAAGTTCATCGTGTAGATTGGTGCGCTTGACAATGTGGCAGTTTTTCGGTCAAAAACAACGTCTCCACTATTAAAGGTAGCAACCCTAACACCTTCATACATGGTACCCGTATCAATCTGCCATGATACATCACCTGCCACCATCCAATTGGCCAAAGCATTAACGAATGAAGAATCCACAATTAAATTGGTTGAACTAACTGACGCCATAATGCCATTGCTTACTTGGGAAATTTGGCTCTGCATATCCGTGTCATAACTTTTAATGGTACTCGTTACGAAGTCCTTACCCGCTTGCAAGGTAACACTATCGCCGGATTCTCTATCGGCAATTTCTTGCTTTAATACTGCTTCTCCGTTGATGACTTTATCGTTCAGATCACTAGTTAACTTAGCCTGCTTTTCGTTAAGTTCATCGGTGTAAGTATTAGAGGTCTCAATCGCACTATCAACAGCTTTTTCGATATTCTGCTTCGTGTTACTATCGACCAATATCACCCACTCACCATTGATATACTGCTTCATGAATGACGTACCCGATCCATTGTCATACCACCACATATCCCCTTCTCGTGGGTTCTGTGGCTGGTTTGGACCATGGTAACTAGTGTTCTTACCGTTGGCAGTATTGACCGCGTTATCGGCCTGTTCTGTGGCATGGCTCAACGCTAAATCAACTAAGTTCGACTCAGAACCATCTAGCTTTTGCTTTGTTGCACTAAGTGACCCAGCTTCAACACTTGAACTAATACGTTCACCATAGATGTTGTACTGTTCTTCAACGCTGATAATACGAATACGCTGGTTGAAATCTAATTGCTCATCAACTGCCAGGATATAATCACCTGGTACCGGTGAGTCGTAATCATAGCCGGCACTCTGCAATTCTTCTAACGAAATACCAACCGAAATTGAGTAGGAACTATCTACTGCTTTTTTGAGTGCAGCCTGCAATGATGCCGTCTTGGTAAAACGTTCGTCAGTAATTGGATCAGCTTCAAGTTTGCCGTAAACCGACGCAAGCGGGCTTGTATACTCGGCTTCATAACGCCCCTTACTCTCATCATCTTTATCAATCAAAGCACCAAACCCTTTGGCATAGGTGACGAAATCAGAAACATTGTACTCCAAATTCAACTCTTGCAAATTGAACCCTTTTCGCACGATTGTTGATAAATCCTGCCCTATTTCTGACGTAATCATAATGCGACCAGAATCAGCAATTGAAAACTCCATTTCCATGTCGCTTATCAAGTCATTAAACAGCGCCAGCCTGTTCTTATCACCGAAGCTTTGTTTCTCCCAAGCATCAACTTGTGACAACAACGTGTATGAATACCCTGAACCATTGAATACAAAATCTAAGTATTCTTTAGCCGTGTGTGAACCATCTTTGAGAGTGCCGTAAGCAACCGACTTACTCATCTTGAAAAAGAACTC
>NZ_JBJMBA010000005.1:0-2867 GCF_045799135.1 Weissella sp. MSCH1 | reverse complement strand
TAGAACGCACTCAGGACAAAGAAGCCTACATGGAAAGTAGGACGGCACGTGAAGGGCCTTGCTGTATGCTCCACAGACAGCAAAAACAGAGACGTGGAGAAGAGATAGTTAATCGTCCAACACAATGGGTAGCGGTTAGTTGTCCGATCGCGGGTTGCGCCGTGATGAAGAAATATAGCATGCGGAAAAGCTGAACGAGTAATCGTTCGAAGTCAGTAGTCCTAGCGTTATGTCATGGGTTAAACAGTTACCATATATCAAAAAACGCCCTGAGAAGCTCTCAGAGGCGTTTTTAGGTGTCAGCCATATAAATAGACACAAGTAGATATAAAACAACGTCAAAACATAACCGAAGGTTGTAAGGGGTAGCTTGAACATAATCTACTGTGATAGAAATATCAGTCGTTGCGAGATGCACTCAACGAAACACACCAATTATCCCCATTAAGGGGATAATTGGTGGAGTGTCGAGAGAGAGAGCCTTGCAGGCTATCTGCAACGACTGATCGATATATTGTTCAACACGGTGTTTAATAATCGGGTATTTAAAAGGTTTCAGCATAAAGGGGTCCAGGGGCTTGCCCCTGTGTCTGCCGAAGGCTCCAATTAGCCGGTGGCAATATGGTACGGGGTAGGCATGAATTTGGCTTTCACTTCTGCCAAATTTGTCCAGCGAGCGTGGGGGGTCTTTTAGCGGATAATTAGTGTGAGATCGATTAAAAAATTCTTTAGTCATCTGTCAGCGTTTTTCTGACAAGCGCACTTACACATCACTTTAAAAAAGTGATGAAATTGCTCTCCTGATTACATCAGAATGCGCACTTACACCCCACTCAATTTTTGGGCGTGATTTGTGCTTAAAATGTGTATCAGAAGTTGCCGGTGGCAACAACCCAACTAACCGCCTGTTGGTTGGTCAAAACAAAAAGCCAGTTACTGTCCAAAAAATCGGACAGTAACTGGCTTTTTGTTAAAAGACACACAAAATGAATCTCTGGAGATTCCTATATTATAGCGCAGCGCTATATGTCAGATTGACGAGTTTAATGATCAATCTCTGAGTTAAATTGGTCTAAATTGTGAAAAAGCCCGAAACTGACGTTTGTGAAACGCCGTTTCGGGCTTTTTTGAAGTTTGTGAATGGGGGTTGCTGCACAAAGTGCCGCAAAGCGCGCCATGACAGGCACTTTGTATAACCTGTGTTATGTCGACTCCCTTTGGTATAGCTAATGTATCGAAAACAAATTACTTTAATGTAGCATCAGACCAATATGATCCTACACTATCTGGTGTTGTTGAATAAGCAACATTAAAAGAATTACTAAATAATCCTGAGGTTTTTACAACGCCAACTAATTTATTATTGGTAGAGTCCCAGTGTATACCGCTTATCTGTGCATTTTTTATTGTCGACACTTGTACGGTTGCAGTTAAATTTATTAAAAGTCCTGTTAATTTTGATACTTGGACGCTATATAAATTTCCTGATGTATCTATTGCTATACTCTGATTTGGTAATGATCCTAAATTTTGATTTAAAGCGTCTGCTACTTTTATTTTAGTTTCAGATATAAATCCTGTATTGGTAAATGGTAACCATGTAGATCCGACCCATATATAACTGGTAGAACCGTTTGTAGATACCAACGTATTATAAACATTAGACCAATATATTTGGCCAACACTTTGATACGGAGGGGTAGTTATACTATTAACTGTCGTTTTATTTTGAAAACTTGTTTTGAATTGTTTATCAAAAGAACTAGAATCTTTAAGAGCAATGATATTATCGCTAGTAATTAATAACTTATCGGTAGTTTGTTTGACGGCAGATGATAAATTGTTGATCTTAGTAATATTAGTTTGATCTACCTTAAATTTATTTAGTATATAGCTAGCTGATACAATATTTGCTATTAGTGAAATTGATAATAACGATACGAAAAAAGTCGTATATTTAAATTTCATCATTAAAAATTAATTTGCTGAACTACTAACAGTTGAAGGGTCATAGCTAATTGCTGAGTTTGCTGTTGATATAGCAGACGATGCTGTAGAGTTTGTCTTATCAGCATCAGCTACTGCACTGGATACAGATGCTGCATATTGATTTGCCTTGGTAACTTCGCCGTTCAATGTAGAAATATCCTTCGAATGGGAATCCTTTTCTTCTGTAAGCTTACCTGCTGTAGTTGTTAAACTATTAGTCAGATTGTTGATACTAGTTTTAATCTCTTCAAGAGAGGTATTGTATTTTCCGTTCTCATTAAATTTAATCAATGTATATGTAGCATAAGCAGAAGTAGTAGCCAGAAATGTAATTCCAAGCACTAATAATAAACGCTTAGACATTTTGAAATTTTTATTTTTAACCATGTTGATACCCTATTCCTTAGTATTTAATATGTTTATTAAATACTAAAACATGGGTAAAAACAAATAAAATACTTGCAAGTATTCCTTTTGCTGGTTAAAGTTAAATCAATAACTAATCAAATATAAAAGAAAAGGCACCTATCGAGTTTCGACCCTCGATAGGTGCCAGTGCAAAGAATGGTGGTTCATTCAAAGCACGTTGTCATTCAAGATGTAAGTACATTATAGGGTACTTACCGAGAATGCGTCAAGAAAAGAACAACTTCTGACGAGAGACAATGTGACTGAATCGGGTCACATTGTCTCTCGTCTTTTTTGCACTCGATACCCGCCCCGTTACGGCGACAGAGTAGAACGCACTCAGGACAAAGAAGCCTACATGGAAAGTAGGACGGCACGTGAAGGGCCTTGCTGTATGCTCCACAGACAGCAAAAACAGAGACGTGGAGAAGAGATAGTTAATCGTCCAACACAATGGGTAGCGGTTAGTT
>NZ_JBJMBA010000004.1:0-2362 GCF_045799135.1 Weissella sp. MSCH1 | reverse complement strand
CGTTTGCTCGTCGATTGAGTCACCACCAATTGTCAACGTTCCGCTAGTTTGTGCTGCAGGCAACACTGCCTTGCTTCCTACTGGTGCGTTAGTAGCTTGCAAAAAGTACCAAATCATCTTGGCAAGGATTGGGTTACCCTTTGTTTGCTCCACACCGTTATCAATAAACTTATCTGCCATATTTCCTCCTAAATAATTGCTCTCACGCTGATTACAGCATGATAAACATCACGTCCGATTGAATTATCAAACACCGTCTGACTGGTGCTGACGTTAATTACACGTTTTGACTGTGCAATGACGCCACGCAACTTGTACAACGCATCTTCAAACTTGATACGACTATTCGCAGGATAGAAAACGTGAACCGACAATGACGTATCACTAGCCGCTAACCCTGTTTTCAACGCCAAGTCGTTATCAGTGTGATCACTCAAAACGACAAACGGTTCTGGCTGTTCTGGATCCGGTAATACACGGAACACTGGCAGATTAACCTGGTCAGTTACTCTCTTTTCCAAATCCTTCAATAGGTCAACAAATGGTGAATAAGTCAACGCATCCCCTCCTTTAACAAGTTTGATAGCATGGTGTACAAATCTTTTTCATGTGCTTTAACGGCAGGTCCCATGTAAGGTTGTGCCGGCGCTTTACGTGTTCCCATTTCTAGGTAAATTGAATAGTTTGCGGTTGCGATAACTTGCGCATTAAGTGCACCCTTCGGTTCAGCCATAATATGTTGTGAGAGATAACCCGTTTCCTTCGGCGCATTCTGATAGGCAGTCTTTTCGACTTTTCCGGCTACCGTATTGATAATACGTGTCGCCTCATTCTTAATAACTGCCGGTTGACGACTGAACCCCTTAACTAAATCATCCAGACCACTAAAGTTAATCGTTACACCATTGCGTCCCATGGTTACACCCCCTGTACAACTAGCACAGTGTTTTTTCGCGCGTTAATAACCGCCTGTGGCTTCCTAGTAACCCCATTGATTAAAACGTTCTGTACGCCAGAATAATGCCCTTTTAAATGAATAGCCACTGCATCTGATTTGTAGGAACCAAATACATTGATGTTCATCTGTGACGAAACACCAGTAACGTGCGCTTCAATCCAATCGGTTGTTTCTTCTTCATATTCATTGTCTGGGTCACTTGAAGGCGTCCTGATTGTCAACTTCACTCGGTTTTCATATCTCATCAATAGAACCTCGCAATGCCCCGACCACCACGCTTCTTACGGTACTTATTCAAGTACGTTGCGTAATCAGCAATATCATCATCACGCCATGACACGGACACATCACTTTCGTTAGATGACGTCTTACCTTCATCCCCAATACGGTTGTATCGGCGTACCGTGATTTCTCGCAGTACCCAATCAATACCTGTTGGAAACTTAATATCGGTGTCACTGTCTTGGTTGATATAACTAACAAGACGTTCCTGGCTGTCCGAAACAAGCAACGTCAGCAACTCATCTTGTAGCTTGTCCTTGATACCAAGCAATAACTTAACCTTACTCAAAGTATCTTCAGCCACGTGACACCTCCTAATCGGTAATCAAAGCCAACAAATCAGCCTTCTTAGCCGCCTTGTCGTAATCAATTCCTACTTGATCCAAATAACCCTTGATTTCATCAACTGTATTCTTATCAGTCGGCTTTTCAAAAGTTTCTTCAGTACCGTCGTCAACTTCCTCAAATACTCCGTGTTCACGCAAAAAAGCAACACGTTCAGGCGTTGGCTCCAAGTATCGTGGGTACATATCACCAGCGTTGTAATGCAATCCAGTTTCCAAATCGTTAAACGCTTGTACTAACTTAATTTGCTTCATCTAACCCCCCCTTTACAATGATTGGTCGTTAGTTGTATCTGTTGTCCCCACATTCAACGTTGCAGCAACCACACCATCAGGAATTTCAACGAACAACTTCATAGCACCAGTAAATGTTGCTTCAAGCGTCAAGTTTGATGTGTTCTTGCTTGATACAACAGCCAACAAACCAGTTTCGTCAGTGTAATCAACGAAGTATTGGCTCAAATCAGACTTTTGCATGTCCAAGTAAGCCAAAACAATGTTATCAACGGCCGTCGTGAATACCTTTCCTTCTGGAATTGAACCCAATGAAATTACCTTGTCAGCTCCGATAAAGTTTTGCAACAACGTCATACCGTAAGCGTTTGATGCGTCAGCTTGAATCGGCTTACCTGCCAAGAAGTTTGCAACGTCCATTGGGTTAACGAATGAAACCAATGGAGCACCTTCAAATTCTGGAATAGTTTGCAACTTCCCCCAAGACTTTGACAAAGCGACTTGCAAATCACCTGCCGTCAACGTGTTCGTTGTTTCACCCAAC
>NZ_JBJMBA010000003.1:0-2602 GCF_045799135.1 Weissella sp. MSCH1 | reverse complement strand
AAAACGCCCCAGGTTCATGGCTGCGGACCTGGGGCGTTTTGTCATTATTTAGATTATGTGCCGTTTAGAATTGGTCCTTCAACAATTGACGGATTTCTTCCAAACGAGGTTGACGTGGGTTACCTGGCGTCGTTTGGTCGTTGTAAACCAAGTCAGGCAACGTGTCCAATGACTTCTCAAAGGCAGCCTTTGAAACACCGTTAGCTGACAATGAAGGTTGTACTTCAACACCGGCGAACAACGTGTCAATCTTAGCCAACAAAGCGTCAACCAATTCGGCGTCGTTCTTACCTTGCAAGCCAAGGTAGCGGGCGATATCAGCGTAATCCTTTTGAGCCGTGTACGTCTCGTAACGTGGGAATGGCGTACGCTTAACGTTACCAGTAACCGCGTTGAACTTGATGACGTGCTTCATGGCAATTGAGATTGCCAAACCGTGTGGCAAGCCGAATTCTCCACCAGTCTTGTGTGCCAAAGCGTGGTTAATTCCCAAGAAGGCGTTTGCGAATGACATACCGGCCAAAGTTGAAGCGTAGTGCATCTTTGAACGGGCTTCTTGACCTTCCTTTGATGGGTGGGCTGGGTCGTACTTGTATGACGTCTCCAAGTTATCGAAGATCAACTTGATGGCTTGCAACGCCCATGGACGAGTGAATTCTGAGGCCATTACTGAAACGTATGACTCCAAAGCGTGTGACAAAGCATCCAAACCTGAGAAGGCAACCGTGCGCTTTGGCACCGTCATCACGAACTCTGGGTCCACGATAGCCACTTGTGGTGTCAACTCGTAGTCAGCCAATGGGTACTTCACGTGCGTCTCATCATCTGTGATAACTGCGAATGGCGTTACTTCTGAACCAGTTCCTGACGTCGTTGGGATGGCAACCATTTGCGTCAAGTGTTGGTGATCAAACTTCACGATACGCTTGCGGATATCCATGAACTTTTGTGCCAACTCGCCGAACAATTCCTTCAAGGCAGCATCGTCGTTCAAGATGCCTTCGTGACCCTCTTCAGCTGAGTACTCGTACAAGAAGCGGGCAATCTTACCAGCGTCAAGCGCTGAACCACCACCAATTAAGACAACCGTGTCTGGTTGGAATTCGGCCATTTGACGGGCAATATCGATAGCTTGACCAATTGTTGGGTCTGGTTGAACAGAACCGTAGATTGATGTCTTTACTTGGTCCGCACGGAGTGCGAATTGATCCAAAATCTTGTCGACGAAGCCGAACTTGACCATACCTGGGTCGGCCACGATAAAGGCGCGGTCGATGTTTGGCAATTCTTGTAGGTACGTAATGGCATTTGACTCGTAGTAGATGTCCTTTGGCAAACGGACCCATTGTGGACGGTTACGACGACGGGCAACCGTCTTGATGTTAAGCAAATCGTAAGTAGACAAATTGTGTGACAATGAATTCTTCCCCCATGATCCAGTTCCTAGCGTCAATGATGGGCGCATTGCATCCGTGTAGATATCTCCCACACCACCGATTGAATCTGGTTGGTTAACCAAGATACGTGATGCTTCAATCTTGTCAGCGTATTCCTTAACGAATGGATCGTCTTGGGCACCGATTTGGATGGCAGCGTTGTGACCAGCACCTTGGTAGTTCAACAAAGCGCGGACGATTTCAATGGCGTCTTCGCGGTCAGCAGCCTTGTAGACTGACAACAAAGGACTCAACTTTTCTGATGACAAAGCTTCACCGATGTTCTTCTTGTCCAATTCGAACAACAAAACATCCTTATCTTCTGGCAACTTCAAACCTGATTGCTCGGCAATCCACTTACCTGACATACCAGCAACTGGTCCGTTAACCCCGTAACCTTCTGCGTTTGGCTTGAAGACAAAGTTAGCAACCTTCTCGTAGTCCTTCTTTGGCGTCAAGTAAGCACCTTGTTCTTGCAACTTGCGCATGACTTCGTCATAAACAGGGGCTTCGATAACCAATGAGTTTTCAGTGGCACAGATCATACCGTTGTCAAAACGCTTTGACAATAGCAAGTCTTCAACCGCACGGTCAACGTTAGCCGTTCCGTCAACGAACACAGCACCGTTACCAGCACCAACACCCATTGATGGGTTTCCTGACTTCAAAGCGGCGTTAACCATTGAAGGACCACCCGTTGCCAAGATTGACGCAATCTTTGGGTTTTGAATCAACGTCGTTGTCCCATCTAGTGATGGTGTGTCGATCCATTGGATGAAGTTCTTAGGTGCCCCAGCTGCAACGGCTGCATCGTAAACAATCTTAGCAGCGTGCGCTGATGACTTTTGGGCTTGTGGGTGGAAGGCAAAGACAATTGTGTTACGCGTCTTTGCGGCCAACATTGACTTGAAAATCGTCGTTGACGTTGGGTTCGTTGTTGGGACGATACCAGCCAAGATACCAAGTGGCGCTGCCAATTCAACCTTACCCGTAACGCGGTCTTCTGAGATTACACCAACCGTCTTGTCGTTCTTGATGGCGTTGTAAACAGATTCTGAGGCGAAGCGATTCTTCGTGTCCTTGTCTTCGACAACCCCACGACCAGTTTCATCGTGCGCTTCGTGGGCCAACAACAATGAGTTTTCTGAACCAGCCAAAGCCATTGC
>NZ_JBJMBA010000002.1:0-2377 GCF_045799135.1 Weissella sp. MSCH1 | reverse complement strand
CGTTTGCTCGTCGATTGAGTCACCACCAATTGTCAACGTTCCGCTAGTTTGTGCTGCAGGCAACACTGCCTTGCTTCCTACTGGTGCGTTAGTAGCTTGCAAAAAGTACCAAATCATCTTGGCAAGGATTGGGTTACCCTTCGTTTGCTCCACACCATTATCAATAAACTTATCTGCCATATTTCCTCCTAAATAATTGCTCTCACGCTGATTACAGCATGATAAACATCACGTCCGATTGAATTATCAAACACCGTCTGACTAGTGCTGACGTTAATCACACGGTTTGACTGTGCAATGACGCCACGCAACTTGTACAGCGCATCTTCAAACTTGATACGACTATTCGCAGGATAGAAGACGTGAACCGACAGTGTCATATCGCTGGCAGCCAATCCCGTTCTTAATGCCAAGTCGTTATCCGTGTGATCACTTAAAACAACAAACGGTTCTGGTTGTTCTGAATCTGGTAATACACGAAACACTGGCACGTTAACCTGGTCAGCTACTCGCTTTTCCAAATCCTTCAATAGTTCAACAAATGGTGAATTCGTCAACGTAGTCCCTCCTTTAACAAGTTTGATAGCATTGTGTACAAATCTTTCTCATGCGCTTTTATTGCGGGTCCCATAAAGGGGTGCGCTGCCATTTTTCGTGTACCTATTTCCTGGTATATCGAATAACGAGCAGTTGAAATAACCTGTGCATTAAGTGCGCCCTTTGGTTCAGCCATAATGTGTTGTAAGAGATACCCCGTATCTTCAGGCGCTTCTTCAGCGGCAGTCTTTTCGACTTTAGCAGCAACCGTATTGATAATGCGTGTCGCTTCAGTCTTAATAACTGCAGGTTGTCGTTCGAACCCCTTAATTAAGCTATCCAAACCACTAAAGTTAATCGTTACACCATTGCGTCCCATGGTTACACCCCCTGTACGACTAGCACAGTATTCTGACGCGCGTTAATAACCGCCTGTGGCTTCCTTGTAACCCCATTGATTAAAACGTTCTGTACGCCAAAATAATGCCCTTTTAAATGTATAGCCGCTGCATCTGATTTGTAAGAACCAAACACATTGATGTTCATCTGTGACGAAACACCAGTAATGTGCGCTTCAATCCAATCGGTTGTTTGTTCTTCGTATTCATTGTCAGGGTCACTTGAAGGCGTCCTGATTGTCAACTTCACTTGGTTTTCATATCTCATCAATAGAACCTCGCAATGCCCCGACCACCACGCTTTTTGCGGTACTTATTCAAGTACGTTGCGTAGTCTGCAATATCATCATCACGCCATGACACGGATACATCACTTTCGTTAGATGACGTCTTACCTTCATCCCCAATACGGTTGTATCGGCGTACCGTGATTTCTCGCAGTACCCAATCAATACCAGTTGGAAACTTAATATCAGTGTCACTGTCTTGGTTGATATAACTAACAAGACGTTCCTGGCTATCCGAGACAAGCAACGTTAGCAGATCATCTTGTAGCTTGTCCTTGATACCAAGCAATAACTTAACCTTACTCAAAGTATCTTCAGCCACATGACACCTCTTAATCGGTAATCAAAGCCAACAAATCAGCCTTCTTAGCTGCCTTGTCGTATTCAATTCCTACTTGATCCAAATAACCCTTGATTTCATCAACTGTATTCTTATCAGTTGGCTTTTCAAAAGTTTCTCCAGTACCTTCGTTAACTTCCTCAAACACACCCGCATCCTTCAAAAAGGCAATGCGCTCGGCAGTTGGTTCAACGTAACGTGGGTACATGTCGCCGGCGCTATATTCCAAATTTGTCTCAGTATCAAAAAAGCCCTTTGCAAGCTTCATGCGTTCCATAGTCATAAATGATCACTCTCCTTTTTACAAAGCTGGCTTATCAGGTGATTCCGTAGTTGTTTCAGTACCCAACGTTGCAGCAACCACACCATCAGGAATTTCAACGAACAACTTCATAGCACCAGTAAATGTTGCTTCAAGCGTCAAATTTGACGTGTTCTTGCTTGATACAACAGCCAGCAAACCAGTTTCGTCAGTGTAATCAACGAAGTATTGGCTCAAATCAGACTTTTGCATGTCCAAGTAAGCCAAGACAATGTTATCAACGGCCGTCGTGAATACCTTTCCTTCTGGAATTGAACCCAAAGAAATTACCTTGTCAGCTCCGATAAAGTTTTGCAACAACGTCATACCGTAAGCGTTTGATGCGTCAGCTTGAATTGGCTTACCTGCCAAAAAGTTTGCAACGTCCATTGGGTTAACGAATGAAACCAATGGAGCACCTTCAAATTCTGGAATAGTTTGCAACTTCCCCCAAGACTTTGACAAAGCGACTTGCAAATCACCTGCCGTCAACGTGTTCGTTGTTTCACCCAAC
>NZ_JBJMBA010000001.1:0-2526 GCF_045799135.1 Weissella sp. MSCH1 | reverse complement strand
TGGACGTTGAGTTGCCGCTCAACGTCTTTTTCTTTGCCTTTATTACCACTATTATACCAAAAAGCAGGCGCAAACCCTTGATATACATGGGTTTGCGCCTGCTTTTATTCAAAATGTTCAGCTGAGTTTTGTCCCAGCCTCATCTTTGCTTTATAGACACTTTTTCGAATTAATTTGTTATAAGTTATAAAAAAGGTTGATAGGATTAGGTGCAAAAATGGTTGATAGAAAACATGAACGGCAAAGTAATTTAGAGTTGTTACGAATAGTAGCGATGGTTATGATTATTTGTTGTCATTTTGCTACATATAACGACTTCGGACCAACAAATATATTTTCTACGAAAATTTTAGGATTATCGATGCTACGGCTTGGCGGTAAGACCGGAGTGATTTTGTTTGTGATGATTACAGGGTACTTCATGATAAACAAGCCATTTAAATGGAAAAGAATTATGGATTTAAGCAGGCAGACTATATTTTTCTCTATAGTTATGGCCTTGCTAGCATTTGTGACGGAAGGAATACGGCCCGGAGTAGTAGGTGTGTTGAAGATTGTATTTCCTTTATTACTTGAAAATTATTGGTTTCCTACAGATTTCGCACTGATATTGTTATTGAGTCCGATTCTTAATAAAATGGTTCACCATAATGATAAACGATTACTTTTTTACGGTTTGGTAGTAGCAATAGGGTTTACGGGTTTACCAATCGTAACACCTGATATGAAAAACAACCTTATCGGCCTAGCGATTGCTTACGTATTGGGTGCGTACGTTCGTGCAGGCAACATTAAATTATCAAATTTACGCTTATTAAGTGGTATGGTAACGGTACTGATGACAACTACTTTGATAACGGGGATGCTAATAGCGGCGTCTCGATTTAGTCATACTGCGTTTCAATACAGATTGTTTTTTGTGACTGGTTTTAATATTAGCGCTTTTTGTGTAGCTTTTTTAATGTTCTTGGCTTTTGAAAAATGGAAGTTTGGAAATGCGTCTATTATTAATTTAGTAGCATCTACAACGTTTGGTGTGTACTTGTTTCATGACAGTAGAGTATTCAGAAATATTATGTGGCACAAGATTATAAATCCAACTGAATGGCACGGTACTAATCTTTTGTTTGGATTTATACTAACGATAGTTTCTATTTTTGGGTTTGGAATGCTGATAGACATCGTACGACAGTTCATGTTTCGAATTTGTGGTGAGATTGTGTGGTACATTAAAAAACAATTCCGATCAACAAGTATAAATGATAGAGATATAACTTAAAAAATGTCGAAATACACCCCATGAATTGGAGAAAAAGCAATTCATGGGGTGTATTTGATTATTAATCGGTGATTTTAAACTTATAAAGCGTTTATCTTTTTGCAATTTACGTTGAAACTGTCATGTACATGACGTATATTGTAATGTAGGATGATTAACAAAATTGGAAATATGGTAGGGTTATGGTTGAATTGCGTTATTTTGGAACAGATGGTGTGCGCGGGATTGCCAATAAGGAATTAACGCCAGAATTGGCTTTCCGTCTCGGTCGCATGGGTGGTGCAGTTTTGACGCGCCACGCTGAAGGACGCCGACCACGCGTGTTAGTTGGTCGTGACACACGTATGTCAGGACAAATGTTGGAGCATGCTTTGATTGCTGGCTTGCTATCAGTTGGTATTGAAATTTTGCGTTTGAACGTCATTTCAACGCCGGGGGTTGCCTACTTAGTGCGTGCCCAACAAGCAGATGCTGGTGCACAAATCACGGCATCACACAATCCAGCTGAAGATAACGGGATTAAGTTCTTTGGTGCGGATGGCTTCAAGCTATCAGATGAGTTGGAAGCTGAAATTGAAGCGTTGCTTGATGCACCGGAAGATACATTGCCGCGTCCAGCCGCTGAAGGTTTGGGAACAGTGTCAGACTTCCCTGAAGGGGCTGCCAAGTACCTAGAGTACTTGCAGACAACCATTCCTGATGATCTATCAGGCATGAACATTGCCATTGATGCAGCCAACGGTGCAACGTCAGATCTAGTTTCAAAATTATTTTTAGATTCAGGGACGGATTTTAGTATTGCTGCATCGTCGCCCAATGGTTTGAACATCAACAAGGGTGTTGGGTCAACACACCCTGAAGCGATTGCGAAGTTTACGGTTGAAAATGGTGCCCAAGTTGGGTTGGCATTTGATGGTGACGGTGATCGCTTGATTGCTGTTGATGAAAACGGTGACGTTGTCGATGGTGATAAGGTCATGTTCATTACCGGTAAGTACTTGTCAGAACACGGTCGTTTGAAGCAAGACACGATTGTCACAACGGTCATGTCAAACATCGGTATGTATAAGGCCATGGCTGAAAACAACATGTCATCAGTTAAGACAGCTGTTGGTGATCGCTATGTGGTCGAAGAGATGTTGAAGTCTGGGTATAACTTGGGCGGTGAGCAATCAGGTCACGTGGTGTTCTTGGACTGGTCAACAACTGGTGATGGTATGTTGACAGCTTTGCAATTGCTGCATGTT